>JBFFBS010000039.1:0-21314 GCA_041560295.1 Syntrophobacteria bacterium | reverse complement strand
TTCTGGAAAAGGCTTACATGGACAGAATTCTTTCGTACACAGACGAGAAGGTAACTTTTGATAAAGAAACCATGCTTTCGGAAAAAAAAGCCGAAGTCCAAACCCACATCCTTACGAAATCAGCGGAGATACCGATTTTTTACCGGGTGTATCTGAAAGACGGTAAGTGGAAAGTTTATGACGTCATCATTGAGGGTATTAGCCTGATTAAAAACTATCGCACCCAGTTCAGAGACATCCTGGCGAACAACCCACCAGAAGAGGTGCTCAAAATCCTGAGAAAGAAGACCGAAAAAGCGTAGATCAAAATAGCTGAAGAAGGCAGACACGTAGGGCGTCACCATATACGGAGCATGGATTTCATGAAGCCACCATCATGGATGGTCCTGCTTTTTGCTTTTATCGCAGTCGGCTGTGCCCACAATTCTACTTCGACCCTTTCTATGGAGCCAACGGTTCCCTCCGTGCAGGAGCAACAGGCAACCTTGGCCGCCGCAGAGAAAAACCCATCCCAGTCCAAGGAGACAGCGGCAGAACAGAGTCCACTTGAGGTAGAGGAAATACAAGAAGAGAAAAATCCACCGGCCTCAGAGGAGGGAACGGAAGATCTATCGGATGAAGACCTCGATTTCGAAGAGGATCTGGATTTCCTGGAAGAGGAACCGGAAGAAGCCGAGGTAGTATTGATTGCAGATCCCCTGGAACCACTGAACCGAGCCATATTTCACTTCAATGACCGGCTCTACTTCTGGCTCCTCAAACCCACAGCCCAGGGCTACAATTGGGTCTTCCCCGAGGATTTCCGGATTGCCGTGCGCAACTTTTTCGTCAACCTGCTGTTCCCAGTCCGCTTCGTCAATGCCATTTTGCAGGGGAACTTTCGGGGGGCGGGCATCGAAGTCTCGCGCTTCACTGTTAATTCAACCCTCGGCTTTTTCGGTTTTTTCGATCCTTCTTCGAGAGGACTCAACCTCCCCATGCAGGACGAGGACCTTGGCCAGACTCTGGGTGTCTGGAGGGTGGGGCATGGTTTCTTCATTAATTTGCCAGTACTGGGGCCATACAGTACGAGAAGTTTGATAGGCTGGGTTGGAGATTCCTTCGCAGATCCAATCACCTGGTACGTTGATCCCTTGCTCTTGCGTTGGGGAGTTAAAGGATATAGGAAATTCAACAACGTCTCCCTGACGCTGGGAGATTACGAGGCTCTCAAGGAAGCCGCAATCGATCCTTACATTGCCATCCGCAACGCCTATATCCAGTATCGGAATGCCTTGGTAAAAGAAAGGGGGGTCTTCCCAGAGAGGGTAACCCCGGTGGAAGTCTACTCTAGTGATCCAGAAGTTCAAAGGGCCAGTAATGACTATTTTGTTGCTGAACTCAAGCCCCAACTGAAAGAAGGCCAGGGTTTCTTTGCAACATTTCGTCTGGTTGTAACCAACAAAACGAAAAAAGAGCTGAATCTTGATTGGGAAAATAGCTTCTATCTCCTGAATAGCAGCGAAAAAGGCCGTTTTTTGTGGGACGGTGTTACCTGGGATGGGCTGAAAGAAATGAGAGGCCAACCTCTCGTCCCTATAGCCCCAGGAGACACGCTCACGGCGGTAATCTTTCCCAAGCAATTGCTTGGCAGAGCGTCAGGGAGGGCACCAGGAGGCGTGCAATATACTCAGGGTGCCTTGCCGGAGGGAGAAAACGGAATAGGTCTGGTCGTCAGACAGAATGGAAAAGTTATACGTGAAAAAATGGTCGTCACCATAAGCAAGTAAACCCAGAGGCCAACCTCCACTACTCCAACAGCGTTAGCCCTTATCACCTTGGGCACGCCTGTGGGACATGAGCGCGGTTTAAGATAAACCAACAAATTAGAATGTTTTGATCGTTTCTTCTAAGGTGGCGCCGATGGGTAAGAATGCATCGAATTGAGCTACCTCGAATACCTCCTTGATATAATCCTGCAAGGCACAGAGCATTATTTTTCCTTCATGCCGCTTTATTTCCTTGGTGGCTTCTAAAACCACGCGCAGACCAGCACTCGAAATGTAGTCCAGATTCTCGCAATCCAAGATTACTTTCTTGGTGCCATCCTCGATAATTTGCAGTATCTTCTCACGAAATTCCGAAGAGCTGCTCGCATCTAAACGACCACCCAAAGTTAAAATGCAAATTCCGTCCTGTTCCTTCTCGATAACTTCCATCCGTACTCCTTTCTATAAACTTCTTTGACTCGTTCATCCTGCATGAAAATGCTTCGGCGAGCGCATTCCCCGTAGTTCGCCTGAGGCGGACGGGGTTAGCGAGCGAACTACAATAGAATGGAATCACTTCCCTACATTCCGAAGATTCCCTGTCCCGCTTTAGTCCCGCTATAGCGGGACAGGGAGCTTCAATTAGATTATGCACCCTCTCATCTTTTTTCTCCACACCTAGCCCGAATATTTCATGAATTGCTGTCGCGAGACCACGAAACTGGGAACCCGCTTGCGGGACTGAGCGGCTTGTCTCGTCGAAGCTTTTGCGAAGACGGAAGCGCAGCGAGCGCGAAGAGGATAGGCATGCCTGCCCGCCATCGCGAGCCTGCTCGCTCAGGCGAGGCGGGCGGGCCACCTGGGCAACCGTCCCGCGATACCGCGGGATTGGTTTCCTTACCTGAACGGTACGTCGCAGGGGCCGACACCCGAGGACGCCAGGAAGGACGTCCATATCCGTGGTCGCAGCAAGTAATCCATGAAATATCCCGGTTAACCATCTTACCCGCAAATGCTTCAACTTGAAAGAATTTCTCGACAAGGTTTCCTCTGTGGATCTCACCTTGGTTACCAGCATGGGCGAAAGAAAGCCTCAATTTCACGATCAACAGGGCTGCAAAAAACATCCGAGCCGCTTTGTGGGTTGCGATGGCCATTTTTATGGTTTAGGTTTACTGGTGAAATATGATAAGAAACCCTAACGTTGCAGACCTCCCCGGGGAAAAACAACCAACTGTTGTGGGATCGACAATGAACCAGCCGCTTATTCAGTTTGTAGACGTCTACAAGAGGTTCGGGGCCAATCAGGTTTTGAATGGCGCCAACCTCGACATTTTCCAAGGGGAGATCACCACCATTATTGGTAAGAGCGGCATGGGCAAAAGCGTGCTCCTAAAGCACATCATTGGTTTGTTGAAACCTGATGCGGGCAAGATTCTTTTCCAGGGACGAGCCTTGTCTGAAATGAAAAGGGCTGAGATAGACAGCCTAAAAGCCAAATTAAGTTACATGTTTCAGGACACGGCCCTTTTTGACTCTATGAGTGTCTACGAAAACGTCGCCCTTCCTCTGAAAGAGGCTACCTCCCTGCCGAAAGGGGAGATTCGAACCCGGGTGTGGGACAAAATGAAGCTATTTGACCTGGAAGGGATCGACGAACAATATCCCAGCCAACTCTCAGGAGGCATGAAAAAGCGCGTAGCTTTGGCCAGAGCCCTGGTGACCGAACCGGAGATTGTTCTTTTCGATGAGCCCACCACAGGTCTCGACCCTATACGAAAAAGCGCAGTACACAGCATGATCTCCGATTACCAAAGAAGGCTCGGGTTTACCGGGGTTGTGATCAGTCACGATATTCCTGACATTTTTTATATTTCCCAGCGGGTGGCCATGTTGGACGAGGGACTGATCCGGTTCCAAGGCACCCCGGAGGAAATCCAGCACGCCTCTGATGAGGTAGTGCAGCAGTTCATCCAGGGGCTGGAAACCCCTCACGATGCTCTGACCGGCATGGCCACCCAATCACAAGGTGAGAGAAAATTCCAGGAAGAAATGGCCCGGCTGGAAAGCTACCAGATCACGTTTTCCGTTATCTCATTCACTGTGCAAAATCTGGATGAAGTCAACGATAAGCTCGGGCATGTGACAGGTCAGACCGTGGTCAAGAACCTTGCCTCCCGGGTGAAGCAACAGCTCGAGATCACCGATACCTGTTCCCGTTACGGCATGAACAAAATTATGGTGGTCCAACACGACGCCAAGATGGATAAGGCCCGGAAATTCTGCATCAAATTAGCCAGAGAGTTGAGGGTATGTGATTTTATCGAGGGTGAATGCCACCCCGGGCTCACTTTATGGATTACCGCTGGATTCGCCGAAGCCCAGGAAGGAAGTCCGTTGAAAGAGGTACTTGCGAACGCGGAATCCACAGACAGTACCTACTTTGAATTTCGTATCGAGTAACTAAAAGACTTTCAGCCCGTATATTTCATGCATTGCTGTCGCGAGACCACGAAACTGGGAACCCGCTTGCGGGACTGAGCGGCTTGTCTCGCCGAAGTTTTAACGTAGGCGGAAGCGCATCGAGCGCGAATTAGATGGGCGTGCCACGCGCAGCGCAGGCGCTTGCGCCGCGTGCCGGGCAACCGTCCCGCGGTACCACGGGATTGACCCCGAGGCGTACCTGAACGGTACGTCGCAGGGGCCGACACGCAAGGACGCCCGGAAGGACGCCGATATCCGCGGTCGCAGTCACGCCAAGGCGTGAATTCATGAAATATCCGGGCTAATGGAGGCTTGCTGTGGCGAACACTCTTTCCATCTCATTTGCTAACGACATGCAGGAATTGACCCATGTGCTTCAGGTAGTGAACGTCTTTCTGGAACCTCGAGAGTTGCAGTCAAAACTAATTTACGCGGTAAATCTCATTTTGGAAGAGATTCTCATGAATATAGTCAAATATGGATATGACGATGAAGAGTCCCATGCGATTGAAGTCCAAATCGAGGTCGAGCAAGAGGAAGTCGCCCTCACAGTCATAGATGATGGTAAAGAGTTCAACCCTCTTACTATCCCAAGACCAGATCATTCCAAGTCCGCCATGGATCGACTGGAGGAGGGGTTGGGGCTGCAATTCGTCCGGCACATGAGAAACGCGATGGAGTACCGCCGGGAAAAGGACAAGAACATTTTGACAATTTGGATATTTCTTTAGGGCCCGGCTCAAGGCTGAAGGCATAGGGCACAGGGCAAAATCAATAAAAGAAGACTTATTCTCTCCTCATGACTTGCACCGTATTCAGAAGTCGTAAGAGAGCATGAGTCCAAGCAAAAACTGGTTGGGATCACCCTCGTCATCTACGATCGGGCTGTCCGCCGCATCACCAATGAGCCGACTGTAACTGCCAACAGCCAAAACATTCCAATACCCATAGAAATTACAGCGACCGGTTAGCCAAAAACCGACATCTTTGAAACCGGAGTCGGCGTCATATTGGTCGAGCCCGCTGCGGTTCGAGTCCCCTCTATCGACACTGAAATAAGCATTCATGTAGTCACCGTCGGCATACGTCGTAAAGAGGCTGAATTCTACCATCAACTGGTAATTTATGGGTATTTTGTACCCGACGTCTAAGGTGAGCAGGAAGCCATTCCCACCGACTGCATCCTGCTGCGCCTCTATCTCGGCGGCCCAGCCATCAAACTCGATACCCCAAAAGATGCCCACCATAACGGAGGTGTCGACCTTCTGCATGCGATCCACCTGGTTGTTGTCGACATTGTCCCGTTCAGGGATATACCCTAACATTGGCCCGAATCTCCAGATGTCATCCGGAAGCACGTTCGCTTTGAAGTCGATGCCTCGCAACCGGTTGCCTTGCAGACGCAGAAACTGGCCTGAATCCAAATCTGCCCTGGCATAAGGGAGAAGGACAGGTTCATAGTCTTCCGACCCTTCATAATCTGGTGCGGCGCCAAGGCCGAAGCCCAATTCCAACTTCTCTACTGCCATCGCGGGTTGGGCGGCGACTGTGACCGCAAGGAATAAAGCCAGTAGCAGCTTCTTCATAGCTTCTCCGTTCATAAAATATCCGGGTTATGCCGATTTCGAAAGATTATCTTCCAGCACTCGCCCTAGAGCCCTGAGGTGAGCCTTCTCTTCCTCGGCGATCTCGAAAAGAACCTCCTTGGTGGCGGCATCGTTGCTTTCCACCGCCATTCTCAGATAGAGGTCCAATGCCTGAGTCTCCACCATCATCGCCACATCCACAACCCCAGCAACACTTTGGAGAAAAGATTCATTTTTGGCCAGAAAACTCCCGATATCAATGCCCCCTTCCATGACAGTGGCTTCAACGTTCTCCTCGAAAGTCTGAATCTCATCCGGATCCATACCCCATTTCAAGCTCACAGCCAATAATCTCTTCATGTGGCTTTCTTCAGCCTTGATGAGATGGCCGAGAAGCTCGATGAGCTCTGGGTCTTTGGCCTTGGATCTCACGGTTTCATGGAAAGCCTTCAGCCCTCTTTCCATTTTGTATGACAGAGCAATGACCTCTTGTACCGCTTCATCACCCCGGATAAATTGGAGATGGAATTCCCGCGGCCCCTCAGCCGCTGGACCCTCCCATGCCTCCATTCCCCCCTCCAGATAGTACACCTTCCTGAAATCTTGGTTGGCCAGCAACTGAGCTGCCATGCGGCTTCGCCCGCCAACGGCACAATACACTATAATTGTCTTCCCTGGATCCAAATCCTGCAGAGAGTCAACCAGTTCCGGCAAAGGAATGAGCTTTGCCCCTGGCAAATGTTCGCTTTCGTACTCAATGGGCTGACGTACATCCAGGACAGTAAAAGAGGACTCAGGGTTTTCAGAAATAAAGGTTTCGGCATCATCTGGGAACATTATTCCCACATTGATCAACTGTTCACTCATTTCCTTTTCAACCTCCAAGTAGAGAACCCGTGCCCTCCGCAGATCCCGCTGTGGTACAGCAGGGACGCGGGAGGAAAGGTTGTTTTTTGGATGAACACCAAACGAACTCGCAATCTCAAAAAGACTAGCCAAGAAGACTTTTTTGCGCTAGCATTAATACCGATAACGCGTCCGGGATTGGTCTCAACCACCACCGGAGCGTGCAGAGGTTTATGTGAAAGACGAAAAACCCTTGATAACTGCACTGAAACGTGAATCGCGTCTTAGAACGCAACCACATGAGAAAATCGGACGATGGAAAAGCGGCCCATTACAAGAAACGGCTACGAGAGGCTACGCGCAGAGCTCTCCTTTCTCTGCCGCTTTGTCCGTCCTCAGGTCATAGAAGCGCTCTACAATGCCCGGTCATACGGGTACAAGGCCAATAACTTGCAGTATTTTGCCGCTCGCGAGCGGCAGGCCTTTGTGGAGGGTCGAATCGAGGATTTACGCCGCAAGATCTCCCTATCAGAAATAGTGGTTGGACAGCACTTCATCACCTCAGTTGCTTGCTTCGGCGCTACCGTCGGGGTGGAAGATATCGCTAACGGCGACCGGGCAACCTATCAACTGGTGGGGCCATTTGAAGCTGATGCCATGCAGGGTCGAATCTCTATTGATTCACCCATGGGCAGCACTCTTTTGGGCCGGCGTCCAGGTGATGAGGTTACTGTCTATGCTCCTGGAGGAGTCCGCTCCTTCCGGCTTCTTTTTATAATGTCCCCCTAAGGTGTTCGTCACCCCCCCCCACTATTTGACAATATACCCGCCTACTTTAGATCCCAGGATCTTATGCCAAACGAAGCAAATCCTAAATAAGTACAAGTTGGATGTGAGATCTGAGATGTGGGATAATAAAACCTGAGAGTAATGTTGCATCCCACTTCACATATCGCACATCCCACATCCCTCATCCTTTTATCACTCCCATTGGCCGCAAGCGCACTACTTTCTTGCTGATGCCCGCACCGGACACAACCTCCACCACCTGACTCACATCCTTGTAGGCCTCCGGAATCTCTTCCCGCACGGTAGCCTTCCCGGCACTGCGAATTGTGATGCCCTGATCTTCCAATTCTCGAATGATTGCTCTGCCCTTGGACACTCTCATTGCCTGCTTTCGACTCATGACTCTACCGGCACCATGGCAGGTGCTGCCGAAGGTCTCAGCCATGGCCTGCTCGGTTCCCACCAGTACATAAGAGTATCGCCCCATGTCACCAGGGATAAGTACGGGCTGGCCTACATCTTTGTAAGCCAGCGGCGTGTCCGGGTGATGGGGCGGAAAGGCCCGGGTGGCGCCCTTTCGATGCACACACAACTTTCTCTCTTTACCATCCACCCGGTGAGTCTCAATCTTGGCGATATTGTGGCAGACATCGTATATGAGCCTGAGCCCCAGCCTCTCGGAGCTCATCTGAAACACCCGCTCGAAGCTCTCCCGCACCCAGTGAAAGATAATTTGCCGGTTGGCAAAAGCATAGTTGGCAGCTCCTGCCATGGCGGCCAGGTACTGCCTCCCTTCCTCGGAGGCAATGGGAGCGCAACACAACTGCCGGTCAGGTAGCTCGATGCCGTACTTTTGCGTGCTTTTCATCAGTATTTTGATGTAGTCATCGCATACCTGATGACCAAGTCCCCGCGAGCCGGTGTGGACGATTATTGTTACCTGGTCCAGGAACAAGCCCAAGTCCGTGGCAGCATGTTCATCGTACACTTCATCTACGTAACCAACCTCTACAAAATGGTTCCCCGAACCAAGTGTGCCTAGCTGGGCCTTGCCCCTTTCGAGAGCCCGATCGGAGATCAGGTCCGGGTCGGCACCCTGGATACAACCCCGTTCTTCGACGTATTCAGGATCTTCTTCCAGCCCGAAACCTTTTTTTACCGCCCATCCGACCCCTTTTACCAGCACCTTCTTCAGCTCGGCTTTTGAGAGCCGCAGATCTTTACGTTTGGAGCCAACCCCGGAAGGTATATTTCGAAACAGGGTTTCCACCAATTTTCGCATGTGGCCGCTGACTTCCTTGCGCTCCAGCCCGGAGCGCACAAGTCGCACCCCTCAGTTAATATCGTAGCCCACTCCTCCAGGCGAAACCACACCGTCATCCAAGGAAAACGCTGCAACTCCTCCGATGGGAAAGCCATACCCCCAATGGATGTCGGGCATGGCCAGAGAATGGCCTACAATTCCTGGCAACCAGGCCACATTAGCCACCTGCAGCAGGCTCTGGTCATTGCGGATGCTGGCCATCATGGCCTCATTGGCGTAGACGATGCCGTCGGTGCGCATCTTGCCCTCTCTTGGCAGCCGCCAGCGGTAGTCGTCGATCTTTTGGAGCTTGATGGAGTGTTGTTTTTTCACGACAAGACCTCCAGTATCCAGCATTTAGATATCAAATATCACCTGTGCCTTCCAGCCCTGGTCGTCTTCGACAACCTCGAGTTGGTGGTAGGTGACCGCCTTGATTTCTGTTTTCATGGTGTGGATTGCCGGATCGAAAACCTCTCCCCAGGCGGTTGCCTCCAGTGCGAGGTCTTTGAGATGTACCCGGAACCGTCCAAATATGAGGTCCTCAGTATCTAACAGGTAGAGCAGTTCCTGGAGCCAGCTCACCAGGAGGGTTTCTATATCATCTTCCTGCAGCCTGAACTGACGCTGGAGCAGACAGTTCAAAGAATCTACTCTGGTGATCAGTTCACTAAAACCCAGTGCAGCTGTTTCGAACATCCCCTCAAGCGTCGGCGCCTTGACCAGAATACCAGCGTCAGCAGTGTGGTCGATGAACTGAAAAGATCCCTGAGGGTGGCTGGCCATGGCTTCAACCTCCACACGTGTATGGTTGCAGTTTTCAGCAGCTAGCATCGCTGGACAGTGGTCACTCCTCATACCCAGACTACTACTATAACATGTGAAGGGGTGAGCGGTCAGCCGGGGAAGAGAGGGGGAGAGTCCCACCAATAGTGGGACTTTGGGGGAACAAGCATATATTAGGATAAATTTTATATCGTAGCCGTGGCGGGTGCATATTCTCTATCTCGAAGAGATTCGGGAATTTAAGGGATTGGAAAAAGAAAGAAGGCCAGTCTTTTAATTCCCCAATTTCCCAATTCCTCAATTCCTTAATAGGGAACAAGTGTGTTTTTCTATTTGAAGGTGTCTTGCCCCCCCGATTAATTCCATCTGCCGTATTTTATCTTCTTTCCAATAAAGGTTTCGATCCTGAACCTTATTCCAGGAGTGAAATCGTAGTCCTCGCTTTCTGGAAAAGAAACCTGGGGAGAGATTTCAAAAAAAAGCCACTTTCGCCAGATTCTTTGGCGATACGTGACTCTAAAAATAAAATTATCCCACTGGTGATCGTTGGTGGAGTTGAACTGGGTGACATATTCGTATTTGAGAACCCGTTTGGGATCCAGTCGCTGAAATAATTGTGGCGTTATTTCATAACGATAATCGTCTTTATCTTGATTCCACTTGCCTTTGAGGGTCGTGCGGTAGAAGAGATTCTCGGCGACATCCCTTTCGAAATCGAGAGTGGTTATTGACTCGAAACCATCATCGGTGCGCCACCTGAACGTTTCTGTAAGGCGAGTACCCCATATCTCACCCTTGGCATAACCCCTCCACCTTGGTCCAATCCACCAGTCAGGTATGATGCTACTGAATTTGAGACCGGTCCTCAAGCTGAAATTTGTAGAAATGGTCTGTACGGGACTGTAGGCAACCGCCACTTCTAAGTCTTCATCCTCATCAACTGCTGGCGCAGCACCCCCTTCTTGATCCTCCTCCTCATCCTGCGGGTTCCCAGAGACAAACACCTTTAATTTTTTTTTCGTTTTCGGAATGGCCATGGATATGTTGACTCTGGGTTTGAGGTCGACGCTCTCGCCTCTTTCGAAAAAGACATCAAATCTGAGTTTGAGTCGCGTTCTGTTGTCCTCGGCTGCATAGCGCTCGTCATCAAAGAACCCATCCACCGCCCCTGCCGTATTGGATACACTCGCAGAAAGTGCTCTGTGGATACTGTCTACTATGCTGTTTTCTTCTTCCTCTTGATTTTCTTGGTCTTCCGGTTGCTCTGCCTGTTTCTCTTCCTCGCCTTGCTTTTCTGCCTGGACACCCTGCCGCTTGTCACCTGGGTCAATCTCCTCTTCTCCTACCGGGTCACTGTCCTGCCCTCCTGAGTTTGCTGTTTGCGCCCAGGCTACTGGGAAAATGTTCTGTAAGTTCGCCGGAGATTCGATAAGAATTGGCATAACAAAGAAGAACAACGTCACCACAGCGACTGCAGCGATATGTCTCCCACCTGCCTCATACGGAGGACTAGATGCTCTTTGCAGTAATGCTAATTCCTTTGACATAGAAACGGACTTGGGGGGGGTCGATGCTCAACGTACGATAGGAAGAAGGGTGCACTTCTTGCTTGTAAGACGCTGTTACCACATTATGCATCTTCTCGCAAGCCAATTAATGATAACCGAGCGGACCTGCCTCCTTGAAACTACTGGGCTCGGAGCAGATTGAATTGAGATCTTTGCAAAATCTGGCAATAAACAAGACAACTTTCTGGAGGGTGGGATGCGAAGTGCCTCGCCCGGATATTTTGCGAATTGCCTGCTCCGACCGCGAAACTCGGAACCCGCTTGCGGGACTGAGCGGAGCGTAGCGAGCGCGAATAATATGACCGTCCTTCCGGGCGTTCTCGGGGCTTGAACCCTGCGACGTACTGTTCAAGTACGCCTCGGATTCAACCCCCTGTGGTTGCCCGGTGGCACACTCCTCTCCACGGTCTCGAGACGGAAATTCACAAAATATCCGGGCTAGCTCTTTTCCACGTTTTTGACATAACCCTCAACCAATTGCTTGGCATCGAGTTGTAATACTTCCGCATAGGACTTCAGGAAACTCTTCAGATAGATCTTCGGGGGCAGATTGGTGATATCATCGCGTTCTATTGCTTCCAGTGCGGTGGGACTTATCTTGGTGGCCTCAAAAACCTCCTCTAACTCTATGCCCAGTGACTCGCGCAAGTTTTTCAAATCTTGCCCGGAAATAAAATCTCGATTCAACAGAGCGCTTGCAAATTTTCCTGTTCCTTTGTCTCTGATCTTTTTTCTGATTCTTGCCAAGTTATTGTCTTTCGTCATGGCTGTATTCGCTTGAAAAAGGGGTATCGCCTTCTGTCTTTCTTTTGCAGTCAACAAATTCTTCGATATTTCCCCTACATCCACAAGACTCTTGTCGTAAGCGTTTCTCTTTTCATCATCAATCAGGGTCGAGAATGCTTTCTCAATCTTGCTCAAAATTGTTTTACGCTCATCTTCTGCAAAAAGAGCATAGGTCGCCAGTGAGTTCTCCTCATAAATGGCAAGAATATTCTTATATGCCTGTCTCACCTCAAAGGAGGAGGCATTGTATGGAATTTTGAAGAGTTCATAATAATTTAGGTCACTAAATTTTTTTATCATTTTGAAGCTTTTCTTTGAATGGGTTGTTGTTTTACTCCTGCCAACCTCCTGGCCATATTTTGCAGATCCGACACGGTTTTTGTGTAGGGATATTTCCGTATGAAGATATTTCGAGCAAGTATTGACTCGTAAACTCGACTGTCATAGCCGATGTTTCCCAGAAAATCAAAGCTGGGATAGAGATGCCTGTTGCACACGTCCACAAGTTGTTCTCCGAGGTCTTCAGCAACCTGACCACGAAACTTGTTAAGAATTAAACTGAACTTCAAACCGCTCAGGAGATCTTTGAAGACTGTACCATTTTCCAGGTTTCTCTCTACGAGAATATTAATCAGATCTAAAGGAGATTTGAGTGCTCCTTTCGACAATTTTGCAACCTCCTCTTGACATATGTGCCACATGTTGG
The DNA here is from genome assembly GCA_041560295.1 of Syntrophobacteria bacterium. Lineage (GTDB taxonomy): Bacteria > Desulfobacterota > Syntrophobacteria > BM002 > BM002 > BM002. Next base: position 8,712 of record JBFFBS010000039.1, on the reverse strand, counting down.
CTTCTTTTAGGGCCAATTTCAGCTTTCTCAGGTAAATTGATCTAATAAAAATGAAGGTATTTTCTATTGCCGTTGGTTCAGGAGTGGCTACAAACAGCCCTTCTGTAGCAATCAGAAAAAAATCCAAGGTATTGAAGTGAATTCCCGGACCCAAATCCAGGATAACATAAGCGAACGGAAGATTTTTAATGGCTTTGATTACTTTGAGTTTCTGAGCATAAAACAAATTGGCACTTTCCAAAGAACATTTTGTCGAGCTGATGAGATAAAGGTTTGGTATAGTTGTGGACAGAGCTACGTCCTCTAAGCTGTTCGTGGTTTTATCAATGAAGGCGTCAAGGCCTCTTTGGGGAACTCTCTGGCCAAGGAGAGTGTGAAGGTTGGAAGCACCCAGATCCAAATCCACGAGTACCACGCTCTTGCCTTGCTTTGCCAGTAATATGCCTAGGCTCGCGGCAATGAAGCTTTTTCCGGAACCTCCTTTTCCACCACCAATTGAGTAAATGCGCTTCATGTTTCCACTGTTCCTTTAGCCGGGGTTCAACGCCTGACACATATTACCGTCCAGATGGGAGTCTACGTCGTAGTTAACTTAAGCAAATATCAGGCCATCTGATAATTGAATCCCGCGGTCGTTATCCCTGTGGCGGTTGGAAGGGAATCCGTTCCGCGCCTGTGGGCTCTTTGGTCTTATTTTGTATACCTTTGGCGTATTCGATAATCCAATAATCTTTATAGCGGTCAAGGCGAGGCCCTTAGCCCGAATGCTGCACACAGGTAGGGCTGGAATGGAGCTTTGCAAAATATCAAATTTCAAGGACCAAATCTCAGAGCTTCAGGTGGCAGAGCTTTAGGTGTTCCGCCGGAGGCGGATCAGATTTCAGGTGTCAGAGTTGATAGCGCTGAAATCTAACTACTGAAACCTGTCGAAGATCCCGTCTGAAGCGAAGCGGCAGCGGGGAACACTGCTTGCCGCGCCGAAGCCCTTGAGGCGAAGGCGGGAACACTGAAACCTTTTTTGTAGTGTCATGGCAAGTTGGCCAGCGCCACCTGGTAGCGACGCAGGGCCGCTTGCTGATGTATGGAAAAGATGAACGTTGTTGGTGGGAAGCTGCCGGCAGCCTCTAACTTTTTAACTTGGTCACACAGGCAGGAGAGAACTCGAAACGCTGTTATGCACGGTTCCAGGAGTTCAAAGCGATCCAGTCCCAGGGATTGAATTTCAAGAGGGGCTATTTGCCAGATCAACTGACGCAGAGTCTCTTCCACAGTCTCAGCTTTACAGTGGTGCTGTCCTTTGAAATCTAGAAGCACCAGTCGGAAAAGCCAGGTTGCATTCAATCCCATGGCCTGGGCACTGATGATCTCCCCCAGGGGTCGTGGGAGAGTCGCCTCGGCGTTGGCCACAACCTCAGCCATGGAAGTCTCGGGTTCTCCCAATTCGGAATAAGGATCGACAATCAGATTAGTATCTTCAGGATACGCCAGTGCCTCAACCTCCAGTAGCTTTCCCGCTTTTTCAGTAAGAATGATCTCCGGCTTTGGCTCTGACATACTCCGCCCTTACATCACTTGCACCTAGAACGGCGTTCGCTTGAATATGAAGACTTATTTTAGCATGGATTAAGGTGGTTTCTATAATTATTCCGTCACTTGACCTCCACCAACATTTTGTGCCAGAGTAAATTCCAGCGAAGCGTGAATCAAGGGATGTAATCCACAGTTTGTTCCCTTCCCTTTGATCCTCTCAGTTCAGCTCAAGGGTGGTTTTTTCCATTGACAATCACTGTTACATCATTACTCTTTACAACACCTAAGATATTTAGAAATTCTAGATGTTTTCTGTAAGAGTCCTCACCTGTGGGGATATGCAAAAAATCTTCTGCCTAATTATTGACGGCTGATGACCCATTTGGACTACATCATAGAGCGTCTACGGCTTCACGTGGTCGATGCATAGGCTCCCTCGAAATGAAGATTAGCAATTGGAGCGCATAATGAGTACCCCCAGGGATTTAGTCAGCGACAGGCAGGCACCGCGGCGCAAACGGTTTCGAATGCCCGGCCTTTCCGCGCAGGTCTTCATTGCCCTCGGCCTCGGTCTGGTGGCGGGCATCTTCTTCGGCGACATGATGAGGGTCTTCGCGCCTGTCGGCGATGTCTTCATCGGTTTGCTCCAGATGTCCGTGTGGCCCTACGTCGTGGTGGCTCTGATCGGCGGTCTGGGCCGTCTTACGTCCAGGCAGGCGGCGAGCCTCGGGCTCCGCGCGGGCGCATTCCTGCTTCTGTTCTGGGGCATTGGGGCGCTGGCAGTACTCGCCATGCCGGCAACTTTCCCCAGCTGGACTTCCGCAACATTCTTCAGCACCAGTCTGGCCGAGACACCACTCGCCTTCGACTTCATAGGGCTCTACGTGCCCTCGAACCCCTTCTCATCCTTGGCCAACAGTGTCCTGCCGGCCGTCGTTCTCTTCTGTGTCGCGGTGGGCATCGTGCTCATCCCGATGGAGGAGAAGAAGCAGCCGGTACTCACCCTGCTCGACGCTCTAACCGACGTGTTCATGGCGATCGCCTCATTCGTTGTACGACTAGCGCCCATCGGCGTGTTCGCGCTCGTGGGCGTCGCGGCCGGGACGATGCGCGTGGAGGAATTCGTACAACTACAGGTCTACATATACTCGTACATCGCCATTGCGCTGGTGCTGAGCTTCTGGGTGGTTCCCGGCCTGGTGACGGCGCTCTTGCCGATTTCCTATCGCCAGATCATGCGCTTCGGGCAGGAGGCGCTCATCACCGCCTTCGCTACGGGTTCGTTACTCGTGACCTTGCCGCTCATCGCTGAGGCTACGAAGAAAGCGTTGGCCGAGATCGGGGAGCGTAGTCGCGACGCCGAGAGCGCTGTAGATGTGGCGGTGCCCGTCAACTTCACGACCCCGCACCTCGGGAAGCTGATCGCGCTCGGCTTCGTGCCATTCGCTGGCTGGTTGACAGGCTTCGCGATGTCCGCGGGTCAGTATCCGCTTTTCCTCTCTGCCGGGCTCCCCAGCATGTTCGCAGAGGTCATCGCGCTGCCATTCCTGCTGGACTTGATGCGGATACCCGCCGACACCTTCCAACTCTTCGTCGCGTTGGATGTCTCCACGGGCCGCTTCGGACAGTTGCTCGGGGGTGTTCACACGCTGGCGCTGGCCCTTCTCATTGGCGGCTCAGCCATGGGGCTACTTCAAGCGCAGCGAGCTGCCCTTGTTCGCTACCTCGTGATTTCGGTGCTCCTCACCGTTGCCGCGGTTGGTGGCTTGCGGGCCATCTACGAGTATGCTCTGCCACACGATTACGAGAAGGATGAGAGCTTCTTGGCGATGACGCTCGCCAGCGAACCGGTCCCGTTCACGATTCGGGAAACGGTTCCGGTTGGCGACTACGTGCCAGGGACCTCCAGACTCGATCAGATCGTCCGACGCGGCGTACTCCGCGTGGGGTATCTCGAGGACTCTCTGCCGAACGTGTTCGTCAACTCCAAATCCCAGTTGGTCGGCCTGGATGTTGATCTAGCCAATGTCCTCGCACACGAAATGCGAGTCGATCTCGAATTTGTCAGGCTGTCACTTGATTCGATGGCAGCCGATCTCACTTCTGGGCGATGTGATGTGGTGATGTCCGGTTTGACGATCACGCCGGATCGCATGCTCCGGATGAGGTTCTCAGATCCCTATATGAAGGCCACGATGAGCTTCCTCGTGCGCGACCACGTGCGGTCGAAATTCGCCAGCCGAGAGGCTGTCAAGTCGTTGGTGAGACCGCGTATCGGAGTGCTCGATAATGCTTACTACGTGGATGAACTCCGGGAACTCCTGCCGGATGCGGAGATTGTGAAACTCGCATCACCCGAAGACTTCTTTCGCCAGCGTAGCGATGAGTTGGACGCGATGCTCATTACCGGAGAGAGGGGCGCAGCGTGGACACTGATGCACCCCGAATTCAGCGTGGCGATCCCACAGCCGACTGTGCTCGCCGCGCCTGTCGCCATCGGTATGGCGCGCGACGCCGAGCCCCTCAACGACTTCATCAATGCCTGGTTGCGTCTCAAGCGCGAGGACAGGACGCTCGATCAGCTCTACGAGTACTGGATCCTGGGGAGCGGCGCCAAACCGCGGCAGCCGCGGTGGTCGGTGATCCGCAATGTCCTCGGCTGGGTCGATTGAAGGGTTCCCTCAGCGCTCGGAAGGTGGATTACATACTTTAATTCACACTTACCTTCTTGAGATCCGGCTACCACATCTGATGCTAACTAGGGTAAAAAAAGCCCCGATCATATTTACAGACGATCGGGGCTTTTCCTTGTTCTCGATTAACCCGGATAATTCATGAATTGCTGTCGCGAGACCACGAAACTGGGAACCCGCTTGCGGGACTGAGCGGCTTGTCTCGCCGAAGTTTTAACGTAGGCGGAAGCGCAGCGAGCGCGAATTAGATGGTTGTGCAACCTGGCAACCGCAGGGTGTCGGTTCCGAGGCGTACCTGAACGGTACGTCGCAGGGGCCGACACCCGAGGACGCCAGGAAGGATGGCCATATCCGTGGTCGCAGCAAGTGATTCATGAAATATCCGGTTTAAGCCGCTGTTATGGCAACTGACAAGGTTTCAATGAAGTCAAAATAGTATCTGCGACAGACAAATTGGCGCTTGTTTTTTCATCGCCCTAGGATTAAGGTAAGAGGTAGCCTAAAGGACTGAACTTCAGACTTACTATCTCTTTCAAACGTCTGAACAAATGAACAGATAGGAGGGATTCTGATGAGCACCGATTTGTCAAAATATCGGCCTGAAAGCGTGCAGAAACGATTTCCAGATTCCAAGGCACCCTTGGTAAACGGTAAGGCACTTTGTAGTGCAGCCCGGAAAGCAAATGCGATGATCATGGCCGCAAACATCCGCTGCCGCTTACCCGTAGAGGGTATTATCCGTGCCTCCATGGCCACTCAGGCCCCGGTAATGTTTGAGATTGCCAAGTCTGAGCTGACCTACACCGAGTTTGACCCTATGAGCTTCGCCGAGTTTATTGTGACTGAAAACGATCGACTGGGAAATACCTCAGTTCCCTTCGCTATCCATGGCGACCACATTACCGTGAAAAATATGGACGAGAAAGAGGAAGTGGCAGAGCTCGTGGCTGCTGAACTGGAAGCAGGGTTCACCTCGTTTGCCATCGATTGTTCCTATATGGAGAACGAACTGAATTTGGCTGCCACGTTGGAGCTGGCCCAGCCCGTGGTTGCCGCTGGCCTGGCTTTGGAAGTTGAACTTGGTGAAATAGGGGCCAAGAGCGGCAGTGCGGAGGGATTCACCAGGCCGGATGAGGCTTCCTGGTTTATCGGCAACCTGGTCAGCGGAGGCGTCCACCCCAATCTACTGGCAATCAATAACGGCTCCATCCACGGCACCTATTTCGGTGCCACCCAGGAAGGAATTCAACTTGACCTTACCAAGGACATCTGGCTGGCCATCCAGTCGTGGGAAGTGGACATTGCCCAACATGGTATAACCGGGACATCCTTGGACAAGATCACCCAATTCATTTACCACGGCATCCGCAAGGGTAACGTGGGTACCTTCTGGCAGAACATCAGTTTCGGCCTCGCCATGAACCAGAATGGCAATGCCATCACCACTCCCGAAAAACATTACGTCAAACGGCCGTACCGGGGCCTTCCTGATGAACTTTGGCAGAAAATGTGGGAATGGGCAGAGGAGACGGGCAACACCGGGGGCAATATAAAGAAAGCGAACAAAGCGTTCGCTGAAGACCTGAACCAAGTGGGAGAGGACTATAAGGAGCGCATAACCAAACAGGCATTTGAGGAGGCCATTCGCCTCTTCGAGGCCACCAATTCCGCCGGACTCGCCGGGGAGGTCATTGCCCTGTTGACCGCCTAGGATGATTTTAGATTTGTCCTGCGGACTCTCACCCTGCGGGCGGGTTCCCGGTTTGAGATTTCAGATTGTTGATTGAAGATTGCAGATTCCGGATACTAGTCTGTTGATCAATCTTATTGCTGTTGCCGAAACATCCTTGGTAAGTGCACGGAGGAGAAAATGCCAGTGATTGACATGGGTCGCGAAGTCACCTTGGAATTTATCAGAGTCACTGAAGCAGCGGCCCTCAAAGCCAGCCGTTGGATGGGAAGAGGGGATAAAGAAGCAGCCGACCAGGCAGCAGTGGACGCCATGCGTGGCATGCTGGAGCTCGTTAGCATCCGCGGCACCATCATTATCGGCGAGGGCGAAAAAGACCAGGCTCCCATGCTCTACATCGGTGAGAAAGTGGGAGGCGGCGGCTTACGAGACCCTAAGGTGGACATTGCCGTTGACCCTATAGATGGCACCACTCTTACTTCCAAGGGACTGCCAAATGCTATCGCAGTAATAGCTGTGGGAAATGAGGGAACTCTCGCCTCCTTGCCCAGCTATTATGTGAACAAGATAGCCGTGGGTCCCGAGGCCACGGGAAGCATTGACATCAATGATTCAGTGCAGGCTAATTTAGAGCGGGTTGCCAAAGCTTCTGGCGCCCGTACCCGAGAGTTGACCGCCATAGTCCTTGACCGCCCCCGCCACTCCGAGATCATAGCCCAGGTTCGAGAGGCTGGTGCGCGGATCAAGCTCATTAGCGACGGTGACGTTGCCGGGGCCATCGCCACTGCCATGGAGGATTCTGGCGTGAACATCCTCTTTGGGATAGGTGGCTCCCCCGAGGCGGTCCTCGCTGCTGCCGCCCTGAAATGTCTAGGGGGAGAGATGCAGGTTAAAATTTGGCCACGGGACGACGAAGAACGACAGAAAATTCTGGAGATGGGGTACTCGGAAGGGGATTTTGAGAGGGTTTACGAAACCGAGGATATGGTCAAAGGCGACAGTATTATATTTTGTGCCACCGGCATCACTGGAGGCGACTTCCTGCCTGGTGTTCGCTATGAGGGCAATGTCGCCATCACCCATTCAGTAGCCATGCGCGCCAAGACCACAACGGTTCGCTATGTTACCGCTCACCATCACCTTGACATCAAGACAATTCCTTCCCGGTCCCAAGCCCGCGAAGTCGAAATCTAACAAACAAGTAGTCAGTAGTCAGAATTCAGTATCCAGTAGGCAGAGGGCTTGGAGCTGGGGCGTATGGTGTGAGAGATCGGAAGTCAGACGACAGAGGGCAGCAAGCAGCCGTTTCAATTAGGCACTAAAAAGCAATCACTAGGCGTCACCAAGCAGTGGTTACCAGTAAATCGTTGAGAAGAACTCAGTTATAATCGCTTTCTTCTGAATTCTGGCTACTGGCTACTATTCTTTTATGCTTGGCGCTTGGCGCCATGCGCTTTGCGACATTTTCTGAGTACTCGAGCGAGCCCGCAGAGGCGAGAGAGCGGGCGAGAGTTTCCTTGTCCCTTACTCAAGAATGATTTTATGATTGACAAGTGACATGCTTTTCAACTTGGCATCCAGCACCTTCTGCTCGCCGAAGATGTTTGCCAATCTAATCTTTCCTTCCTCATGGGGTTCCACAATGTCTACAGCCTCGAGAATCAACTCTTCCTTGCCTTCTTTGAGCAGATAAGCGTTGGCTTCACACATTATCGTTACCTCCTGAAACCACTGAAATTATTTGTTCACCACAAAGGCACATATCTAGGTAAATCCGAAATCCGAATATCGAAATCCGAAACAAATTCGAATTACCAAAATACTAATGACCGAAACGACAGACAAGTCTTTTCGAGTAGTCGTGTTTCGAACATTTGAAAATTCGGATTTTGTATTTGTCTCGTGCTTCGGATTTCGAATTTGAGTGCGAAGCACTCCTCCGTGTTTCTCCGTGGTGGACTATTACATAAAATAGGGCCACGTTAACTCCTCAAGATACAAGCCTTCGTAGCCCTTTCAATGAAACCTTACTGACCTTCTTGGTCCTTTGTCCTCAATCTATCACTGACCACAACCTTTGACAAGAAAAAGTAGTCAGGAGTTAGGAGTTTATTACTGATTCGAAAATTCGTCGATTCGTCTAATACTCAAATGGTTAAATAGTCAAAAATAGTCAAATGGTCAAACAGTCGAGTGGTCAAATAGTCAGAACGTGAAAATCGGAAAAGTCGCTCATTAGTTGCTTAGTAACTGGTAAACGGTAAGTAGCAGATCGTACACATCGTGAAAGTCGTTTAAATCGTTGAAAGCATTGAAGTCGTCCACCACAGAGGTCGGAAGTCGGAGATCAGAGATCAGATTCACCCCCGACCCCCGATCTCTGACCTCTGAGTTCTACCTGCTGCCAGCTGCTAGCTGCCTCCTGCCTGCTTTCTTTTAAATCCGCAATCCACTCTCTCCCTTACTGTCCGTGCATTCTCTGCCTTTGCTCAGGAGGGATAATCGCCTCCACCGGCTTTTCTGGAATGGCGCTTACAAGCAAGTGGTGCTGAAAGAGCCTTTGTGCCACTGCGAAGACATCCTCTGCCCTCACTTGCTCAACGAGCTCTGGGTAGCGAGCATCCCAATCGTATCCCAACCCCAACACTTCGTTTAAGGCCGCACTGCGGGCCTGAGCACTATTCGTCTCCATACTCATCTCGTGCATGGTGATAATCATGTCCTTTGCGGCCGCCAATTCTTCAGGGTCCAACGGCTTCTGCTTTATTTTTTCCAGCTTCTCCAGAATTATCGCAACCA
>JBFFBS010000038.1:0-21998 GCA_041560295.1 Syntrophobacteria bacterium | reverse complement strand
GGCCGCGGCTTTTTTTGTTTGAAAAACCTGGTCCTCTGGGTCAGGTCAGATCGCAATAGAGCATAGCGCCTGGCGCATAGCGTACAAAGATAGAGAGCTCTGACATTGACAGTTCTTCGCTTTGCGCTCTGCGCTTAGCGCTTTGCGTCATGAGGGAGACATGGTCTACTTGCATGGAAGCCGAAAATGTGGAGGGTTGCCTTTTTATTGCCATTCAGCCGTGAGCATATGGACCAGTAAGTTCTCATTTTTAGATGATTCTGGCTTTCTGTATCATGAGAAAAGGAGTTGCACATGCTAGGTAAACAGATTAGGATGGAACGGATAATTGACCGGAATACCAAGAGAAGTGTAATTGTCCCAATGGACCATGGAGTCAGTTCGGGTCCCATCTACGGCATCACCGATCTTAGAGATGCCATTGAGCAAGTAGTCCGGGGTGGAGCAAACGCCATTGTTGAGCACAAAGGTATGGTGGGTGCTGGCCACCGCCGAAGCGGCAAAGACGTCGGCTTGATCATTCATCTCTCTGCCAGTACTTCACTCTCTCCCTATCCCAACACCAAGACCCTGGTTTGCACGGTTGAGGAAGCTTTGCGTTTGGGTGCCGATGCTGTGTCCATACATGTGAACATTGGCGATGACATGGAAAGGCAGATGCTCAATGACTTTGGTATGGTCTCTAACAGAGCCCGAGAGTGGGGTATACCTCTACTGGCGATGATTTATCCGCGAGGGGAGAAGATAGCCAACGAGTACGATCCCAGTGTACTTAAGCATGCCGCTCGCCTGGGTGCTGAACTGGGCGCTGATATTGTTAAGATATCCTACAGCGGTTCGGTGGAATCCTTTCGGGAAGTGATAGCCGGTTGTCGGGTGCCAGTGGTCATTGCCGGTGGTGAAAAGATGGATTCGGACAGGGAGATACTCGAGATGGTGAGAGGGTCCATTGACGCCGGTGGTTCTGGTGTCTCCATCGGGCGTAATATATTTCAGCACCAAGACCCCACCAGAATGGTCGGGGCGATCAGTATGATCGTGCATGAAGAAGCCACGGTGGAACAGGCTGCGGCCTTTCTGAACAGCCAGTCGTTGGACACTGAAAGGAAAAGGGTAACAGTATGAAAACTGCCTGGGTAAGTGTGGATCCCTGGGATAAGAAACTGGTTACAACCGCTCTTGAGGGCGGGGCTGCGGCAGTAATGGTGCCGGAGGGCTACCATCAGAAGGTCAAGGAACTGGGACGCATCACTACCATTGCCCCTGATGGAGATCTCAAACCCGAGCGGGAAGTGGTTTTTTATGAGGTCAAAAGCCAGGAAGATGAAAAGGAGATACTCAGACTGGCTCACAGTGCTACGGTAGTGGTACGTACGACGGATTGGACGATAATACCCCTTGAGAATTTAGTTGCTCAGGCGGACAACATCTTTACCGAGGTGTCCAACAGTGAGCAAGCCAGAAACGCTCTAACTGTCTTAGAGCGAGGAGTCGCTGGGATATTGATCAAGACCGACGATCCGGCGGAACTCAAGAAAACCCTGGCCATTGTGCGCGAACAGGGTGAGCAGGTTCGACTCAGCACTGCGCGGATAGTGGCTGTACGCCAGGCAGGTTTGGGAGATCGAGCCTGTGTGGATACCTGCAGCCAAATGGAGCAGGGGCAGGGCATGCTTGTGGGTAACAGTAGTGGTGGACTCTTTTTGGTTCATGCTGAGAGTGTAGAGAATCCCTACGTGGCACCGCGTCCCTTCCGGGTGAACGCTGGCCCAGTGCATGCCTATATTAGGGTGCCGGGTGGCAAGACCCGCTACCTTTCAGAACTTGTGGCTGGCGACTCGGTTTTGTGCGTAGATTACGAAGGACGGGCCCAGCAGGCCATAGTAGGTCGGATGAAAATAGAACGGAGGCCTTTGTTACTGGTGACCGCAGAAACTGACGCGGGGGAAGTTACCACTTTGGTTCAAAATGCTGAGACCATTCGGCTGACTACGCCCAACGGTGAACCCCGTTCCGTGGTAGCGCTGGAGAAGGGTAGCGAGGTCCTGGTGGCTATAGAGTCCGCAGGACGCCACTTTGGACATAAGGTGGAGGAGACCATTTGGGAAAAATAACTGATAATAAACAGGATAGGTCTGATCTAAAGCAGTTGCGGCAGAAGATTGATGATCTGGACGATGAAATCCTCCGCTTGCTCAACCAAAGGATGCTTTTCGTTCAAGAGATAGCTGCGCTGAAAAACAAGGCAGGCAAGGACCCTTTGGACCTGAACCGCGAGCAAGCTATTTTCCGGCGGCTGGCACAAGAGAACAAAGGGCCGTTGGCCTGGGGCGCCTTGAAGAAGATTTTCGGTGAGATTCTGACCGCTTCTCGAGACATCCAGGCCCACTTAGGGACGAACGACCGGCAGCCTCCTAAAGGGAGGGCACGTTGAAGAAGATCTGTGTGTCCGTGATGGTTGAACGGCCTGATCAAGTGCTCGAGACCATGACGAGGGCAAGGGACATGGGGGCCAACCTACTGGAGTGGCGGCTGGATGTCACTCGAGAGCCAAAGGTGGAAAGCGTGTTGCAGCAGGCTCCTTTGCCGGTAATCGCCACAGTGCGCCCTTCAGAGCATGGCGGTCATTTCGATGGCAGCAAAGAGGAGCAACTTCGACTTCTCCTCCGGGCAGTGGCAGGAGGAAGTTCATATGTGGACTGGGAGTTCCGGAGGGAAGAGGATTTGCCGGACGAATTGGCCGGCATGAGAGAGCGGGTGATTTTGAGTTACCACAATTTTCAGGAAACACCACCGGACAATACCCTGGAATCCTTGTTCAGCGAGATGGCTGCCATCAAGGCTGGGGTGGTGAAGGTGGTTACTCTGGCCCATAAGATGGAAGATAACCTCTCCTTGCTTAACCTTATTGGCCAGGGGAGAAAGCAGGGGGTAAAGGTTGTGGCTTTCTGTCTCGGCTCCCTGGGTCGAATCAGCAGGGTAGCCTGTTTGCTGGTAGGTGGTGCCTTTACCTATGCGGCTTTGGAACGTGGCGCTGAGGCTGCCCCCGGACAGTTCACCCTGCCGGAGATGCACCGGCTTCTGGAAATGTTACAATGATTGACGCTCAGACCACATATATTGCTATATTCGGGAATCCAATAGAGCATAGCCTCAGTCCTCAGATGCACAACGCCGCTTTCAACCACCTCGGCTTGAATCTAGTTTTTTTAGCCTTTAAGGTGAACAAGGCGGCGGAAGCGGCGGTGGCCATCAGGACACTGGGTCTTCGCGGGGCCAGTATCACCATACCCCATAAAGAGGCAATTATGGAACATCTGGACGAGGTGGATGATGTGGGTCGGGCCATTGGAGCCGTAAATACGGTGGTCGCTCGAGAGGGCAGGTTGCTGGGATCAAATACGGACTGGCTGGGGGTGGTCAGGGCTCTGGAGCAGGCAACCGAACTCGGGGGGAAACGCTGTCTGGTCCTGGGGGCCGGCGGTGCAGCCCGGGCTGCCATATTTGGATTGCAGAACAGAGGTGCAGAGGTTTGCCTCATGAATCGAAACCAAGAACGGGGTCAAAGTCTTGCAGCAGAGATGAACTGTACCTTCGTGGAGTGGCAATCGTGGGACCGTCTAGAGATAGAACTTTTGGTAAATGCCACCCCGGTGGGCATGTCCGCAACTCGGGACCAGAGTCTGATTTCTGCCCAGCAGCTGAAGGGGAGTATGGTGGTTTTGGACATGGTATACAGACCCTTGGAGACAAGACTGCTCAAAGACGCAGCCACGGCTGGCAGTATCTGCGTTTCCGGGCTAGAAATGCTCCTCCACCAAGGTGTGGCCCAGTTTGAGATATGGACCGGCCAAGAACCGCCCGTTGAAATCATGCGCCAGGCTTTACTAGAGTCCCTTGCCTATGAAACAGATAAGAACCCTTGAGAATCTGGATGCGACTGTTCGTATTCCCGGATCCAAAAGCATTACCCACCGCTACCTCATTATGGCCGCGCTGGCCGAGGGGAGGAGTCAGCTGCGCAATACTCTCTGGTGTGACGACACCCGTTACACAGCAAAGGCTCTTGAGAGCTTGGGGGCACAGATCATACATTCTCCCGAAGCAGCAGAAGTTACTGGTACCGGTGGCAAACTTGATCATGCTTCGAAACCTATTTTTTTGGATAACGCCGGCACCTCTATGAGGTTATTGACTGCAGTGGCCTGTTTGGCTCAAGGCGATTGTGTCTTGACCGGGAGTGACCGCATGCACAGGCGACCCATTGGTGAACTTTTGGCTGGTCTACGACCACTGGGTGGGGTTGTTGAGAGCATGCAAAAAGATGGCTGTCCTCCTGTACACATTCATGGCAAGGGCCTCAAAGGTGGGCGCACTCTCGTAGACGCGAGCCGCTCAAGCCAGTTCGTCTCCGCCATTCTCCTTGCAGCACCTTATGCCTCCAATCCTGTTGAAATTGGAGTCCAGGGGCTGGTTTCCAGGCCGTACGTTGATGTCACTTTGGATGGAATGTCCAGGTTTGGTGCAGTGGCCGGTTGGTTGGATGAGGCAACCCTCAGAGTGGAGGCGCCTGGACACTATCGACCTGGCAACTACGATGTGGAAGGAGACTGCTCTTCGGCTTCCTATTTCTGGGCAGCCGCAGCCATCACCGGGGGGAAAATCACAACACTCAATATCGTTCACAATAGCCGTCAGGGAGACCTGGCCTTTCTGAAACTTCTTTCCCAGATGGGATGCAGGGTTGAGTGGCATGACCATGGAGTTACTGTACTAGGCGGGAGACTGAGAGGAATTGAAGTGGATATGAGGGACATGCCCGACATGGTACCCACTTTGGCAGTAACAGCCGCTTTCGCTGAAGGCACCACGGCAATACGTAACGTGGGACACCTCCGTATTAAAGAAAGTGATCGTCTCCAAGCCGTTGCTGAAGGCTTGCAGAGATTAGGTGTACAGGTTAATGAGGGGCGAGACAGCCTTACCATCATGGGCGGCAGCCCTGTGGGAGCCCTGATTGATCCCCATGATGATCACCGGATCGCCATGAGTTTCGCAATAGCTGGTCTGGTCACGAGAGGGGTGCGTATTGCAGACGAGACCTGCGTGGATAAATCCTTTCCGGAATTCTGGGACAGATTTGAAGAGCTTTATGAGAGTAGGGAGTAAGCAAGCAATAGTGAGTCAGAGATTAGTACACTAAATCCTGAAGCCATATGGTGCAGGGCTGAAGGCGCAAGGCACAAGGAACAGCTTTGAAAATGCTCCCGCGAGCGCACTACAATAAAATGGAATGACTTCCTTACATTTCGAAGATTCCTTGCAGCTTGTCGGAGCGAAGCGGAGATCCCGCCTCAGCGGGGCTGCAGGGAGCTTCAATAAGAATCTAATCTTCACCCTGAGCCTTACGCCCTGCGCCTTGTGCCCAAGGAGACCATGATTTTGGCACCGCCCACCAGGGAAAGCTAATGATTGAAGACAAGAATATACATGTGGGAATAATCGGCGGTCTGGGGAAAATGGGCCGTTGGTTTCAACGATTTTTCGGTGAACTCGGCTATCAGGTATCTGCGGCTGACCTAGGCACAAAGACCACAGCGGAGGATCTGGCGAAAACCTGCAATCTGGTCCTGGTGGCGGTACCCTTGCAGCACACGGTAGAGGTGGTTCGCGCTATCGGCCCTCTGGTTCAGGATGATGCACTACTCATGGACATCGCTTCACTTAAGACCGAAGTGGTGAGCACTATGCTCGAGGTCTCAGCCGCTAGCGTCATAGGGACTCATCCGCTTTTTGGGCCTGGGGAGCCCAACATTACCGGACAGACCGTAGTAATGTGCCCCGGTCGAGGGCAATGGTGGCAAGAATGGCTTCAGGGTGTTCTGGTAGAGGGTGGCGCCCGGGTGGAAGTGGTTACGCCTGAGGTTCATGACTATTATATGGCCGTAGTCCAAGGCTTGACTCACTTTAGTACCTTGGTTTTAGGACTCACCATCGACTCATTAGGTGTTGATCTTAAGAACTTGAAGCGTTTTGCCACCCCTGCGTTCCATCGAAGGCTCATGGAAATCACCCATCTCCTTTCCCAAGATGCAGACCTCTACGCAGCCATGCCAATGCTGAATTCAACCTACGGGGTATTTTATAGAGAATTCGAAAGGATTATCCTTGACTTGAAAGGAATAATTGCGCAAAAGGACATCGATGAGTTTATTCGACTTTTCGACCGGGCCAGGAGCCACTTTCGTTCACCCGAACCATGATCGAATCCAGGTGGTTTCTCTTGCTCCCGACAAGCAATCGTGCTATAAAAAATAATCCAGTTCTGTGTAGTCTTCACTGTAGGTAAATCTAGGCGCATCTCTTGAATTTTTGATCCGTACCATCGGATATTGCCCTAACTTGGTTCAGACGCCGGCAGTGTGGAGAAGACCTGGGCAGTGGCTGAGCCGAAGATAGCAGAAACTTGAGAATGAATGAAATATTCGGGCTTGTGGGATCACCGTGCGTCTGCTTACTTCGTTAGAGGTCTACCTTTATTTTCTAGGAAACGCTCCTTGACAATGGCCGAAGTTATCCAACTGGAGTCATTCAAACGTAAACAGGCTGCAACCAGGGGATTTAAATCCTGGTCAAAACGGTTTGGCGACAGACTAGATGAGCAAACCAGGTTGTCCGATCTTTCGGACAACACGCTGCTATTTCTTATCTCTCCAGGCGACCAAAACATCTTTGCCCTTTATGAACTGGTCATGGGGGTAAAGAACCTGGGTACCGCTTCCGATTTTTTCCACTTGGATAAAGCGGTAAAAATGGAAGTGATAGATATCTCGATTTATGTGCTGGATCAACTCCGTTTCGAATGTATGCGACGACTCGACTGGCTGGAGACTGGAGCAGGGCAACCGTTGCCGATTGTAGAACTAGTCGAACAGTACCCACTCTTAAAAGGGCTGGGACCGGCCTCAATTCCAACGTTAAACGAATCTCACCCCAAACATCAGGTATATAGAGGGCTTCCTGAGCTTGAAAAGGAGACGTTTCTACGGAAACAGATTCCCGAGGCTATTAATGAGTTTGGCAAAAGGCTTCAGGATTAGGCTTTCGTTAGGGTCAACAATTTTCGCTGGGTTTTGGACTGAGAATCTGCTAAAAGAAAAGGCTGTTTCTCATAGCGTAGGAATCCTGATGCATTCCGAGAATAACAGGAAGCGGAAGCTGCGGTTCATGGAGTTAATGCAGAGGTGTCTCCCTTTTAAATGGCATAAGTATTGGAGCTGCGGTACCAAAGAATTTGACCTCCTGATGATTCTCCAAGATATTGATAATCTAGATTTAGACGTCCAAGATCGACTGCTGCTCACCTTGCTGGCCCGGATATGGACCGGTAAGGAAGATTCTCTCGGGGAGATAAAGGAAGCCGTCCAAGTTCTGGATAAAGAGCAACGAAAGATTTTGGCTGACTGGATGGAGGAGCAGCAGCACTGCGAGTTGAGCTTCTCCCACGCCCCTGCCTGCGCTTGCTGTTCTGAGCAGTTCTAACCCTAACGTTGCAGACCCACACCGGCAAAAATCGCCCGGCTCGCGCCATAGCACCCCATCTGCGGCTGTGCTCGCCTCGGCCAGGATCTCACCGTACGGTGAAGTACGCTTCGTCCTGACCAAGACTGCGCGCAGCCATATCTGGAGCACTCTAGTGCGTTTTTCCTCGGAGTAGGTCTGCAACGTTAGGGTTGTAACCCACCGTTCGTTCCTGCCAAGAAAGAACCTGAACCAGGTTAGCCCTGCAATACTTCTCTTGACCACTTGACGCGTTATGCCACGGAGCAGGTTTGCAACATTAGGGTCTATTCTGTAGAATCGTGCGCAATGCTAATACCTAATTGATGACGAAAGGAGTTTTCTTGCGGGTAATGACCTTCAACCTCCGTTTTGAAAATGAGTTTGATGGAGAGAACCATTGGCTTAATCGCCGAGACTTCCTGGTGAGGACGATTCTCAAGTACCGCCCTCATTTGCTGGGCACGCAAGAAGGAAAACCCGATATGCTGTCATTTTTGCAGGAAAATCTGTCGGGCTACAGGATATCGGCTGATTCACGCCACTGGGATGACCACTGTCAGTATCCCACGCTGTACTATCTGGATGATTCTTTTGCTCTCATAGAAGACGGTGAATTCTGGCTATCAGAAACCCCAGAAGTTCATATGAGCAAGAGTTGGGATTCGGCCTTTCCCCGCATGATCAGTTATGCTCTTCTGGAAATGAGCCAGAGTGGTCGGCACATTTGGGTTTCGGTAACACACCTTGATCATATCTCTGAACGGGCTCGCATAGAAGGGGCAAAAATGATTCGTGCCTGGGCGACTGAGAGGGCAGCACCAACAGTGTTATTGGGGGACTTTAATGATCTCCCTGGTTCGGAAGTGCATCGCACCCTTAACAATCCTATTGGACCTTTCGTCGACAGTTGGCAAGAGCTGAGCAGACCGGAAAATCAACAGAGCTATACCCAACATGGATTTGCTGGTGTTCCAACGAAAGGCCGAATAGACTGGATTCTCACCACGTCCGAGTTTAGAATTCTCGATGTTTCTATCGTCTACGATCAGGAAGCTGGTCGCTATCCATCCGATCATTTTCCCTTGTGGGCAGATCTAGAACTGCCTGATGAAGTAAAAAGTGAAAACGAGTAGATCAAGAAAAATCGTGAGGAAGAAATGGTTCACCGTTATCAAGAGCAGTAAAAAAGGAGGCTGTCATGGGTCGACGGTTGGTAACTGTATTGCTCATCTTGATTTTTGGAAGTTTGGGTGCAACTGCTGCCTTCGGAGCGTCGCTGGAAGAGGGCTACTTGCGTTATTCCAAGGGTCGCTTGCAGTTCAAACTTCCCGCGGGGGACTGGGAAATAGCAAAGAAAGTACCCGCACCGTATGATGCTTTCGCAGTGGGGAAAAAGCCCGATGTGGTGCTTGCTGCCAAAGTTCGCCCGGCGGTGATAAAGATCTGGGTAGAGCGCTCATCCCGTGACTACTCAGATAATTTCATCAAAGCCTACGGGAAACTCAAAGACATTCTCAAAAGCCGCAGAAAGGCGGCACGGGCCTCAAAGAATTATCAGTATTTCGAATACGAGCTTCTCGGTGGCGTGCCTGCGGCTGAGAGCACAATGGCAGCTCAGGCAGAAGATCTTCAGGTACAGGGGCAGGGGGAGGCTAGGATCTATTTCCATAAAGGCAGAACATACTTTCAGTACATAGAACTGCTGGCGGACTCTGACGTGTTCGACGCTGTCAAAGAAGAGTTTGCTGAAGCCCTGAAAGAAACTCGCGGTTATTAGCACTCAGAAGTGAACCGTACTCATCCTAAGACAGTTGGCACTAAACACATTTGTAATTTCACATTGCGCCTTTATCATTTTACATCTCGGAGAGATGATTACCTGAATCTCATCTTACAGCGGACAATATCAAATTGCTAAATGAGAAATGAGTATTGTGAAATAGCTTAATGCCTGGTATCCATTGCACTGTGCAGACTGCATGGGAGGTAGAGTGTGCCATGAAAGACACTGTGCGTGTTGCCCTCATTCAGGGGAAACCCTATCCGGAATTAAATGATCCTCGCAATGTGGGTCATGCCATAACGCTGCTGGAAAAGTGTCGCGGTAAAGATGTGGATCTGGCTTGCCTCCCGGAATATTTCCCATGGGCGGGTGATGAGATCTTGGCTGATATGGCGAAAAAACTGCGGTGTTACATTGTTGCCGGTCTGGTGGAAGAGGTGGGTGACAAGAGATTCAATACCACAACGCTTTTTGATCGGAGTGGCACTGTTGTTGGTCGGCAGCGCAAAGCCAATCTTACCACTATGGAGCGGCGACATTTAGGGATTGTCCCGGGAGACTCAACCTATAAGGTGTTCGATACTGAATTTGGCAAGATGGGTTTCCCAGTCTCTTTCGACTTCTGGGGGCAGCCTGAGGCGGCTCGAATACTTACTGATCATGGCGCAGATCTCATAATCAACCAGTCCATTTTCCCTATACTCAAAGCCCACTGGAAGCAAAGTGCTTTGGTGCGAGCATTTGAGAATTTCATTCCCGTGGTTGGTATCAATACCGCTGGCTTCAACTCCCGGGTTGGAGGTCGAGTCTACCGGCATTACGGAGGAAATAGTATTATAATTCAGCCACCTAGACTGGTAAGCAGGGATGATTTCACCCTTTGGTTCCGAAGCTTGGATAGCCTGTAAGGATGGGTCAAGGTGGAACTCGATGAGGGTGAACAGGTGTACTTTAGTGAGGTGGATCTTGGTACCACTCGAAAGTTTCGCACCGAGCTCTGGAATCGGTTTGGTATCCAACGCCATCGTATTGGCTGAACAGATGTGCTCTTTATTACTTTAAAGTAAACTCCCTGGTTGATTCTCTTGCCCTGGTAACCGGATTTTTGATATTTTAGAAGTGTACTGACACGTGCAGATGTGAGGCAAAATTGCCCTGATTTCACCTGGGGGATGAAATGCTTTGGCTGAAACGATTCTGGCCGTTGCTTCTTGGCATATTATATCTGGTCAGCCCCATAGATGCGATTCCCGACACCCTATTGGGATTGGGCTGGGCCGATGACATTGCTTTACTCCTTCTCGCATATTGGTTTGTCAAACGAGTTCTACCTGGGGGCTACCGACAAACTGGCAGTTACCATTCCGGCAGACCAGGGCAGGAGGAATCGGAACCAGGAGTAGGAGCAGGAACTGGAAAAGATCCTTACGAGATTCTCGATGTCTCCAGGAACGCAACTCCAGAGGAAATCAAGAGTGCTTATCGTAAAAAGGCGCAGCGATATCATCCGGATCGGGTCGAGCACCTAGGCGATGAATTTCAACAGTTGGCCAAGCAAAAGTTTCAAGAGATCCAAGAAGCGTATGAGATTCTATCAAACGGGGCTGGTTAAACCGCTCAAGTCCTTGATTCATTTGCACTTTAGGCATTTTAGCTCATTTTAGTTCACTTTAGGCATTCATCTTTTGGAGAGGATTCACCAATGCTGATCGACAAGCTTCACCCGAAGCTGGTAAATATAGAATGTATGCCCACCTCGACCAAGTTCAATGCCATCATTGATCTGGAGACAGATATCGGTGATCTCTTGCCCTATCTTGCCACGGAAATCAGAGGTTGCACCTATTTCCATGGCACAAACGAGCTCAACTATATGGAGCGGGGTCACATAATCGCTATCCGACCGAAACAGATAACAGTGACCGCTCTCCAGGATGAGGTGGAAGCCCGGCAGGTGTGTGAAGAGCTGAAAAGAATGATCAACGGGGTTCACGAGCGTCGCCACAGCATTACGCCGACCTTGCGCAAACAGGCCCGTGTCGATCCTCTCACCGTTTACCGTGAACTTCCCCAGACCAATTGTGGCGAATGCGGTGAGACCACCTGTATGGCTTTTGCTGCAAGGGTGGTGATTAGAGAGATGGTGGCAAGTAACTGTAGTCCGCTGCTGCTGGAAGAATACCAAAGCAATCGGGAACGGCTCTGGGGGATGCTCGAGCAAGCAGAGTACGATGTGGAGTAGAGAGAATTTAGATTGCGGATTGTGCGGATTGCGGATTGAGAAAAACAGTGTTTCTTTTACTTGTTCTGCTTAATTCGATCTGTAAGAACTCCTGCCTTCTAAAATCTGTACTTCCAAATCCGGAATCTAAATTTTAAAATCCTTTGGGGGGTTTGAGACCAGTGCCTGGTGAAAATGGATCTATACCGTTAGAACAGCAAAAGGATATGGTGCGAATTCACACGGTGGAGAATCGTTTTGAGGCCGATCTGCTGATTCAATCCTTACGCCAGGAGCATATTCCGGCGATGCTTAGACGTTTTGAAGAGACCGCTTATGATGGTCTTTTTGTAACCCAAATGGGCTGGGGCGCCATTCTGGTGCCAGGGGACTACGAGGAAGAAGCTGCAAGTGTAATCAGTCGAGTACTTGCCAGCATTACTCATGGTGTCTCACCATAGTATTTCACATTTGGCATCTCGCAATTCGCATTTATCATTAGGCCTGTAACACAGGAAAGCAATATTTTTCATAGCTTTTCATAAATGAAGAGATGCGAAATGAGAAATGCCAAATGTGAAATTCGAAATGATCAATGATAGGTGAGCAAATGAGCGATTTGAGTAAAAAGGGGAGGGGAATTTACGAGGACCCTGCAGAGATTGATCCCAGTCTCTGGAGTGAGCTTCAGTCCAAGAACGTCAGCGAGGTATGTGCACATGCCTCAGTGCGGTATGATGAGGTTCAGGGCTGTTACCGGATTCCATTCTTGCACCAGACTTACGGGTGTTATCCTGAATCGCGCCTGATTGAATGTTTCGGAGACGATGGCTCCAAACGACTCTCCTTTCAATTTTATCTTGTCTTGTTAACCTATCTACTCCGCGCTCAGCCCATCGGTTTGAGTGGCCGGATGGTCACAGGGAGTGAGATCAAGGGGGGAGACTTTTTTTTCAGAGGGCCTCATGCTCTGTTCACCCGGCCATTGGAAAAACGCTTCGGTGATGATGCTCAAACCTTTCTTGAAGTAGGGTTGCGCCTCGGCGGGGGAGAGACTGATTTCGGTGATGCCTCTTTTCGACTTTGGCCTCTGCCGAAAATTCCCCTTGGCTACATTCTTTGGCTTGGAGATGATGAATTTCCGGCAAGGGTGGTAGTGACGTTCGACGGTTCGGTGGAACAGCAGTTGCCTTTGGATGTTATCTGGGCTCTTGTCAATCAGGTGGGCGGAGCTCTTTTAAGAGAAGCCAAGAGTATATCCAGCTAGAAGCAAGTCATTTCGCATTTATCATCTCTCATTAGGCATTTGGCATTTTCTATCAGATTTGGGAGTTCAATCGTAACCTCAGAATGTGAAATGACAGATCTGAAATGCCAAATGTGAAATGACTCGATCCGGCTTGACAGAACAACTCCTTCTTGCTAACAAGCTCGGTTTAAACGAGGAGGCGATAATTTGGCGAAAAGAAAAATCCGCAGAAAAGAGCTCAAGAAACCTGATGAATTCATAACATTCAGCAGCAGCATCATAGTCTGGTGTCAGGATAATGTACGGATTGTCCTTGGAGTATTGGCGTCCGTTGCTGTTCTCATTGCAATCACTAGTGCAGTTTTTCTGTTTAAGGCCAGCCGGGAAACGAAGGCCAGAGGTCTGTACGAGGAAGCTCTTTCTCTCTATCAAGTTGAATCCTCCACCAATGCTGGGGCTGTAAGTTATCCGATGGTAACGGCAAAGCTGGAGGAGGTAAAACAGCGGTACCACTCCACTAGGGTGGCGACCAACGTCCTCATGGATCTGGGAAACATCTACTTCCAGGAAGCTGACTACGAAAAAGCAATTATCTGCTACACTGATTTTCTCCAGCGTACAGATGTATCCCATCCTCTCTATGACCAGGCTTTGGAGAGTTTGGGAGAGACGTATGAGGCCAAAGGATCGTGGCAAGAAGCCGCAGAAGTTTATCAGCGTCTAGCCAGTGAGGGGGCCCCATCATATCAAGCTCAGGCTCAGCTTTATCTTGGCAGGGTCTATGAGGCCATTGGCGATAAACAAAAAGCAATGACCCATTATGACAACTACCTTAATGACAGCCCAGCCCTCATATTTGGAGAGTGGATTAGAGTGAAGCTTAGACGCTGGCGACAGGCTGAAAACCCTA
Organism: Syntrophobacteria bacterium; assembly: GCA_041560295.1. Taxonomy (GTDB): domain Bacteria; phylum Desulfobacterota; class Syntrophobacteria; order BM002; family BM002; genus BM002. The sequence continues at coordinate 8,272 of JBFFBS010000038.1, read as the reverse complement.
ACCCTAAGGAACAGGGTTAACCTGATGGCAAAGGAATCCCTTTTTGAAGCCGTGGGTTAGCAGAAACCCGCGGCTTTTTTGCTGAACCCAGGAACAGACCATGACTCGAAAGTCAGGCTGCACAAAACTGAGACGACCTCATCATGTTTTCGTAGGCTTGTTGCTGTTAACTGTCGCAGTGACGATGTTTCTGGGTTCAGGAATTCCTGTCCGAGCCCAGTCATCCTTACATCCTATGGAATTTTCCCCAGAACAGGTGCTGGAATTCGCCCATCATCTTTTTTCCGAGCAAGAGTACTTCAGAGCCATTGGAGAGTACCAGCGCTTTCTTTTCCTCCACCCTGATCATCCCCAAGCACAGAACGCCGCCCTACGAATTGTTCAATGCTACTTTCGTGGCAAACGCTGGCCCCAGGCCCTGGAAGCAGTAAATGCTTTCCTAGGTGGCTACCCTCAGAGTTCTCTTCGATGGGAGGCTCGTTTTCTGAAAGCTCAAACTCTGGGTGAGTTGGATCGGGGAGAAGAGGCCAGGAAGGAGTATGGGGCCATCATTGAAGATCGACCAGGAAGACCCTTGGTGGCAGAGGCTTGGTATCTTATCGGTCTCAGTTACGCCAAAGAAAGTCGATGGTTGGAGGCTGACCAAGCTCTGAGCCAGGTGGGAAGTGAAGATTTGTTTTATGCCAGAGCGCAAAAAGTGCAGCAGATTGTAGCAGAGGAGTCAGAAGGAAAACGGAAAGATCCTGCTCTGGCTGGTTTTTTGGCGCTTTTACCCGGTGCAGGTCACCTTTACTGCGATCGACCCCGTGATGCAGCCATAGCATTCGTATTTACCGGTGCCTTTGCTTGGGCCACGTATGAGGCTTTCAACCAGGACCATGAGGAAGTGGGAGTAGGGCTGGCTCTGCTCACCGCTGCTTTTTATGGTGGCAATATGTACAGTGCTGTAAATGTGGCTCATAAATACAATGATCGGGAAGAACAGCGACAGCAAGAGCGTCTTGCCCCCTATGGAAAGATTAGCTTCGATCAACCCCAAGCGGTTTCGGTGAGTTTATCGTTGAAATTTTCCTTTTAAACCACCGTCTTGCTCTAAAGTCCATGGGGTGGGAGAACCGGTTAACTTAGATTTTGATTGAGAGGGAGGGGTTATGATTTACAGCGAAGAGTATGAAACCATGCCCAGGGAGGCTCTGGAGGCTATTCAGCTCAGACGACTGCAAACAACAGTTGCCAGAGTGTACAACACAGTTCCCTTTTACAAGAAGCGATTCGATGAGGTTGGGATAAAGGTTGATGATGTGCAGTCTCTTGACGATCTGCGCAGACTACCGTTTACCTACAAAGACAATCTGCGGGACAACTACCCTTTTGGGATGTTCACGGTGCCCATGGACGATGTAGTTCGAATCCACGCCTCCTCGGGTACCACTGGGAAGCCAACCGTGGTGGGATACACAGCCCGGGATATCCAGACCTGGTCTGAACTGATGGCGAGAACCCTCATGGCAGGGGGCGCTACCAGGGGAGATATGATTCACAACGCCTACGGCTATGGCCTATTTACTGGTGGTCTCGGCTTTCATTACGGTGCCGAAGAGTTGGGAGCCTCGGTTATTCCCATTTCAGGGGGCAACACCAAAAGGCAGGTGATGATTATGACGGATTTCGGCCCCACAATCCTCACCTGCACACCCTCGTATGCTTTGCTGATTGCCGAGGTGGCCGAAGAAATGGGGGTGGATTTTCGCGAATTCAACTTCAAGGCCGGCATTTTCGGAGCCGAACCCTGGTCCGAGCAGATGCGGGAGGAAATTGAACGGAAGCTGAACATAAAGGCCATGGATATTTATGGCCTCAGTGAAATTATAGGTCCGGGAGTTTCGGTGGAGTGCATTGAGGCCCAGAATGGGCTCCACATCTTCGAAGACCATTTTATTCCTGAAATTATCGATCCGGATACTGAAGAGGTCCTGCCCTATGGTACTCCAGGGGAGTTGGTCTTTACCACCATCACCAAGGAGGCATTTCCAGTCATCCGCTACAGAACCCGCGATATCTCGGTTCTGTATCCTGAACCGTGCCAGTGCGGGCGGACCATCGTTCGTATGGGGCGAGTCCAGGGTCGCAGTGACGATATGCTCATCATTCGCGGTGTTAATGTGTTCCCCTCCCAAATCGAAAGCGTCATCATGGAGATTGATGGCATTGAACCTCACTATCAATTAGAGGTTGCCCGCGAAGGTAGATTGGACACACTCACTGTGAAGGTGGAGGTGAACGAAAAGGTTTTTTCAGATGAGGTCAAGAACTTACAGAACATGGAACGTACGCTGGAAAAGAATATTAAGGAAATGCTGAGTGTTTCTGCTGAAGTTAAGCTGGTGGAACCCAAGAGCATTCAACGAAGCGAAGGCAAGGCTGTAAGGGTAATAGACAAGAGAAAAATTTAGGCCAATTTTGTTAGTTTGCCAGTTCGGCCGACAAACCAAGAGATTATAAGCCCACGCAAGGGGAGGAAAACCATGAAAGTTGAACAGATCTCCATTTTTCTGGAGAATAAGGCTGGAAGGCTCGCGGAGGTTACCGGAATCTTGGGCAAGGCAGATATAAACATTCGGGCCTTGGCTTTAGCCGATACCTCTGATTTCGGTATCCTGCGGCTGATTGTCAACGACCATGAGAAAGCCAAACAAGTTCTCAAAGAACATGGGTTCACTGTAGGGAGAACCGAGGTCGTGGCGGTGGAGGTGGAGGACCGACCAGGGGGTCTAAACAATATTCTGCAAATTCTTTTTGAGAACGGCATCAACGTGGAGTACATGTATGCCTTTGTCCAGCAAAGCGGCCAGAACGCGGTGCTTATTTTCCGCTTCGATGATATTGATAATGCCGTGGATGTGCTGATGCAAAATGGGGTGACGGTCATCGGGGGAGAGAAACTCTACGCCATGTAGGAGTTTCAGCTAGGCTGTGGGGGAGCAATAACCCCAGAGTGGACTGAGAAGAAGACGCAAAGCACCTAGCGCCAATCGCTATACTCTTTGTTTCTCAGTGATTAAGTTTTTGCCCCGCGGCACGTCGTAACTGAAAGAGTGGAATGGACGGGGAGGGAGGAGATTTGATTATGAAAAGAGGTAAGGTCAGGAGAATTCAAATTTCGACAATATTGCTGCTGGCGGTGGCTTTGGCATGGAGTGGCTGTGCCAAAAAAGAGGAGCCCAAACCGCCCTACAAGATTGGCGGTATTTTTGCGATCAGCGGCCGGGCATCCTTTCTTGGTGAGCCGGAGCGCAATTCAATGGAATTGTTGGCAGAACAAATCAATGGACAAGGCGGTGTCAACGGCCATCCCATTGAACTGGTCATATACGACACCGAGGGGGACGCCACCAAAGCGGTGCTCAACGCCAACAAGCTGATCGAAAAGGACAATGTTCTGGCCATAGTGGGCCCCTCACTGAGTGGCACAACCCTGGCTGTGGTTCCCATCGCCGAAAAGGCCCAGGTGCCGCTCATTTCCTGCGCGGCATCGGTGAAAATCACCACCCCAGTTAAGAAATGGGTTTTCAAAACACCTCAAACCGATGTAATGGCAGTGGCCAAGATCTATGAATATATGCAAGGCCAGGGAATCCAGAAGATTGCCATTCTCACTGTGGGCAATGCCTTTGGCGCCAGCGGCAGGCAGCAGTTGCTTCAACAAGCATCGGACTATGGCTACGAAATAGTTGCCGACGAAAGATTCGGACCCAAAGACACCGACATGACTCCCCAGCTCACCAAGATTCGAAGTCTGAAGCCGGAGGCCATAATTTGTTGGGGGACCAATCCCGGTCCGGCGGTGATTGCCAAGAACATGCGGCAACTTGGTATCAAGATCCCTCTCTATCAGAGCCATGGGGTTGCCTCCAAGAAGTTCATCGAACTCGCCGGCGAAGCAGCCAATGGCGTCATGCTGCCCACCGGTAAAATCCTGGTTGCTGGATCTTTGCCCGATACCGACCCCCAGAAGCCCACTCTGCTGAAATACATCGCCGACTACGAAGAGAAATACAAGATTGCAGTTTCGGGGTTTGGCGGCTATTCCTGGGATGGTCTGGAAATTCTGGCTCAAGCCCTTGAAAAAGCAGGGGCTGATCGGGCCAAGATTCGTGACGAGGTCGAGAAGATCACCAGCCATGTGGGAATAAGCGGTATTTTCCGCTTTTCACCCAAAGATCACAACGGCCTGAACAAGGAAGAAGCATTTGTGATGGTGAAGATCGTCAACGGCGACTGGCAGGTAATTCAATAAAGAGTAGCATTCGTCCACGAAGGGCACGAAGGTTGACGGGATGTGGGTAATGAGATAGATGATGTGAGATTAATGACTGAGGGATTCTGATACTCTTCGACAGAACTCCTACTGCATCCCACATCTCACATCTCACATCTCTTATCACTTCGTGTTCTTCGTGTTTTTTGTAGTAAGAGATCTCCGTCTTGCTTAATTTTAGAGATTTCGCATTCGACCATGGACTTGAGTAGCCAGATTCTGCAATATCTTATCTCCGGCATAACCAATGGTGCCATCTACGCGGTTATCGCCCTGGGTTTTACCATTATTTACAATTCCACCGAGGTCATCAACTTCGCCCAGGGGGAGTTTGTCATGCTTGGCGGCATGGCTGTAATAGCGCTCGATGGCATGAGTAACCTGCCACTTGGTTTTAGTTTTCTGTTGGCAGTCCTGGCGGTAACCCTGGTGGGCATCGCTCTGGAACGGTTCACCATTCGTCCTGCCAAGAGTTCCAATCCCATTGCTCTCATCATCATCACAGTTGGTGCCTCCATCTTTCTTCGAGGTGTGGCCATGATGTTCTGGGGGAAAGATTCCTTGGGACTCAGACCATTTACCGGTTCCACCCCCATCCATTTTGGCGGGGCTACCCTGATACCTCAAAGTCTCTGGGTGCTGGGAGTGACGCTGGTGGTCATGGCTGCTCTCCAGTTTTTCTATAAGCGCACCATAACGGGCAAGGCCATGCGTGCTTGTGCCTTCAACCGGCGAGCCGCCGGCCTGGTGGGGATTGGGGTAAACCGCATGGTCTTGGTCTCCTTCGGGCTGAGTGCTGCCATTGGGGCCGCTGCCGGCATCGTCGTTGTTCCCATCACCCTGTGCGGCTACGATGTGGGAATCATGCTCGGCCTCAAAGGCTTTTGCGCTGCGGTTTTGGGTGGCCTGGGCAGCAGTCCCGGGTCCATTCTCGGTGGTTTTCTGCTGGGAGTATTGGAGGCGCTGGGTGCCGGTCTCATTAGCTCTGGATTCAAAGATGCCATTGCTTTTTTTGTCTTGCTTTTAGTTCTCTTTATCAGGCCGAGTGGCCTTCTCGGGTCAAAGGAAGTGAAGAGGTTTTAAGGACAGTGATCACCTGAATAGTGCAGTTGGCGTGTCTAGGCGATGTGAGATGTGGGATGTGAGATGCGAGATTTCGAATTGCGAAATGTGATATGAGAAATGCCCGATGACCCATGACCTATAACTCATTACCCATTACGTATTTTAGGCATTTTAGTACACTTTAGTTCATTTTAGGCATTAGCGGAGCAACACGATTGTCTCGTTTTCTAAAATACAAGTCGGTCCAGGTTGGTAGCTTTGGCCTGCTGTTGGCGCTGGTGCCTTTGGTGGTGACCAACCGTTACTACCTCAATGTGCTGATCTTCATTGGCATCCACACCCTGCTGGTGGTGGGACTCAACCTATTAATGGGCTATGCCGGGCAGATCAGTCTGGGGCATGCAGCCTTTTTTGGCCTTGGTGCCTACACTTCAGGAATCCTTACTGCTACCTACAAGTTGTCACCGTGGCCTGCCATGGTCCTAGCTGTTGTTCTTACGGTGGCGGTAGCGTTGCTGGTGGGTGTGCCTGCACTCAAACTGAGCGGCTATTATCTGGCAATGGCCACGCTCGGCTTTGGCATCATTGTCTACATTTGTTTCAAAGAATTGGTTTGGCTTACAGGCGGCCCCTCAGGTTTGGTAGGCATTCCAAAGCTCAGTCTAGGAACCGTGGTTCTTGACGAACCCAAGACCTACTACTTTCTGGTGTGGGCAATTACGCTGGGGGCCATAGCTCTCAGCCTCAATATTGTTGATTCGCGGGTGGGAAGGGCGTTGCGCGCCATTCACGACAGTGAGCCAGCGGCGCGTGCTTCGGGTATCTATACCGCCCGGCTGAAGATTTGGGTGTTTGTGGTGAGTGCCATCTACGCTTCAGTAGCCGGCAGTCTGTATGCCCACTTCATCACCTTCATTAGCCCCAGTTCGTTTGATTTCATGTTTTCCATCAAGCTGGTCACCATGGTTGTGGTGGGTGGTATGGCCAGCATTTGGGGGGCGGTGTTCGGCGCTGCTACCCTTACTGTGCTCCCGGAAGTGCTTACCGTGTTTCACGACTTTGATATCGTTATATTCGGGCTGATCCTGATGGTCGTGATGATCTTCATGCCCCAGGGACTGACACGGGGGGCGCTGGACCTCTGGGAGAAATATCGACTGCAGCGTGATGGTGCTGGTGGCTCGCTTTCGGGCGGCTGAGCGCTGTTTATTGCTAAGGCGTTAGAAGAGTGATGATGGCAGAAGCAAAGACAGAACAGCTTCTAGAAGCGGACAACCTCTCCAAGTCTTTTGGCGGCATTCATGCCGTTCGAGAGGTGAGTTTTGCGGTAGCCAGAGGGCAGATAAAGGGTATCATTGGTCCCAACGGTGCCGGTAAGACCACACTGTTCAACCTCATCACCGGCTTCTATGCTGCGGACGCTGGCGCCATCTACTTTAATGGTCGCAGCTTGAACGACCTGGTACCCCACCAGGTAGCCGAGCGCGGTGTTGCCCGCACATTCCAAAATGTGGAGCTCTTTGATCGGATGACGGTGCTGGAAAATGTCATGGTGGGTCGACATCCCAAGACCAGGGCCGGCTTCATCAGCGCCGCCTTCCGTTTGTCCCAGGCCCGGAGGGAGGAAAGCAACATCAGGGACAGAGCCTTGGAGATTCTCAACTTCATTGGCTTGTCGGAACGAGCTGCAAGTCCGAGCACCTCTCTACCGTTCGGACTTCAGCGGGTTCTCGAGATCGGCAGAGCTTTGGCCACCGACCCTCTCTTGCTCTTGCTGGATGAACCGGCTTCCGGGCTCAACGCTGGAGAGACCCGCGAACTGGGACGCTTGATTGGTCGGATCCGTGACAGCGGGATTACTGTGGTCTTGGTGGAACACGATATGAGTCTTACCATGGAAGTCTGTGACGAAATACTTGTGATGGACTACGGGCGCACTCTAGCGGAGGGGACCCCCAGAGAAATCCAGCAAGATCCGACAGTAATCTCTGCCTACTTGGGAGAAGAACCTTTTGCTTGACGGCTTCGTAAAAGGTCCATTTGCTGTGTTGCGCTGCATCCTTCGTCATTGCAGCGTACCAGTTTGTACGCCTCATTCCTCAGGATTTGCGCGCCTTGCAACTGAAGCCTTTTACTGTGCCGGCTCAATTATTATTTGTTAGGGGTCATAATTGCTTAGGATTCGCAACCTGCAAACATACTATGGTCGTATCCGGGTCCTGGACAACGTTTCTCTCTCGGTGAAACCGGGTGAAGTTGTCACCCTGATTGGTGCCAATGGTGCCGGAAAAAGTACCATACTCAACTGCATCTCCAGGTTAATTCCCTGCCGGGAGGGTGAGATTTTTTTCCAGGGTCAAAAAATCAACGGTGAGACTCCGGAGGCGGTGGTTCGTCTGGGTATCTGTCAGGTTCCCGAGGGCAGGCAGATCTTTCAACCACTGACAGTTTTGGAAAACTTGGAGTTGGGGGCATACCTGCGTTATGGCAAGCGGAACAGGGGTTCAATTCAGCAAGACATGGACATGATTTTTTCTCTGTTTCCGGTTCTTGCCGATCGGTTGCAGCAGATTTCAGGCACTCTTTCCGGTGGAGAACAACAGATGCTGGCCATCGGCCGGGCACTGATGTCCCGTCCCAAGTTGCTGCTTTTGGATGAGCCCTCCATGGGCTTGGCCCCCCGGGTGGTGGTCGACATCTTTCACACCGTGGTGAAGCTGCGCCTGGAGGGCTTGACCATTCTCATTGTGGAGCAAAACGCCAGGGCCGCTTTGAGGATTGCTGATCGGGGCTATGTATTGGAGACAGGAAAAATCATCCTCCAGGGCACCGCTTCCGAACTCCTGGAGGACCATGACGTCAAACGGGCCTATTTGGGCCGTGACTATC
>JBFFBS010000037.1:0-22190 GCA_041560295.1 Syntrophobacteria bacterium | reverse complement strand
CCTAATGTTGCAAACCTACAGCGGTAAAAACCGCTGCGCTCGCGTGATAGTCCCGCCTTTGGCGGGACGACCGTGCTCGCCTCGGCCAGGATATCTCGTACGGTCAAGTACGCTTCATCCTGTCCGAGCCTACACTCGGCCACATCTGGCACACTCTGACGCGTTTTTCCACGGAGTAGGTTTGCAACATTAGGGTTTACGCAGTTCAGTGTGTCAATAGGAAGTCCCATGGAATTCGAAACGGTAATCGGCCTGGAAGTTCACGCCCAACTATTAACCGACAGCAAGATCTTTTGCGGTTGTTCCACTAAGTTCGGGGCGGCCCCGAACACCCACACTTGCCCTGTTTGCCTTGGCATGCCAGGCGTGCTCCCGGTCCTCAACCGCACGGTGATAGAGTTCACCCTACGGCTGGCCCTGGCCACCCACTGCACTATTGCTCGCACCAGCCGGTTTGCTCGGAAAAACTATTTCTACCCGGACCTGCCCAAAGGATATCAGATCTCACAGTACGAACTGCCGGTGGCGGAGAATGGCTGGATAGACATTGAAGTAAATGGTGAGAGCAAACGGATAGGAATAACTCGCATCCACCTCGAGGAAGACGCCGGCAAACTGATACATGATGAAACCCAACCCTTCAGTTATGTGGACTTTAACCGCACAGGAGTGCCTCTCATTGAAATTGTCAGCGAACCTGATCTGAGAACCCCCGAGGAGGCATCAACTTACCTGAAAAAACTACGAGACATCGTCCGTTATTTGGACATCTGCGATGGGAATATGGAGGAGGGCAGCTTGCGCTGTGACGCCAATATTTCCCTACGCCCAGTGGGTTCAGAAAACTTAGGCATCAAGACCGAGCTCAAGAACATGAACTCCTTCCGTTTCGTGCAGCGGGCCCTTGAATATGAAATCAAAAGGCAGAGAGCAATCCTTGAACAGGGGGGTACAATTGTTCAGGAAACCCGGTTGTGGGACAGCGATAAAGGCGTCACTCATGGCATGCGCGGTAAGGAAGAAGCGCATGACTACCGGTACTTCCCAGATCCGGACTTGGTTCCGGTGCTGGTGTCCGACGAGTGGATAGAGAATGTTCGAAGCGAGCTGCCAGAGCTCCCTGAGGCCAAGAAGGCGCGGTTCATACAAGAATATGAGTTGCCGGAGCAAGATTCCGTTGTGCTCACGGGTAGCAAGGATCTTGCCGCCTACTTCGAGGCGTGTGTGGCTCGCTTTCCCCAACCCAAGAAGGTGAGCAACTGGATAATGGTGGAACTGCTCAGGGAACTGAACCGCGACGATCGAGAAATCCACCAATGCCCTGTGAGCCCAGAGGCACTCGCTGATCTTCTCAAAATGACAGAGGAGGACGTGATCAGTGGCAAGATTGCCAAGAGTGTCTTCGAGGAGATGTACGGTACCGGCAAATCCCCCGAAACGATAGTAGAGGAAAAGGGGCTCAAGCAGGTGACGGACGAAGGTGCAATTGGCAAAGTTATAGAGAATGTATTGACTGCTCATCCCGGCCAGGTTGAAGAATACCGTGCTGGCAAAGATAAACTTTTGGGTTTTTTCGTCGGCCAGGTCATGAAGCAGACTCAAGGCAAAGCCAACCCCAAGATAGTCAACGAAATCCTCAGGGATAAATTGAAACAGTAGATTCGTTGTCGGTCACAAAGGGGTGGTCTAAAGGCAAATCCGAAACCCGAATATCGAAATCCGAAACAAATTCGAATTACCAAAATCCAAATGACCGAAACACCAGAAAATTCTTTCCGAGAAGTTATGTTTTGAACATTTGAAAATTCGAAACTGGGGCCCCGCCCGAAGGGTGGGGAGTCCGGAGGACCAATTTTGTATTTGTTTCGTGCTTCGGATTTCGGATTTCGAATTTACACCAGTAATGTGCCTCTGTGGTGAATCTTCAATCAGGCCTCCTCAGGCTGGGGATTTTCAAACTGGAGCATGACTCGATGATACCTACTATTGACTGGCAAGACGACCATGTGGTCATGATAGACCAGCGCAAGCTTCCCTTCAAAGAAAGTTATGTGGTGTGCAAAACACCAACTCAGGTTGTGGAGGCTATTCGTAAGATGGTAATCCGCGGCGCGCCTGCAATCGGGGTAGCCGCAGCCATGGGACTTGCCCTGGGCGGTCGTCGAATCAAGGCCAAAAACCGTGCCACATTTGAGCGTCACTTTCAACGTATCTGTGAGAAAATGGCCAGTGCCAGACCCACGGCCAGCAACCTTTTCTGGGCCATCGAGAGCATGCTCGAGGTGCTAAAAGAACACCCGCAGGTATCGGTGGAGGAGTTAAAGGATTTGCTCCGTAGCAAGGCTGATCATCTTCTCGCCGAAGACCAGGCCATTAACAAAGCAATCGGCCACCATGGCCAGATAGTGGTGCCGGACGGGGCAACCGTGCTCACCCATTGTAATGCCGGCGCTCTGGCCACAGCAGGCTACGGCACTGCGCTGGGGGTTGTGCGGGCTGCGTGGGACGTGGGCAAGAATATCCGGGTGCTCGCCGATGAAACTCGACCCTTTTTGCAGGGCAGCAGGCTCACAGCTTGGGAACTGCAGCAGGACAATATCCCGGTGACCCTGATCACGGACAGCATGGCCGGCTATCTCATGAATAAAGGGAAGGTTCAACTCATCGTTGTGGGTGCTGACCGGGTAGCAGCAAATGGTGATATTGCCAACAAGATCGGCACCTATTCCCTGGCGGTTTTGGCCAAAGAAAACAAGGTGCCATTTTATGTTGCTGCGCCCTTGTCAACGGTGGATCTGTCAGTCGCCACCGGAAAGGATATTCCCATTGAGGAGCGGGATCCCCGAGAGGTCACCCACAGCCTTGGCCATGCCATCGCTCCACCGGGTGTGAATGCCTGGAACCCGGCATTTGATGTTACCCCGAATCGATTTATTGCAGGAATCATCACTGAGAAGGGCATAGCCCGTAAGCCCTACAAGAAAACGCTGAAAGGTATGAAAGAGCAAAGCGCATAGCGCCTGGCGCAGAGCGTGTGTCTCCATTCCAACGCTATGCTCTCTGCGCTTGGCGCTGTGCGATGACAAGGAGGGAGTCAAAACCATGGTGGAGAAAGCGAAGAAGATCTGGATCGACGGAAAGTTTGTGGCCTGGGATGACGCTAACGTCCACATCCTTACTCATACGCTGCATTATGGCCTGGGGATCTTCGAGGGCATTCGCTGTTATGAGTGCGAGGACGGCCGCTCTGCAGTTTTTCGCCTGCCAGAACATGTGGAGCGTTTTTTCAATTCTGCCCATTCCATGTTTATGAAGATGCCTTTCAGCCAGGAAGAGATAACCCAGGCAATTCTGGACACCCTCCTGACCAACGAGCAGAAGGCCGCATATATTAGACCCCTTGCCTTCATTGGAGAAGGTGCCATGGGTCTTCATCCACAAGACAATCCCGTACGGGTTTCCATCGTTACCTGGCCCTGGGGAGCTTATCTCGGTGAAGAAGGCCTCACCAAGGGTATTCGGGCTAAGGTCTCATCTTTTACTCGACACCATCCCAATATCCTCATGACCAAGACCAAGACTTGTGGTAATTACGTTAACTCCATACTTGCCAAACTTGAGGTCACCACAGACGGCTACGATGAGGCCATCATGCTTGACCCGGATGGGTACATTGGCGAGGGAACCGGAGAGAATATTTTCATCGTTCGTAAAGGTGTGCTCAGGACTCCACCACTCACCTCCATCCTCCCCGGAATCACCCGGGATTGCGTAATCACAATCGCCAGGGATCTAGGCTTCGCCGTACAAGAGGAAAGGTTTTCTCGCGACGATCTCTATGCGGCCAACGAGGCCTTCTTTACTGGAACCGCAGCGGAAATCACACCAATTCGTGAGGTTGATAACCGCACCATTGGTGAGGGATTGCCGGGGCCTCTAACCAGGACTTTACAGGACACTTTTTTTCAAATAGTCAAGGGTAGTAAGACTGACTATCAACACTGGTTGACGTATTTGTAGGGCCGGTAAATTCGAAATTCGAATATCGAAATCCGAAACAAATTCGAATTACCAAAATCCAAATGACCGAAAAACCCGACAACTCTTTTCGGCTAGTCACGTTTTGAACATTTGAGAATTAGGATTTTGAATTTGTTTCGTGCTTCGGATTTGGGAATTCGGATTTTGATCCCCCACATTCAAGGTGAACACTTCACGCGGGCGCAAACTTCCTGCGTTTGAGAAATGGACCTTCGGAGTAACCGTTTATGGATATTGACGATCTCTATGATCTGATTCCAGCGTTAATGTGCACTGAAGGGTGCTATGAGTGCTGTAAAAACTTCGGTGTGCCTTCCAGAACCAAGGTGGAGGATGAACGTATCAAGGAGTTCCTTCGAGAGCACTCCATGCAACCTGGGGAGGCGCAAGGCCACACCTGCCCTTACCTTGATGAAACCCTTTCAGAAGGTGGTTGCTCAATCTATCCTGTGAGACCGCTCATATGTCGGCTCTACGGCACATCTCCCAACTATCTGTGTAAGATAGGAGTCGAGCCGTTGAGGATTTTACACGAAGATGAAGAGGAGGAGATCTTCTCCCTTTACAGAAAGAACTTTTTCTAACTGCGGGCAGGGATAAACCCCGCCCCTACCCTGTCTAAAACGGCCCTTTGATTCGTAGGGGCGGGGTTTATCCCCGCCCGCAAATAGCGACGGTGTCGTCGCTATTTTCTGTTTGTTGCCGATTCCATGTATATCGATCGAAAAGTCGCTTTATTACTCTGTTCTGTAGTGAGGTTCATCTCCCGCCCTACCCACTAAAGCAAGCTGACCGCCGCAATTCTCACAAACATGGATACTGCTCAGGAGCTTCACCTCGGTATTGGCCGGATCTGTCAAGGAAATCAACTCGGCGGGAATATGAACGGATATTCCACATTGCTGACACATGCATTCCATTTCTTCACTCATACGACCACCTCTGCCACCATTGTTACATCCAACCCTCAGTTCTGAGGGACAAGCAGGTCCTGATAAAAAAACGACAGTGGTTGTCCCTGGGCTGCAAGGTAATTATATTCCTATTAGCCATAGGGCAGACAGCCACAAGGAGGATTCTATGAATTTTGCCATCTCAGATGAAGTTGTCAAGGACCTGGAGCAGTTTACAGGTTTTCTACGAACCCAGATGGAGCCCTTTCTCACTGAATGGTACAAGCGGGAAGCCGTGCCCCGGGAGTTTTTTCAGAATTTAGGCAAGGACGGTTGGTTAGGTTTTACTCTGAAAAATGGAGAACTTCTGGAACAATCTTATCTGACACAAACGATCCTCCTTGAGCAACTGGCAAAAATCTCCCCTGGAGTTGCAGTGGCAATTATGGTCCAAATTTCTCTTGGCATGGTCCCCCTCTATCTCTTTGGCTCAGAGAAACAGAAAAAGATTTATCTACCACCGGCCCTCAGGGGAGAGACTCTTCTCTGTCTCGGCAATACCGAGCACAAGGCCGGAAGTGATGTTGCCAGTATCGCCATGCAGGCCGAGAAGGCTAAGGGGGGTTGGATTCTCAACGGCACCAAGGCGTATGTCACCAACGGTGCCATTAGTGATCTAGCCCTTGTCACCGCAGTCTCGGATTCTGACGCCTCCAGAAATCGCAGGTTATCCATGTTCCTAGTGGACCTTTCATCAACTGGTGTATCCAGAAAGAAGCTCAATAAAAGAGTATGGATTCCCTCTGACCTCACCAGGTTGAGCTTTAACAATGTCTTTGTTCCCGAGGAAAATCTCGTTGGCGAACAGGGCAGAGGATTACAGCAGGTTCTGGCAACATTTACCCAGAGCAGAATTCCCATAAGCGGGCTCACCCTGGGAACTGCGGTGGGAGCATTCGAAGCAGGGCTGGACCGCGCAAAAAAGCGAGAGATCTTCGGTGAGAAAATTGTTGATTTCCAGGCAAAGTCTTTTGAGATTGCCGAACTATTCACCCGTATTGAAGCCGCCCGACTCCTGACATTAAAAGCGGCCTGGAACAAAGACCAGGGGAAGGATTTCCGGATGGAGGCTGCAATGGCCAAGTACTCCACAGTGGAAATCGCCCGAGAGGTGGGAGTTTGGGCAGCCGATCTGTTCGGTGCGGCTTCAGTAATGCAGGACCATCCTGTACACAAATTTCCGCTGGACGCCTGGGCATCGTCTCTGGGCGAGGGAACCCAGGACGTGCAGAAACTCATAATCTTTAGAGAAATTATGAAAAAGTATTGAAAATGCTACAGCGAGCGCATTCCCCTAGCTTGCTGCGGGATTAGCGAGCGAACTACAATAAGTTGGAATCACTTCCTTACATTTCGAAGATTCCCTGTCCCGCCTTGGCGGGACTGCAGGGAGCTTCAATATAGGTCGTTTTGCGGGCGGGGGTAAACGGCTCGACTGAGCGACTCGACCTGAGCTCGTCGACAGGTCTCGCCGAATGTCCCCGCCCATACTATTGCGGACATGCCTTGTAGGGGAGAAGTTAATCCCCTCCCGACAAGCCGCTAACTGTCGCCAAACCTTACCATCATGTCACCCGCACTCCCTTGAAACTATGGACATTTCCCTATTCGTACTTAATATTTTACAGTAGAAAAGCTTATCTGGTAAATTAAATACCAGGATAGAGATCAATACGTTACGGTCAAGGAGGAAGACAATATGGCCAGAAGGACTAGCCGCCCGTCATCTGAGGATCAAAACTTTTTTGACAAATTGAGATCTTATTTCGGCGGCATGCCGCCCAAAGGAGATCCAGGTCGTCGCAAGTTTCACTTTTCTTTTTGGTACTTTCTGATGGCTCTTCTTGCCTTGTCGTTCATTCACGACTATTTCACAGCCAGTCAAATTGACACCATCCCCTATTCGGAATTCAAACGTTACGTCGTGGAAGAGAAGGTCCAAAAACTTAGCCTCAAGCCCCAACAGATAACCGGTATTCTTAAAGAGGATAAACAGGGACGCAAAGATCGGCCTTTTGTCACTGTGCGGGTCGAGGATCCGGAATTGGTGAAACTCCTGGACGCCCAGAAAATAGACTACAAAGGTCATTACGAGAGCAAGTGGCTAGCCGCGGTGCTATCATGGGTTCTGCCCCTCGTTTTCTTCATTATCGTCTGGAGATTTCTCATCGGCCGTATGGCCGGCGGCCCTCAAGGAGCGCTTTCGCTTGGCAAGGCCCGGGCCAAAATCTATGCGGAGCGTGAGGTTGGCATTACCTTCGATGACGTTGCCGGCATTGATGAGGCAAAGCAAGAACTCGAAGAAATTGTAGAGTTCCTCAAGACGCCGGAAAAGTTTACCCGCCTGGGCGGCAAGATTCCTAAAGGGGTGTTGCTCGTGGGAGCTCCAGGCACTGGCAAGACCCTGCTTGCCAAGGCAGTAGCCGGAGAATCCGGCGTTCCCTTCTTCAGCATAAGCGGTTCGGAGTTTGTCGAGATGTTTGTTGGTGTGGGTGCGGCCAGAGTTCGAGATCTCTTTGCCCAGGCCAAAGAGCATGCCCCCTGTATAATCTTCGTTGATGAGCTGGACGCGCTGGGAAAGGCAAGAGGAATGAGTCCCATGGGGGGACATGATGAGCGAGAACAGACTCTCAACCAGTTACTGGTGGAGATGGACGGTTTCGACGCCACGGCCGGCGTTATCATAATGGCCGCTACCAACCGCCCGGAGATTCTTGATCCTGCCCTCCTGCGCGCCGGTCGCTTCGACCGGAACGTGGCCATAGACAGGCCCGATCTTCGCGGTCGAGAAGCCATTCTCAAGGTTCACACAAAAGGAGTAAAACTCGGCCCTGACGTTGATCTCGCTAAGGTTGCGGCTTTAACCCCTGGTTTTGTGGGTGCGGATCTGGCTAACCTTGTCAATGAAGCAGCCTTGCTTTCAGCCCGTCGAGATGAGAATAGAGTTGGCATCGCTGAGTTTCAAGATGCCATCGACCGGATCATTGGAGGGTTGGAAAAGAAAAACCGGATGATGAATGAGAAGGAAAAACATATCGTAGCATATCACGAAAGCGGCCACGCTTTGGTGGCCATGAACGTGCCCACCGCCGATCCGGTGAATAAGGTCTCCATAATTCCCAGGGGCATTGCCGCCCTTGGTTACACCCAACAACTCCCCACTGAGGATCGTTACCTCATGACCCGGGAGGAACTCCTGGATCGGCTCTGTGTCCTGTTGGGTGGTCGGGTCGCGGAAGAAATCATCTTCAAAGATGTCTCCACCGGTGCCCAGAACGACCTCCAGCGGGCCACCGACATTGCTAGAAGTATGGTCACTGAGTATGGTATGAGCGAAAAATTGGGCCTTGTTACCTATACAAGAGAGAAACGTCCCCTTTTTCTCGATACCGGCATTGCGCCTGCCAAAGAATACAGCGAAGAGACTGCTCAAGAAATCGACGCCGAGGTCTCCCGACTGATGGAAGAGTGCCACAAACGCGTCACAACAATACTCAATGAAAAGAGAGAGCATCTGGAGATCATCTCCCAAACACTCCTTGAAAAAGAGACCATCCTTGGAGATGAGCTGCGGGAACTGTTAGATAGTAAGGCAACGACAGGTGGTCAGGATCTAGATTCGGAATGAGTACGGGAGGCATAAAATCCCAAATCACAAATGTCAGAGTATAGGTGTCAGCTTACTTGTCTCTTTTGCCCTGACACCTGAAACCTGACACCTTTAGTTAAGGTAAGACTATTTACTTTTCTCGCCTAGCGGTTTCCAGCCTTGAAGCAGTCGGGTGAGCAGATGCACTCCCATACCTGTGGCTCCCTTGGGAACCAAAGGTTTCCCTTTCTCCTCCCAAGCGCAACCGGCTATATCCAGATGAGCCCACGGCACTCCATCTGGAACAAACTGCTTTAAAAAAATCGCTGCTGTAATCGCTCCAGCTTTGCGGCCATCTACGTTTTTCAAATCGGCAACGTCACTTTTCATGAGCTTAAAGTAACTATCCCACAAAGGCAGGGGCCACACCTTTTCCCCACTCTCTTCCCCGGCGGCCTGTAGCCTGCCCAACAATTCATCGTCGGTACCCATGAGTCCGGCAACATCGTCGCCCAGTGCTACAACACATGCCCCGGTCAGAGTGGCGAGATCCACTATGGCCTGAGGCTCATAGCGTCCAGCATACGTGAGGGCATCAGCCAGGATCATACGCCCCTCGGCATCCGTATTTATTACCTCGATATTCAGTCCGCTCAATGAGTGGATCACATCTCCTGGTTTATAGGCTTTGCCGCTGGGGAGGTTTTCAGTGAAGGGAATAAGGCCAACCACCCTCAGCGGCAATTCCAGAGCGGCAACCACTTGAATGGCGCCTACGACCGCAGCCGCTCCGGCCATATCGTGTTTCATCCTGTCCATGTCTTTTGCTGGCTTTATGGAAATGCCGCCGCTATCAAAGGTGATTCCCTTGCCAACCAGGACCACCGGTGGCTCGTCGTTCCTTGATGGCTGATAATCCAGCACCACCATAAGGCCTGGTTCATCACTGCCTTGCGCCACAGCTAAAAACGCACCCATCCCTAATTTTTCAGCCTCTCCCTTGTCGATAAGATGGAAGTCCACCCCAGCCTGTTCCGCCACCTCTGCCACTCTCTCTGCTAAAATAGTGGGGGTAGCCAGATTTGGGGGCAAGGTGACTAGATCCCGGGCCAGATAAATTCCGTTGGCCATGGCCTTGGCCCGGTCTACTGAAGCAGCCAGTTTTTTTGAATTCTTCTCAGAAAGAATAATAAGGGAGTCAAAGTCCTTGATGCTGTCAAGATCTCTGGTTCTCAGTTCAGTGAATTGATAGAGACCCAACATTCCACCTAACACACATGCCTCAGCCGTATCCTCAAGATTAAGAGGAAATTCGCCATCGAAAGGAATCGGCAGGACTGCCCGGGGCTGACGCCGATCCCTCAGAGTTCTCAGAGCTTGGGCTGTTGCTTCCCGGAGAGCGTGAGCGCCGAACTCTTCACGTTTGCCCAAACCCATAAGAAGAATCCGTTTTGTCGCCAAAGAGCCCTGACTATAGAGGAGAAGGTGCTCAAGGTGTTCTCCGCGAAAATCACCAGCCCCTATCACCTGACTTATAATGGAGCCGACAGCATCGTTCACTGCGGCCGCAGTCTCAAGCAGCCTGTCATCCTGCTCAAAGTGAAATAGGACCAATGCCTCCGCTTCTACCGTGGTGAAATCACCTTTCTGCACTGTTATTTCCATCAGCAACTCCTTTGTCCTTTTTCAGCTATCAGCCGCACGGTCTCGCGGGGGCTGGTTTTTTCATCCTTATGATTACTCAGATGCCCGCAGAAACCGCGGAGATTGTAGAGAGTGTAGTTAAGATAATTCCTAAACTTTGGCAGGTCAAAGGTTATCTGGGGTCTCTGGGTTCTCTGGCGTCATCGGGGTCATTGGGAGGTGTACTCTTCCCCTCTGCTGGAAAGATTTCCAAAAGGAATGGATCCAGCATGTAATCAGGATTTAGCTTCCGTATTTCCTTCACCGCATTCCACGATTCACCAATCTCATCCGACTTGGCCGCAGCCAACGCCAAACAATGCCAACTATCCGCATCATCCGGCTCTAAGGTGGTGGCCCGGCGACACGAGACGATGGCCTCGTGGTAGTGCTCCTGATTGAAGTACGCCAAACCAAGCCCGCGATGGTTTTCACCGCAGTCAGGCTCAATCTCCACTGCCCGGAGAAAGGATTGCTCGGCGCGGAGGTATTCTTCTAACTGCATATACGACATTCCCAGGTTGTAAAAGAGATCTCCTCTCTCCATACCGAGATCCACCGCCCGGAGGTATTGCGCAATCTCGTCAGGGTGGAGTCCTAGCTGACCGTAAGCGTAGCCCAGGTGATAATGAGCCAGTCCGTTTTCAGGCTCCTGGCTTATCACCTGCAAATGCTGTTCAATAGCTTCTTCGAAACGACCTTGTCTAAGTGGCAGGTCGGCATATTCTGGGCATATCCAGCGATTATCGGTACTGCTTGTCTTCAGCTTGTGGAGGCTTTGACAGCCCAAAGACAAAAGGGAGGAGAACATGAGCAAAAGTGGTAGCACGAAGAAAGCAGTGCCTCTACGTTTACCGAGGTTCATTTTCTGTCCTCTTGTATTGATTTCAGATTTCGGTTTACCAGAAGTCTAATCTATAAAATCGGCAATCTGTATAATACTGCAAAGTTAGTGCCGTAGATGTTATCCATTGACAGGGATTAGTTTGCCCGTTTAGTATCACTTTTTGTGCTCGTCAATGCAAGAAACTATCAACCAAGGAATTGAGGAAACGCCTATTCACTTAGCTTCTCAGAAAATCTCCTCTCCCCCAAAATTGGGGGAGAGGGAGAGTGTAGTTATCTTGCGGAGCAAAAGGCATAATCGTTTGAATAAGTTAGGAATTCTTTTAGGATTGGTAATTCCCTAATCACTTACTAGAGGGGTGTATCAGTGAAAGATTTCTTCTATCCAGAGAGCGTTGCTGTTGTCGGCGTTTCTGCTTCTCCTACGAATCTGGCCCGCGCCATCGTCTACCACCTTATCGAGTTCCACTACACCGGAAGGATTTATCTCGTTGGTCCCAAGGGTGGCTCGTTCATGGGTCACAAGATCTACCCCACCATTGTCGACATACCCGACCGGGTGGATCTTGCCGCCATCCTCACCCCGGCAGCAACCTTACCTGATATCATCGACTCCTGCGGCCAGAAGGGCATCAAGCGGGTCGTGATCGAATCGGCCGGCTTCAGCGAATTGGGAGATGAGCGCAGAAACCTGGAGGAGCAGGTGGTGGCCGCAGCCCAGAAGTATTCCATCCGCTTCATTGGTCCCAATTGTATCGGTGTCATCAATAAAGAAAATGGTCTGGCAATCCCTTTTATGCCGTTTCACAATGCTTTCAACCTGGGCTCCTTTTCCATTATCTCCCAGAGTGGTGGTGTGGGTGCGGCCTTGCTCAATACCCTCGCAGCTGAACATCTTGGATTTAACAAGTTCGCCTCTATCGGCAATAAATTGGACACTGACGAAAACGATCTTCTGGAGTACTTTCTGGAAGACAACAGCACCGAGACGATATTTCTTTACCTGGAAGGTATCGCCGACGGCCGTCGTCTTGTGGAAATAGCCTCTCGCTCCAAGAAACCAATTCTTGTGCATAAGTCAAACACCAGCGAGGCAAGCACTCGAATCGCCCGCTCTCACACCGGTTCTCTCTCGACCTCAGAAGAGGTGGTCAATGCTGCATTTCGACAATGTGGCATCCAGCGGGTCATTGACATGGATTCCACCATGCTCGCCCTCAAAGCCCACAGCCTACCTCCTATGCGCGGCAATCGGCTAGCGGTTGTTTCCCGCTCAGGTGGCCACGCCGTCGTTGCCGCCGACGCTGCGACCAAACATGACTTCCTCCTCCAGCCTTTTCCGGAAGACTTTCTCCGGATGGTGGAAAAGCGGCTGCGCGCTGGGGTGATTCGACTCGATAACCCTATGGACCTTGGTGACCTTTTTGATTTTGAACTGTTTCAGCAGATTATTAGCGACACCCTGTCCCGTGCCGACATTGATGGGATGCTGGTTGTCGTTAACTACAACGGAGTATTTTTTCAAGATGAGAGCCGGAGGCTCGTGAAAACCATCAAGGAGACCTGTCTGGAACTTCAGAAGCCCGTGGCTCTCTGCGTGGTAACAAGTGACGAGGAGTGGCGGTTGAACCGTCGTGATCACCCGGGTTTTCCCATGTTCACAGACCCAGAGGAGGCAGCACAGGCGCTGGCCATTTCCAGGGATTTTGCCAGCCGTCGACTCTCCACTTTTGCCGAGGCCGAAACCTTCGCGGTTGGCACACAAGAACCGCTCTCTCTTCTGACCGCAGCCAAAGCCCGCCAGGCCCGGCAACTTACCACGGATGAGGCTTTTCAAATTCTTTCCTGCTACTCCATTCCCTTAGCCCCTTGGGCCAAAGTAAGTGATGCCCGAGAGGCCTCTGCGCAAGCGGCAGCATTGGGCTTTCCTGTGGCCATGAAAGTAATGGGAGAACAATTTGTCCACAAGTCCGACGTGGGCGGAGTACTGCTTGATCTCAAGTCCGAGGCGGAAGTGGGAAAGGCGTACGAACGGTTGACAACCTTGATAGAGCAAACTGATCCTGAAGGAAAAGAACGGTCTATTTTGGTGCAAAGGATGATCTCGGAGGGACACGAAGTCTTCGTGGGCGGCAAGCAGGATTCCACCTTTGGCCCGATAGTTCTTGTAGGTCTTGGTGGCGTGTACGTGGAGATCTTTGGGGATGTGGCACTTCGCGTCGCACCTGTGAGTGCAGTGGAGGCTCGAAAAATGTTTACTGAAATTCGCGGTGGCAAGCTACTGGAGGGTGTAAGAGGACAGCCGCCAGCCGACCTCGAAACGCTGGTAACAATGAGCCAGCGCATCTCTCAACTCATGTGCGATCTGCCTCAGATTAAGGAGTTGGATCTTAATCCCATCAAAGTTTTACCACAGGGCCAGGGATGTTTCGCAGTTGATTGTCGAATGATCCTCGCCTAGCGCAGCCAAAAGAACTTTACCGCAGACCCACGCAGACAGATTTTTGGTACACAGGCCGCCTCCGGCGACACACAGATCTCTCGCCCGAGCCCTGCGGGCTCTGTGAGAGATAAAGTGTCGGATGAGAAATGTGAAATGAGGTGAAATGCTACTCGACTTTGCGAAGTATCAGATCATCGCCTTGCCGGAGGATCTGAAAAACATCACCTTCTTGAAAGCCGAGTTTCTCCAAAAGAAGTGAGCGGGTCAAGGTAATGCTGCCACTTTGGCCAATACTTCTCCTATAGCCCATATCAACAATTTTGGCCGCTGACCTATTCTTTGCCTTCGGCATCTCGAACTGTGGAATTTCACCAAGTTGCCGGAGGCCTCGTATATACAGGTCCTGTACCTGGCTTTTCATCTTGATCCCAAAGATTCGTTGGACTTCTTCCAGTGATTTTCCTTTCTGTATCTCCAGTGCCACCGTCTTGGGGTCCACAGGAGGGCTGCTTCCAGCGGCCATAATATATCCTCCGCAAAGAGAGATTCCTCGGCAGTAATAATGAAAATTGATTTGGAACTAGTTTTGAGGTAGGTGAGTTGCCTGCTCTCGTAAACTAGACACATTGTAACGGTATTTGATGTGATGTCAATGAAGGAAAATACTGAGTCTTTCTTGTTACCGCAAAATTTGCTATGGTTGTTCAGTAATATCAAATCCATGTGGTACCATGACTAATTTTCCTTTATTTTGATAGGGTCACCAACAGCCCATACAGGGAGAATAGGAATATGATCTCTTCACTCATCAGGGCAAATTCACGGCGATATCTGGGGCTACTACTGGCTGTCTCGTTCTGTTTCATCCCAGGGTGCGCTAATTGGCCATCGAAGAAATCTGACGATGTCAACAAATTGCAACAGACTCTGGCAGAACGTGATACCTCCCTAGCGAAGCTTCAGCTGCGATTGCTGGAGCGGGATGCACAAATCAAGCAACTCGAGGAGCGCTTGAACTCACAGCAGGAAATGCTGGACGAGGCCATTCAGGAAGTGGTCAGGGCTAAAGCCAAGCTTCGCACTTTGGAAAGCAAGGCAGAGGCTGCCTCAGAAATGGCGGAGGCTGAAATTGCCGTAAAGGCCTTGAAGGCTCAGTTGGCGGGTCAGACGCGAAATCCAGAACTTATCAAGGCTCAAGAGCTATTGAAGATGAGCGCTCAGGAGTTCAAGAAAGAGAACTACGGGGGCGCCGTTTACCTCACCAGTCAGGCCAAGGGTCACATCAGAGCCGGCCAAATACGACTTGGAGGCCGAGAAAAGGTAGTACCTATTAAGCGTTTACCACCCGTTAAGGGGGAGGTATTTTTTTCCCTGCCACTGCCGCTCCAGGTGCTGAAAACCAGCAATATCAGGGAGAAACCCGATCTCGAGAGCAAGGTCATCACAACGTTGGAGAAAGGAACTCCCCTCATTGGCTATTCATATATGGGCCAGTGGGTGCGGGTGACCAGCGAGGATGGCAACAATGGTTGGGTCTTCCAGACTCTCATAGGTGGTCGTTAAGAGGTCTATTAAAGATTCCTGGAGTCCGGCTTAGGCGGACTACGGGAATGCGATCGCTGGATCATTTTGAACGGCCACGAGTCGCAGCCTTACTTTTTGACTTCGACTTTTGCTTTTTTTTCTTCGGAGTTTCCCCGGCGAGAACAACCTGGTTGCGTCCACTCTCCTTGGCTTTGTAAAGAGCGGTATCAGCATGTCTAATGATGGCCTGAGGCTCGTCACCATCCTTGGGGTATGAGGCAACGCCAACACTTACCGTAACCTGTATTGGTTCCCCATCACCAGCAAACTCTTCCTTGACTACCTTTTTTCGAATCCGCTCCGCGGCCTTCACTCCATCTTCTGGACCAATCTCCGGCAGTACCAGGATGAATTCCTCTCCACCATAGCGCGCAACATAATCACAGCTGCGGACAGACTTTTTGAAAACTTTAGCCAGCCTGCTGAGTACATCGTCACCCGCCAGATGACCATAGGTGTCGTTGTATTCCTTGAAATGATCGATATCGACGACCAGCACGGCAAAATCGTGTTTGTGCCGCTTGGAGCGGGCTACCTCATTGTCCAGAGTTTCCATCAAGTGTTTGCGATTATACAAACCAGTTAGACTATCAGTTATGGAGAGTTCGTGGAGTTCCTTGTTTTTCTCGCGGAGAGTCTTGTTGATGGCAGCCAGTTCTTCTCGGCCCTGACGCAACCGTGCCACCATATCGTTGAAGACCTCAGTAAGGTATCCCACCTCACTGCCACTGAGAACGGGAAGATCCACCTCCAGATCGCCCGCGGCCACCTTCGAAGCACCCCCGGTGAGACGGTCTAGGGGACGGACCAGAGTGAGGCCGAGGAGATAGGCTCCGAGGCCAATGAAGAGCAGCAACCCCACTACCAGCACTAAGGTTACATTCCGAAGACGGACGATCTGGGCATACGCTTTCGCTCTTTCCTTTTCAGCCACAACCCCCCAATTCAGCTCTGACATTCTCTTGAGGGCGCCCACCACCGGCTCGCCATGGTAGCCATAATATCTCTGAGGATCTCCTTCTCCAAAAAAGAGTTTTCGTGTTGTCCTGCCAACCAGTTTTGTTTCCAGAAACTTTGCCGAAATGGACCGGGAACTGACAAGCAAAGTCCCTTCCTCTGTGATCAAATAGAGCTCTCCTATCTCGCCTTGGGCGTAGTTTTTCAAGGTCTTGCTGATAGTTCGAAAGTTGATCTTGGCGGCAAGAACGCCCAATAGCCGCTCGTTGCCGGTCTGGATGGGTTGCGTAACCACCACAACGCCAGCTTGCAAAGTCTCATCCCAATGGGGTTGTCCGATAGTGTGCTTGTTCGCTTGCGCTCGCGGAAGCCATTTATCCGGTAATTTAACAGTGGTGGCCTGCTTTGCACTTGTGGCTACTATCTTCCCCTTTAGATCCAGAAGCATGAGTTCTTGGTAGTCGACGATTTTTTCCCGCACAGACCTCAGGTAGTCCTTTAGGCGGCGGAGGGCCACAACGTTTTCTGTGTGTGCACCACCCTGGCCCACAATCTTGTCAAGATTCTCTAAGACAACGTATGATCTGGAAAAAACTCGTACATCGTAGAGTCGATCTTTGAGCCACAGATCAAGCTCTCGGGAAACTTGAGAAGTAACAACTCTCAGTTCCTGCCTGATTTTTTGATTCAAAAATTTCTTGTTCTGGACATAGGAAAGCCACCCCATGCTCACCGAGGGGATAATGGTGGCGAGCAGGGCGAACACAATGATCCTCGTTTTAATGCTATTTAGGCGAGAAACCTGGAGAAATCGGTTTTTGTCCTCTTTCTCGGCAGCCAAAAGACATCCCCCTCTCAAGGGTATTCTTCGTTTCAGTTTAACGGCAGTCTAGCCTGCCAGGTAATTTCTGAGTTTTTTTGCATCCGCTTCCGCCATGCCAGCATACTCGATCCCCACCATCGTCATTTCCTTTGCCGTCTGGGCAGACTTGACTCGGCGGATGGTTCCCAGAGTGCGAATCTCTCCCCAGGGTTCCGGAAGATCAATTTCCAACCTGACTTCACCCTGGACTAGGAATGTCTTCGGCGATGCTCCAGACACTCTGACCACAATACCTGACTCGGCAATGTCCACAGAAATCCCGTTCCAGGAACTTGCTTTTGCTTCGCCTGTGGGTGTAGTTTGAGGTAAGACCACGAGCTTCACTGACACTCGGCCTTTCTGGCGAGAGTCACCCTTCCCTTCCTCGGTTCCCTTTTCGGCACGTTTCTCGGCGGTATTCCCCAACCGCTCTTGGTAGTACTCCACCAATACTTTCTTGACGGTGGGATGTTCCTTGACCACTTTTCTCATGCTGGTGTAACTGAGTTCGACTATGACACTTGTATCCACGGCCGCCACTGAACTCGATCGCGGCTTGCCGGTCAAGAAGGACATCTCACCAAAAAACTGGCTTGCCACTAAAACAGCAAGCTCCAGTTCTTCACCATGATGATCTCTGGTGAACACCCGAATCTTACCGTCCAATATTACGTAAATCGAGCGTCCCGGATCTTCTTCACGGATAATCATCTCCCCAGCATTGAATACGTGGAGGGTTGCAGCATCGGCGAGTTTTTTCCTCTCATCGTCATCCAGAGGTGAGAAAAAAGGAATTGCAGCAACTGCATCTTGAAGTCGTTGAGACCAAGGTACGCTCGACTCTGCTGCTGCTCCCTTTTCGTCTTCAGTAACGTGGAAATCCAAGTCGTCGCCTTCCTTTGCCAAGATTTGCACGGTCTCAAACAGTTGGTTGCTTTTTCCCGAGATTTCCTTCTCTATGTAGCGAAAATTGACTCCCCCGATTTCGAAGATATCCCCGGAGTTGAGAACCACTCTTTCTACGCGTTGCCCGCCAAAAATGATGCCATTGGCACTGCCCAAATCCTCCACCACCCATTTCCCATCGGCGACGACCAATCTGGCATGATTTCGTGAAGTCATAGGATCTGGCAGGGTGATAGTGTTGTCCGCAGCCCGGCCAATGGTGGTTGGTCCCAACAACGGATAGATGGTCTTCTGCATGGATCCTATTTCAAAGGCCAGGTAACACTGCTTCATGGAAACGGTCCTATATGTCTCCTGCAAAGGTATGGCTTTGGCCTGCTGCAGGCGGCTATCCACTCTGTACCGAATGCCAGGCTTCTGTTTTCTTTCAGGTTTAAAGAACTTATGCATATTTCTTGCCAAATTTTGCGGAAGTCAATGAGGGTGGAGACAAGAGTTGGAGTGACAGCAAAATACATTTAAGACTATGGGGTTAAGCTGATCCCGCCTGGGCGGGATTGAGTGCTGGCAGCTCCATCCGGGAATTTATAATTTTCAGAAGGAAACTCGTTAGGTCTTTGTAGAATCAGAATAAATCATGTTATATTTAAGTCGGCCTTTGGACTGATATGGCGGATTAGATCTTGAGACGGTAGCCACGACCCCCTGCAGTGTGCAGCCAATTAAAATTCAAAGCTCTTTTGGGACCTGTAGAATCGGTAGCTGGAGCTCCACAGAGGAATCTATGGCGAAGAAAATGGGAAGAAATGACCCGTGCCCTTGTGGAAGTGGGCTGAAATACAAGAAATGTTGCTTGGGGAAGAGTAAGATCCAGCGTCAAAGCGTCAAAAAAACGTACGCCCAGAAATACAATATTAGGCTTAAAGAAAAACAAGATATTCAAAAGATAAAACGGGCTGGTCGCTTAGTCCTTAAGACACTTGATTTGGCGGAAACAAAGATCAAACCAGGCATCACAACTGATGAGATCAACACCCTCGTACATGAATTTACCATTCAAAATGGTGCCACTCCCGCACCGCTGAACTATCGGGGCTTTCCCAAGTCTGTTTGTGTTTCCGTAAATGAAGTGATTTGTCATGGGATCCCGGGAGAAAGAATTTTACAGGACGGAGACATAGTAAATGTGGATGTGACTTCCATCTTGAACGGGTACTATGCCGATGTCAATAAGACCTTTTTTGTAGGCAGCCCCAGTCCAGAGGCCAGGAAAATAGTTAAGGTGGCCCGTGAGAGTCTCAAAATAGCCCTGGCCATGGTGAGACCTGGCAATACTGTAGGTGATATTGGCTGGGCCATTCAACAATATGCAGAAGGGGAAGGTTGTTCAGTAGTGGAGGAATTTACCGGTCATGGCATAGGTTTTGATTTTCATGAACCCCCTCAGGTGCCACACTTCGGCAGAAAGGGGGAAGGTATTCGCTTGGTCCCCGGGATGGTCTTCACTGTTGAGCCTATGGTTAACCTGGGAAGCAAGGAACTCCGTATTTTGGCTGACAATTGGACGGCGGTAACCAAAGACGGATCTCTTTCTGCCCAGTTTGAGCAAACTGTACTTGTTACCGACAATGGTTGCGAAAGTTTGACACCATTCGATTTATAATCATTGCCCTGTCGCCCATTCGTATGATTTACAACAACCAGAGATCCGCAACAAATTCAAACTGGATGTGAGATCTGAGATGTGAGATAAGAAATCCCAGGAAAGAATGGCGAATCTCACATCGCACATCCCACATCCCACATCTGTAATTCATTACTTGTTCCTTGCTCCTGATTTTGGATTTACACTATCCAATGCAACGAGGTGAACGGTAATGCCAGACATGATACCGGATCCAGAAACATACTTTCGAGGCTTCATTCCACCCAGAGACGAGTTGCTTATCGAACTCGAACAGCAGGCGGAACAGGAACACATTCCCATAGTTGGTCCTGTAGTGGGTGAGTTCCTATACATCCTTGCTAAAGCCATGGATTGCAGGGCTGTCCTGGAACTGGGAACGGCCACAGGATATTCGGCCATTTACCTGGCTCGAGGAATCAGTAATCCGGAGGGCATACTGACCACCATTGAACGTGATGAGGCCATGGCAGCCAGAGCCAGAGAAAATATTTCCAAGGCCGGGCTTGCGGATCAGGTGGAGGTCAGGGTTGGCGAGGTCGCGGAAGTTTTAGATACACTAGAGGGTCCTTATGATCTTATCTTCATGGATATTGAAAAGGAAGATTACCAGAAAACTCTATCGGGGTGCCGTTCACTGCTCAGACTGGGCGGTCTGCTCGTTGTGGACAACGTTGCCTTTTTGGGAGCTCGCGAGTTCAACCAAACAATTTTCACTGACAATCATTACCGCTGTGTACATTTGTACTCCCTTCTGCCCAACCATTCACCAGAAAAAGACGGACTGACCTTGGCTGTTCGGATTGAGTGACCGCAACCCGCTGGTGGTCTCAGTGAAAAGTAATCCTATCACAAAAATAGTTTTATGTTGACACTGGCACTGGATCGGTCTTAAGCTGGTAGTAGACTGTTTTTTTGACCACCGCCAGCTTGTTGGAGATTCCTAAATGTTATGCAAAATGGGCCCATAACGCTTCCAACAGAGCACCACCTGATCTGTTGGAAGCTGAAATTATCAGACACTTGGAGCTGGAATGTTTGCTTAAGCCTCAGGTAACGTAGCCTCACCACCACCCTTTTATCCCTGTGCTTCATGCCGCCCCGGTCACCTCGGAATTCTGAGAAATACATCTTCCTTCACTGATTTCTCCCTTTAGGTTTTGGTATTGGTTGAGCCACCACCGTAGGACCAAACTTGTACGGAGTTCAATGCATTTAGTTTACAAAGAGGCTGCCAAGGAGGTTACAATTTTACTAGCTCGGATTATTCACGAATCCTAAAGATTCGTGACTAGTGCAGGCCATCCCGGTCCGTTGGGGTGGGAAAGATCTTTTGAGACGTTACAAATGACTCCACAAATGTATTCTCTTGGGGAGTGTCCTGCTTTGATGTAAGGACAGAGAGGGGGGACCATGTTTATTCAACAGACCGATCTATTTCGAGGAATGGATAAGGATTTCGTCAAGAAAATATATGACCTCACCGTAAAGCAATCTCTTGAAGAAGGAGAAGTTCTCTTTCGTGAAGGGGATCAGGCCAGCCATTTCTATATCTTACTAAAAGGACGCGTTCGGCTCGGCACTCGAGATACTGGGCAGGTGGTTCACACAGTCAGTCGCCCAGGCGAGGCTTTCGGCTGGTCCAGCCTTGTCGGTCGCGATATTTATTCCGCCTCCGGAGAGTGTGTGCAACCCACCAAGCTACTCAAGATAGATAGAGAGGATTTCCAAGAGATCGTAGAAAAAGATCCAAACAATGGTCTTTCTTTCTTTAGACGACTGGCAGGGGCTCTTGGCGAGAGGTTGATCGATAGCTATGGTTCGCTCGGCTTAGCGCATACCAGCGAGGAGCACCGTACCTATGGAAGTTCCTTGACCTTGCAGCAATCTGGCAGCGAAATCACTTAAAGGGCGAAGGGTCCATAGGAAAAGGGACTTGGCATCGTTAGCCAAGTCCCCAAAACAGGTAGATAAATTGTGGTGCCGAGGCCCAGAATCGAACTGGGGACACGAGGATTTTCAGTCCACTGCTCTACCGACTGAGCTACCTCGGCATTATATCTTAACCCGGATAATTCATGAATCGGCTACTCCGACTGTGGATATGAACGTCCTTCCGTGCGTCCTCGGGCCTCGAACCCTGCGACGTACTGTTCAAGTACGCCTCGGATTCAAGCCCCTGCGGTTGCCCGGTGGCACGCTCATCCTCACAGTCTCGCAACACCAATTCATGAATTATCCGGGTTATTTGTCTATGGGGGTAGAGGATTGTACAGCGGCTACGGTACTCGGTTGGTACTTTGTAAGTACTTGATATTACTATATCTGACCTTAGCGCTTTCCACCGCCAGTCTTATACGCCCCACTCGTGATTTTGTCAAGGAAAAAAGAGTTGTCGCTACAAGTGGCACACTTTACTACAACTGCTACCATTTTTGCTATCATCCCAAGACAGTTTGGCCCAATCTCTCAGCAACCTCAGTGTAGAGCCATTCACCAAATGCCCCTAGACGTTTTTTGTCATGGTCATAGATGAATGGCCGAATTGTGCCATGATGTATCTTATTCTCTCCTTCTGCTCGATCAGCAAAGACGCAAAAGTGTGCCTCAAATCATCAAACCTGATAGCCGCGGGAAGTACT
>JBFFBS010000036.1:0-22298 GCA_041560295.1 Syntrophobacteria bacterium | reverse complement strand
GAGGTTGGATCAGAACGAAAACTTGGACTTACCTTCATATTAGGTGAACGTGTCGGTCCATGTCAAGCAGAGGCATAACCCCCAATTGATTTATGCAAGGAGGGAGGGAAAGGGGCTAAAGTGGGGATTACATCCCTTAATCTACACTTGATTTAAAATTATTCTGATACAGCATGTTGTTAGTCGTCAAAGTGGGGCACCGGAGATTATGAGTTTCATTGTCCAATATATTGGAAGCTTTGACTTTCGTAGCTCTTGCTTGCACCGTTATATGCTGGTAAATTGCTCCTGATTCTCTAGCCCGGATATTTCATGAATAACTTGCTGCGACCACGGATATGGCCGTCCTTCCAGGCGTCCTCGGGTGTCGGCCCCTGCGACGTACCGTTCAGGTACGCCTCAGAACCAACACCCTGCGGTTTCCAGGTGGCCTGCCCATCTTCGTGGTCTCGCGACAGCAATTCATGAAATATCCGGGCTAGGGTCGTACTTTCTCAGGAGGTGAATATCCATGAAGTTCGAGGCAGTACTGTTCGATCTGGACGGAACGCTTCTCGACAGCATTGAGGATCTCACTGACTCAATGAACATAGTACTCGATGGGTTCGGTTTTCCCGGCCATGATGCCGAAGCTTGTAAACACTTTGTGGGCGATGGGGTGGAGATGTTCGCCCTGCGAGCTCTTCCCGAAAACCGGCGTGATGAGACCACGGTTGCTCAGTGCGTTGCTGAGATGCGGGCAGAGTATCGCAAACGTTGGTCGCTAAAAACGCGCCCGTATGATGGCATCCCTGAGCTCTTGGACGACTTAACCCTCCGCAACCTCAAATTGGCCGTGTTGTCTAACAAGCCAGAAGAGTCCACCAAGGAGATGGTGGCTGAGCTCCTCTCCAAGTGGCAGTTCCATCCCGTTGCCGGTGCCCGACCCTCAGCGCCAAAGAAACCCGATCCCACCCTCGCCATAGAAATATCCCAACAACTCCGCGTGCCTGCTGAAAAATTCCTTTACCTGGGTGACACTGGCACTGACATGAAGACGGCAAGGGGAGCAGGCATGTTTCCGGTCGGGGCATTGTGGGGATTTCGTACAGCCGAGGAACTCAAGGATACCGGGGCAGAAGTGCTGGTGGCGCACCCATCAGAGGTATTGCAGTTTCTTTAGCCCGGATATTTCATGAAATATCCGGGCTAGCTTCAGACTTCTTAATCCTGATGTTGCATACCTATGTCTAGAAAAAACTTTCTCGCAACCAGTGCATTCTTACTGTTATGCACGCTGACCATCCTCGTCGAAGGCTGTGCACACCGTCAACGTGCCCCGAAGGATATTGACAATATTTGTCAAATCTTTCGACAAGAGCGGGACTGGTATAGAAGTGCGTACAAATCTTCAGAGAAGTGGAGAGTTGACATCCCGGTGCTCATGGCTATTCTCCATCAAGAGTCAAAGTTCAAGGCCGGGGCCAAACCACCTCGAACTACCTGCCTCTGTTTTTTCCCAGGTCCTCGACCTTCCTCTGCCTATGGATATGCGCAGGCGGTGGATGAAACCTGGGAAAAATACAAAGCCAACAGCGGTAACTGGGGGGCTGAAAGGGCCAATTTTGCCGATGCAATTGATTTTGTCGGCTGGTACTGCAATCTTAGCTATGCCATCTGCAAGATTGCTCGCAATGACACCTATAATCTATACCTCGCCTACCACGAGGGACATAATGGTTTCAACCGTAGATCATATCGAAAAAAAACCTGGTTGAAAAAGGTGGCGCGGAAAGTTGAACGTCAAGCTCAGCGCTATTCACAGCAGTTGCCTTCCTGTGAAGATGAATTCGAGAGACCACGACCATGTTGTCTCTGGCCATTCTAATGCCAGAATCCAGGAGTCAGGAGCCAGAATCAAGTAGTCGTTTCGAGAATTCGTCAAATAGTAAACGGTAAGCCCTTCGACAGGCTCAGGGCGCTTCGCGCAGTGAGCAGTAAGCGGTAAGCAGTAAAAATTTATCTGTTTGACTAATTTTCTAATTAACCAACCTGCAGCTGCCAGCTCTATTTCCCTATGCCCTATGCCCTATGCCCTATGCCCTATGCCTGTTTTTTCTGACTCCTGGCTTTTCTAGAATTTCTCTTGACAGTTACCGAGCCATTCAGTCATAAATTAGGAAGCAGTTTCCTATCGTCCAATTTTGTATCACAACGCACCTAGCCCGGATAATTGGCAATCCAGATAAACACAAGGGGGTAGTGTTATGAAAAAACTTATCCGTGTAGACATGACCGAGGGGAAAATCCAGTTGGAGGAGCTTGCCCCGGAATATGCAGCACTTGGAGGCAGAGGGCTTACCTCGGGGATCGTGGCAAGCGAGGTCCCACCGCTCTGTCATCCTCTCGATCCCAGTAACAAGCTGGTGGTGGCTGCAGGCCTTTTGGCAGGCACAACCTGCGCCAACTCAGGTCGTCTCTCCATTGGTGGCAAGAGTCCCCTTACTGGAGGAATCAAGGAAAGCAATGTGGGGGGCAATGTGGCGATCAAGCTCGGCAAATTGCGAATAGCCGGGATAGTACTGGAAGGGCAGGCCCCCGAAGGTAAATTATTCTACTTGCTAGTGAACAAGGACGGTGTTCAACTTCAGGCCGCAGACGAATTCAAGGGACTAAAAAACTACGACCTCGCCAGTAAACTGCAAGACAAGTATGGCAAAAAGGTGGGGATAGTTTCAATCGGGCCAGCCGGGGAAATGAAGTTCTCAGCAGCATCGGTAGCGGTTACCAGCACCAATGGCACACCATCCCGACATGCCGGGCGAGGTGGCATGGGCGCGGTCATGGGCTCCAAGGGTATGAAGGCCATTGTGGTAGATGACAAAGAGGCTCCCGGGGTCACCTATGCAGATAAGGAAGCTTTCAAGAAGGCCGCTGGTGTTTTCAGGGATGCTCTGCGTGAACATCCCGTCACCAAACCGGGGGGAGGATTGGCCGTCTATGGAACCAATGTGCTCACCAACATCATCAATGAAGCGGGGGGCTTTCCCACCCGCAATTTCACCGAGGGACAGTTCGAAGGCGCGCAGAAGATTAGCGGTGAGACCTTGCACGACGTCATCAAGGAGCGTGGCGGTAATCCCACTCACTCCGGCTGCTCAACCTGTATCATTCAGTGTTCAAACGAGTATGTTGACAAAGACAAAAACTATGTAACCTCCGCCTTTGAGTACGAAACTATCTGGGCCAATGGCGCCAACTGCGGCATTGACGATCTTGATGCAATTGCCGAGATTGACAGATTGTGCGACGACTACGGCTTGGACACCATAGAGACAGGTTGTGCAGTTGCTGTGGCAATGCATGCCGGGGTCAAAGCTTTTGGCGACGGTGCCGGTGCCATCGAACTCATACACGAAATCGGCAAGGGCACGCCTCTGGGACGTATATTGGGCAGCGGCACTGCGGTCACCGGACAGGCCTATGGAGTTTCTCACGTGCCGGTGGTAAAACGCCAGTCCCTCCCAGCTTACGACCCGCGGGCAGTGAAAGGCATAGGTGTTACCTACGCCACCACTACCATGGGCGCAGACCACACAGCCGGCTACGCAGTGGCCACCAATATATTGAAAGTGGGTGGATTTGTAGATCCTCTGAAACGTGAGGGGCAGGCTGATCTTTCCAGAAATCTACAAATCGCCACCGCAGGAGTTGACGCCGCTGGACTTTGCGTATTCGTCGCTTTTGCCGTTCTGGATATTCCCAGCGGCCTGGAGGCAATCCCCAAGATGCTCAACGCTCAATACGGCTGGGATCTGAGCCTGGACGATGTGATGGAATACGGCAAGCAAATAATCAAAACGGAATTAGAATTCAACAAGGCTGCCGGCTTCACACCCTCTGATGACCGGCTTCCTGAATTTTTCAGCAAAGAACCGCTGGCGCCTCACAACGTGGTCTTTGATGTGTCAGATGAGGAACTGGACACGGTGCTTGACTTCTAGAACGAACCAGAATTGACTCGTAATGGGGGGCCTTTGGCCCCCCATTTTTTCAACTTTCGGAGACTTGGCCATAGCACAGGCAATAAATCCGAAATTCAAAATCCGAATTCTCAAATGTTCAAAACATAAGTACTCAAAAAGACTTGTCTGGTGTTTCGAACATTTGGATTTTGGTAATTCGAATTTTCACCCATTTTCTTGGATGGATATATGCGTGTAACCTTACTCCTAGGGGGTCCTCTTCGAAATGAGGCTGGAGAGAAGCGGCAACAGTTTGAGGTGGAACTCCAGCCTGGATCGCAGGTCGAAGACCTGCTATCTCGCCTTGGTCTCCCTCAGGATAGAATCAAAATGATTATGGTAAATGGTCGAGGGGCCACATTGTATACAGAGATCAGCGAAGGAGATCGGGTGGCGCTCTTCCCACCCGAGCTGGCCTTTAACACCTTTGTTTCCCTTGGCTTCCGGAAGGAATCGGTGGAGAAAAGAAAGAATAAGCAAAGCGCAGAGCGCAGAGCGTGAAGACAGATTCAAAGCTTTGATTTCTAACCAACGCTGTCCGATGTGAGATAGGTGATCTATACGTTGAGGAATTGCGAATTAAGGGATTAAGGAATTGAGCCTGATCTCGAAAAATCCCTTAATTCTTCGCGCTCGCTGCGCTCCGCTCAGTCCCCACCCTTTCAGGGCGGGGCCCCGGTTTCCTCAATCCCTTAATTCCTGAATTTCATTCTCACATATCAAATCCCACATCTCACATCGGAAGAACAAAAGACCTTCTCAGCAAAGGGAATTAAGATGCTCAAACACGTGGTCTTTTTTAAGTTCAAGCAAGGAATGGGGGAGGAAGAAATTGTGGATCTGGAGAAGAGCCTTACTGCGCTGCCCCCCGTGATTCCAGAGATTCTTTCCTATGAGTTTGGTCGGGACGTGGTTCGGTCGGAAAGATCATATGACTTGGCCTTGATCTCCACATTCAAAGACCTTGATGCAATGCAGCACTACCAAAAACACCCTGATCACCAAACCCTGCTGCAAGAGGTCAACAAGCTCTGTGAAAGTGTTGTGGTTGTGGACTTCCTCACGGACCCCAATCCTCAATCTACAATCTAAAATCTGCAATATGATCGATACTCACGCACATCTAAATGAAATTGAGGAGATCGACCGAGCAATCCAGAGAGCCAAAGATGCTGGCATTATATCCATTGTGGCTGTGGGAATGGATCTGGCCTCAAACATAACTACTCTCGATCTGGCTGAGCAGTTCCCTGATATGGTGCATCCTGCCATTGGCTATCACCCATGGTCAATAAGCACCGACACCATAGAAGAAAATCTAGAATTCATCGAGGACAACCTACCAAAGTGCATTGCTTTGGGTGAGGTTGGAATCGACTACAAAGTAAAGGTTAAGAAGTCGGTCCAGTGGGAGGTTTTCTCAAAGGTTCTCTCCCTAGCAATCCGGCACAATCGACCAGTTATTGTACATTCACGCTTTTCCCACCAAAGATCACATCGGATGGTAAGGGATTCGGGAATCGAAAAGGCTGTATTTCACTGGTACACGGGCTCCCTGGAGATTCTCGAGAAAATAATAGATGATGGCTACTATGTCTCCGCCACTCCCGCCTTAGCTTATAGCCCTCCGCACCAGGCCGCTATGAAAGCTGCACCCATAGAACGGATATTGGTGGAGACCGACTCCCCGGTTGAATATCAGGGGAAGGTTTCCGAACCGGCCGACCTAATCATAACCCTTAAAGAATTGTCGAACCTGAAAGGTATGGAAAGTGAGGAGGTTCAGAAAATCACCACCAACAATGCAAAACGGTTCTTCGGCATATGAAATCTATGGGTGACTTTATCCTCCTGTGGGAGCGGCTTCTAGCTACTACAGGAACGGGCGGGCGGGGGTAAACCCCGCCCCTACAATTTTGAATGGTACGCTGCTGACTTTCTTCGCGGCTGACCTTCGACAGGACCTGTCGACGAGCTCAGGTCGAGTCGCTCAGGTCGGGAAAAGCCGCTCCCACATGGTGAATAGAACCAATTTATCACCCACGAAACTTCGGCTCCTTCCTAGTAATATCACTCTATTCCTGTTAATCTTTAGTTGTAGCTGAGTGGCTAAGAGCTCTGTTGGCTAGCTAGCTACATTAGAGTAGTGTAGATGGATATCTAATCATGTAAACGAGGCAAGGTTATCGCAATGAGGATGATGCTTTACGCCGGCAAGGGTGGTGTGGGCAAGACCTGCGTAGCCGGCGCTACCGGAATTATCACTGCACGGAAGGGTCTTAAAACCCTGGTCATGTCCCTGGACCCGGCCCATAGCCTGAGCGACGCTTTCGACCTGGACCGCTCTCTCATGGACAAGAACCGCGGCCAGCCCATCCAGGCGGCGGACAATCTATGGGTTCAGGAACTCGACGTCCATGAGGAAATCAACAATTACTGGAGTGAGGTGCACAGCTATATTTCCCTTTTACTCAATACTTCGGGAATTGATGATGTATTAGCTGAAGAGTTGGCGGTCTTGCCAGGCATGGAGGAGTTGAGCGCACTCCTGTATATAAACAAGTATGTAAAAGACCAGCTTTACGATGTTATTGTTCTCGATTGTGCGCCTACAGCCGAGTCCATACGTTTTATAAGCATGCCCACGGCCCTGGAATGGTACATGAAGAAGGTCTTCCGCTTGGAGAGGAAGATATTTGGCTATGTACGCCCAGTGGCCCGCAGGATGGTTGACATTCCCTTACCCGAAGACGAATACTTCGCCAATATTGAAAGTCTCTACACTCGCCTCAAGGGAGTTGATCAACTGCTTACCGATCCCGAAATCACTTCAGTGCGCCTGGTTACCAATCCGGAGAAGATGGTGCTCCGAGAGACCCAGCGAGCCTTCATGTTCTTTAGCCTGCATCAAACCTGCATCGATGCTATTATTATCAACAGAGTGTTTCCATCCGGAATCGACGAAGGGTACGTGAAGGTATGGGGCAACAATCAGCAAAAGTACCTGGATCTGGCCGAGACCTATTTCAATCCACTTCCCATATTTAAGGCGCCGTTGTACGAAAACGAAATTCTCGGCTACGAGAAACTTCTGGAATTTGGAGAGAACCTCTACCGAGGCGAAGATCCAACTCAAATGTTCTTCAAACAGAAGCCGTACCAGTTTGCTAAGATGGATGGCCAGAGTGTTGTAAAACTCCACCTTCCATTTGTCACCAAAAAAGAGATCGATTTGAGCAAGATTGGCGACGAACTCATAATTAAGATAGGGAACTTCAAAAAAAACATCGTGCTTCCTCGCGCCTATGCCGTGTTAGAACCGCGCAAGGCTCGACTAGAGGAAGACTATCTTTTGATTGAATTTGGAGGGAGCAGTGAGTAAGCCAAAAAAAGAGGAGAAGAGTAAAGCCAAAGTGGAGCACACCACCTGCTGCTGTCCCTTCTGCCTCTCGAGCCGAATGATGGAGGAGGCGAAGGATCAGTACAGCGGCTTCTTTGCTCATCTCCGGAGTGCCAGGATTGAGGTTCTCAAGGGCTTCAGAACTCTGATTGATGAAAGAATCTCATCACTGGAAAAACAGAAAAAAAAGGTCACAAAGGTCAAGGTCGAGTGAGATAAGCAAACCCATTTTTTAACATGACCTGGTTAGAAATTATCAATGCATCTCTTGAAGCTTTCGCCAGGATTCAGTTCTATCTTTTGTGCTAACCGGTCTGCCAAGCTCCTCGAGCACATCATCAACATACGATTCTTGGCGCATTCCAACCAGTACAGTGGTTATGCCCAGGGTGGAACGCAGTGCCCGCAATGCCTTCTGGCTCAAGGTCGCAGCCTCGGCCCAATCCGCCTCGGCTGAAAACACTTTGGCTTTGATCTGGGCCGCATGTTCGGCTGCCTGTTCCTGATAGACCGAAGAAATGGCTTGAAATGCGGCCTCGATTATTTCCTGGTGCGACCGTATCCAGGGGGTAAGACTTACCTGCTGCTCCAAAAACTGCACCACTCCTCTTATCCGCGGCGCAAAATAGTATGAGCGAAGTTCCTGCCAGCGCTCAAAGCTGCCAAAGTTTGACCACTGTTGCTTCAGGACTCCACCAAGTGCGACTTGTTCTACAACCTGTGCTTGTAGGGACGGCGTCAGGCTGAATTCGGGGAGAATTTCTCGTTTGAGCACTTCTTCCGAATGAATGAGGTCATCTATCAGCTGAGATATCTCCTCTGTGCTCACAGCTTGAACTGCCTGGACCTCAGCCAGACGAATGAGTCTGTTAGCAATGATCGCATTCAAGGGTCGATTAATCAGCACACCTATCTGTTTTTCCTGGGCAAATTGGAGAACACTTCTACCATTGGATTGATTTCTTTCGGTTATCCCACCCGTTTCAAAAAGGTTCATCGGCAGCTGAATTAAGCGGAAATGGTGTTCAGGTGAAAGGGACTGTGCTATCCCCCAGACCTTTTCCAAAGAAGTAAATTCAGGATCATCAGCAGGGGAGGGGAAAGTATTGGAACTTATACCGTAAAACCTAATTCTCCCTCGTTCCACTTCAGTCTCCAGCTGCTGAAAGGCCTGTTCTATGCGGCTGTAGTATTTTGGCCTGGCTTCCTCTAGAGAAACTCCGGTTTTACTCGCCCAGCTGAGATAATATTCGGGGTTGTGCAGCAGGTAGAAATCCAGAGTGTCGAGTTTTAGCCGCTCCAAGCTCCTGGTAAGTTGATCATCTATGAACTCTGGATGGATACAGTGTTCGAGACCGTCTGCGTAAAGAACCAGGTTCTTAAAGGGTTTTCCTTGCCGTTTGCGCTCCTGGCTGAGTTGATAATTCTGCCCCTGAAGATAACCCACTTTCGAAACCACTATTGTCGACTCTCGGGCAATCTCACCTGAGGAAACAATATCTTCCAGGACCTCTCCCACCAGTTTTTCTGCGCCTCCATCTCCGTAGTTGGAGCTTGTATCTATGAGGTTGATCCCGGAGAGCAACGCTTTGCGCAAAGACTTTTCATGCGCGGGATCTGTTTCATCCACCCGGTAGCAGCCGAACCCCGCCTGGCTTACAAGCAATCCGCTCTGATCCAATTCGCCATAGTGTAGAGAACTGTACTTTTGTGCGTAGAACTCCGTACCTTCTGGTGTGGCGAAACCATCAAGCACTTTCTCCTCCTGTTATAACGAGCTGAAAAATTTCCTCGTAAGATAAGGTGGTCCCTTAATAAAATCAAGTGATTAAGATAGACTTTTTTTCCATTTCCGCACACTTAAACATTACTTATAAAGACACTGATAATAACTAATCTTCTACCCTTGACTATTTACGCTACATTTACTATTAAAGTAGCAAAAACAAATTGGAGGTGAAAAAATGGCGGATACAGCCTACACCATCAGGCCTTTTCCACAAGAGTTGCATCGCAAGGCAAAAGCCACAGCAGCACTCGAGGGTATCACCTTGAAAGAACTCATCTTGAAAGCATTGGCTGAGTATGTCGACAGGCAACAGAATCATTTGACCGGGGGCAAACCAACTCTAGAAGAACTCCTCCGGAAGTGTGAAGAGGACTTGGAGAGAATTGTTGGGCCCACAGAAGCAAAAAGGTTGGGCAAATGGCGCGAATTTGAGGGCAATTACTTGAGACTCATCCCTTTTGTCCAGTGGCGTTTGAGAGCAGCAAATGAGGAAATTATCCATCAACTTGAGAGAGAGGGTGGCCTGAGTTTGGAAAGAATAGCCCTGGACTACTATCCGGAATTTTTTAATCCCAGCGACCTTCAAGAAGCCAGGAAAAAATTGGGAATCAACGAGGGATCATAACCTCCATAGAGGTATGCTGTCGCTATCTAGATCGTTACTAGAAAACTTTTAAAGTAATTTAATAAGTTTGTAATGAATTAGCTTTTGATACATATAGTTAAACAGTCAAAGGAGAACGGCAAAAATGGACACGGTGAGAGTGAAACCTTATGGGGCATGGGTATCGCCAATCACCTCAGAGCAGATCGTATCTGAGACCGTATCGCTCGGACAGATCGTTCTCGATGGTGATTCCATATACTGGAGTGAGTCCAGACCGGCAGATGCTGGTCGCAACGTCATCGTGCGCTGGAGACCGGATGGCAAGACCGATGATTTGACGCCAAAGCCATTTAATGTCCGTACCCGCGTGCATGAATATGGGGGCGGGGCCTACATTGTCTCAGATGGGACTATTTATTTCTCCAACTTCACTGATCAAAGGCTGTATCAACAGGGACCCGCTCTGGCGCCTCAGCCTCTAACCGGGGAGACTGCAAGACGGTATGCAGACATGGTTGTGGACACACACAGAAACCGGCTGATCTGTGTGCGGGAAGATCACAGTGCTAGCGAAGGAGAGGCGGTCAACACCATTGTTGCCGTTGGGCTCAACCATGAACAGGAAGAGCGGGTGCTGGTCTCCGGGAATGACTTCTATGCTGCACCCAGAATCAGTCCCGACGGCTCTTATTTGGCCTGGCTAACATGGAACCATCCTAATCTTCCCTGGGATGGGACTGAACTGTGGGTGGGTGAAATTCAGGCCGATGGCTCGGTGGAAAAACCCCAAAAAGTAGCAGGTGACCTCAATGAATCCATATTCCAGCCGGAGTGGTCACCTGAGGGCGTCCTCTACTTCATCTCTGACCGAACCGAATGGTGGAACGTGTACCGTTACCACCAGAACCAGGTGGAACCGGTGTGCCCAAGAGAGTTTGAATTCGGCAGGCCCCAGTGGCTGTTCTCCATGTCAACTTATGGTTTTGAGTCCGCCGATCGGATTCTTTGCGCCTACACAACTAAGGGAACCTGGTCCTTGGCCAGTCTTGATTGCAGTACTGGTGAACTCAAAGAAATCGCAACAACCTACACTGAAATATGGAATCTACGCGCTTCACCGGGACAGGTGGTCTTCTGCGCCGGTTCCCCCACACAGACGCCCTCCATCGTTCGGCTGGACCTTCATAACATGCAGTTTCAAACGCTCCGGCTTGCCAGCGACCTCAAGGTAGACCAGGGTTATATTTCAATCCCAAAAGCCATTGAATTTCCTACAGAACACGGAAAAACTTCACACGCTTTCTTCTATGCACCTCAGAATTGTGACTACCAACCACCAGACGGGGAACGGCCGCCGCTTCTGGTCAAAATCCACGGTGGCCCCACTGCCGCCACCTCAACCGCCTTAGCCTGGGAAATCCAGTATTGGACCAGTCGAGGCTTTGCAATGCTGGATGTAAACTACGGGGGCAGCAGTGGCTACGGGCGTACTTATCGGCAGCGGTTAGAAGGACAGTGGGGCATAGTGGACGTGGACGATTGCGCTCATGGCGCAGGCTATTTGGCGGAGCAGGGAAGGGTTGATGGCAAGCGGTTGGCCATCCGCGGCAGTAGCGCCGGCGGCTACACAACTCTCTGTGCTCTTACCTTTCGTAACGTCTTCAAGGCTGGCGCCAGCTACTATGGAATCAGTGACCTCGAGGCCCTGGCAAAGGAAACCCACAAGTTCGAAGCTCGCTACCTGGACCGACTCGTTGGACCCTATCCGGAAAGGCAAGATATTTATCGTCAACGTTCACCAATCCATTTTACTGATTTGCTTTCCTGTCCGCTTATACTTTTCCAGGGACTCGAAGACGAGGTGGTTCCACCGAATCAGGCTGAGATGATGGTGGCTGCCCTGCAAGCGAAGGGTTTGACTGTGGCTTACGTTCCGTTTGAAGGAGAGCAGCATGGCTTCCGCCGAGCTGAGACCATCAAGCGTGCCTTGGACAGTGAACTTTACTTTTATTCTAAAGTTTTCGGCTTCGAACTCGCCGAAGCAGTGGAACCAATCGAAATCCATAATCTTTAACGTAATTAGGCGCAAGGCACAGGGCACAAGGCTCAAGGTGATCTGGGATGTGGTACTGAAATTCAGGAATTTAGGAATTGAGAAATTTAGGGATTTTTCGAGACCAGGCTCAATTCCTTAATCCCTTAATTCGCAATTCCTCAATGTCTAGATCTCAGATTTGACATCTCACATCTAGTTTGAATCTTTTTCTCATTTATCTCCAATGTCTTGCCCCGCTATGCACTATGCGCCATGCTCTATGCGCTCCCGGTACCACTCCCAGGTCAGCTCCAGTCCCTCCTCGAAACTGTAACGAGGTTCGTAGGCTAGCAGTTGTCGGGCCCGGGAGATATCGGCAACGGACTCTCGAATGTCTCCGGGTCTTTCCTCTGCTCTTTCAGTCTCACCCTCTACTCCGGCAAACTGGGAGATGTTTTTCCAGAGACTGTTAACGGTCACAGAACTGCCAGTCCCTATGTTGATAGCGGCGCCAGCTATATTGTCCCGGTAAGCAGCCAGCAGATTTGCCTCAACCACATCGGCTACATATACAAAGTCCCGAAATTGTTCACCATCTCCGAAGATGGTGGGTAGTTCACCCCGGACAGCTCTATCCAAAAAAATCGATATCACTCCCGAATAAGGCGAAGTAGGGTCCTGTTTGGGGCCGTAGACATTGAAATATCTGAGACAAACGGTCTCGAGGCCATACAAGTCACTATAGAGCGAAGCGTAGGTCTCTCCGTGCAACTTGCTGGCAGCGTAAGGGCTCAACGGCTTGGTTTCCATATTCTCCCTTTTGGGAAGTTGGGGTAGATCTCCATAGACGGCGCAGGAACTGGCGAACACTACCCGCCGAACGGAAGCTCGGCGAGCCGCTTCAAGTACGTGGAGTGTACCGAGATCGTTCACCATTGCGGCCTCGATAGGGTCCTCTACGGACTTAGGCACTGAGACCACTGCCGCCTGGTGAAACACCACCTCCACTCCAACCATAACTTCCTGAAGCGTGTCTAAATCCCGCACGTCTCCTTGCTTGAACTCAATGTCCCCGAGAAATGGTTCTAGATTCTCCATAAATCCCGTACTCAGGTTGTCCAGAACCCGCACCTGCACGCCATCACCTATCAAACGCTCGGTAAGATTGGAGCCGATAAATCCCGCGCCACCAGTAACAAGACATTTTTTCATCATTCACCTGTTTTCCCAGTTAATAGAGCTATAAAAGATGTGGGATGTGCGATATGTGATCTATAGATTCAGGAACTGCTAACTAAGGGATTGTGCAATTGAGCTTTGTCTCGAAAAGTCCCTTAATTCCTCAATACCTAAATTCTTCGCGCTCGCTGAGCTC
Organism: Syntrophobacteria bacterium; assembly: GCA_041560295.1. Taxonomy (GTDB): domain Bacteria; phylum Desulfobacterota; class Syntrophobacteria; order BM002; family BM002; genus BM002. The sequence goes on along the minus strand of JBFFBS010000036.1, from coordinate 9,088 downwards.
CGCTCAGTACCCACCCTTTCAGGGCGGGCCCTCGGTTTCCCGAATTTCATTCCCACATCTCAGATCTCACATCTCACATCTAGTTTGAATCTTTTTCTCATTTATCTTAATTCTCTCTGCTCCATGCTCTATGCCCTATGCTCTGTGCTCTATCCGAAAGAATAATATTCCCGAAAACGTCGATAGAGTCTAGCCAATTGCTGCCTTGGGTCCCGGTAAAAATCTTCCTCCGGCAGATCAAGCCATTCAACAAAGACCTCATCTTCTTTCGGTTCGCTTGGGCTGGACTCGAGCACCGAAGCTGCGAGCTTTGGACTGCCGTCAGAGCGCACAAGGCCGCAAAAGCGCTCGCTTATCCTTTTGTCGAGGGGGGGCCAGTCCCAAATGGAGGGGTGGTAATCTCCGTAGGTCTTCCAAAACCCCCCCAACATCTTGAACCTCCTCAACCGGGTCAATACCTCTGCCGTTATGTGGGCTGAGTCCTCCTCGCTGACCAAAACAAGATCAGCGGTGCGCTTGAAGTCGCGGCTATCAGCCTTGGGAAAAACAGGCTCAGTGGCCACCCCGAAATCCTGAACGAATACAGGTAGATTCCCCAACCAGCCAACAATACACCCGAGAAAGGGCGGAAGCGCCGGATCGATGGGATTTTTCGCCCATGGTACCCGGCGTGACGGAACGTGAATAGTGAGATAGTCCAGATACTGAGCGACCAGCCCCGGTTTAAGGCCGCCGCCCTCAGTGAGATCGTTTACATGCAAACCCAGGGTTATCGGTATGGTGTCGTCTTTCTCTTTGAGAGTCTCAGTCATTGCTTGCAGCCAAAGCTCTGCCGAGAATTCATCTGGGGGAATTGACCAAAGAGAGGGTTCGTTGCCCAAATTCCAAGCGTAAAGGGCAGGGTGCCCAGACACAGCGCTGGTCAACTCCCGTAGGAAGAAAATTTGCGCCTCTATGATGTCAGAATCAACGTACTGATTCATGATTTTGTTTGTCCGAACCTTGTCCATGGAAAACACTTTATATTGACTTGGCTCAGTGGAAGCCAGCAGCATCCATGGCGGCAGCCAATTCAGCCCGTTCATATGTCCGGTAAAAAGGGTCACCATGACTTTGAGATTCCTGTCACCAGCCATCTCCAAAACTTCCACCAGCTGGTCCAGCATGACTGGAAGAACAACCTTGGGTTTGGGCTGAAAGTGCTCCCAAAGTGGGAAGATCCTGAGGCAAGAAAATCCCAGGTCACGAATGGTGGCCACATCTTCTTTGATTGAACTTCTGTCGAACTGTCGCCACATGAACATGGCCGTTTTCTGAGGCCAGTAGTTCACTCCAAGGATGAAAGGTTGTTCTGTCATCAAACCGCCTGTCTCTGAAGCAACGGCACCTCAGATAGATGTGAGATATGGGATGTGGGATAAAAAAGTTCAGAGCGGGATTTAATATCAGCACTCGGTATTAAATCTCACATCTCACATCGTATATTCGACCGTTACCTCATAATTCCAGGTCCAGATCCCCAACCTCCTCAATACTCTCGGGTTGCCATTGGGGGTTGTCGTCCTTGTCTATGAGCCGAGCTCGCACGCCCTCAACATAATCAGGGTGTGCCAGAATAAAACGGGCTGCCTTGAGATCGGCTTGGAAAACTTCCTCCAGCTGCTTTCCCTCATTGTGCCGCAGGAGCCTTAAGGTTAATGCTACCGCTGTGGGAGAACGTTCGGCGAGTCGATGGAAGACCCCGTCGCATAGCTGAGTTTGAATGCTACACTGTCGCAAGGATTTCATAATCTCCACCACGGAACTCTTGCCAGCAAAATAGGTGGCAACCCACTCGTCCATTTCGGGTTTGGGGGGGATATTGCTGTCAAAAAAATGGTCAAGCACTGCTAGCAATTCCTCTGTCGCTGCAGATCTCAGCCGAGAAAGGGTTCCAGAATATCCCTCCAGCACTGTTATGAGTTCAGGCAACCGCTCCGATTTCACCAGGTGGCTGGCAAAACCCGCGCGTACAGCCTCCGCCCCGACCATCTCGTATCCGGTAAGGCCCAGATATTCAGGGTAGCCTTTCGGACACTTGGCAAACATCCACCCTGAGGCTCCAACATCCGGGAAAAAACCGATTCTCGTCTCCGGCATAGCCATGCGGGTACGCTCTGTGGCCACCAGCAGGTCAGCGGCAGCGGCCAGTCCGAGTCCTGCACCCATGGTAATACCGTCAGCGAGGGCGATGAGCGGTTTTGGAAAACGATGGAGCCGCAAGCACAGGTCGTATTCTTCCTCCAAGATCTGCTCTGCCGTTGGGGAGAGCTTCTGCTGTACAGCCTGGGCAAGTGCTTTAACATCCCCGCCGGCGCAAAATCCCCTCTCTCCAGCACCAGAGAATAAGACAAACTGCATGTTCTGGTCGGCCTCAATCTCGTCGAGCGTATGGTCAATAGCGCGAATCATTTCCAGGTTGAGACTGTTTAAGACGCGTGGCCGGTTTAGCACAATGCTCACCATCCGGGGATGGCGGTGAACGAGAACTGCTGCTTCCGACTGGCCTCTCAATTCATTCATAGGTAAACCTCAAGTGTCAGAGTTCAGTTGTCAGGGTTCAGGTGTCAGGAAAAGAGAAACAGAGAAGCTGCAACCTGAACATCGAAACCTCATCTATTTAGTAGTTGCAATCCACAACCTGAAATCCCTACGTCCGTTTTTCTAAAATTCGCAATTGTCCTTCGGACTCCCACCCTTCGGGCGGGTTCCCAGTTTCGCAATTCGCAATCCGCAATGTGTTTAGTCCCTGCTGCTTACCGTCCTTTTGACCAACTCCAACGCCAGTTCCTCGATAGTCTGCCGATTTTCCAATTTTATCCGCCACCCGGAAGGGATAGCCTCTACACCCAAATAGGCACCAGAAATAGCTCCGGCCATAGCGCCGAGGGTGTCCCGATCTCCGCCATGCATGATAGCACAATAGAGGCAGTCCTCGAAGGAGCGCGGACACCGCACAAAAGAATAAATGGCGAAGGGCATGGACTCCTGTACGGCAACGCTCTGGCCTAGTTGTTTGGCAGCGAGTGGTGGAGCGATATTTTCACTCAGCAATTCTTCTAGGAGCTCCATTTTTTCCCGGATTTCATTGGTACGAGAAAAGTCAATCAGGTCTCTGACAAACAAGTCTACAGGAAATTCCTTCTGGGGATCGAGCCTCACTGCCTGGGCAACAGCCCGGGCCTGTAATGCTGCACCATCCTTCCCCACTGGATGTGAGTGAGTTACTTCAGCCGAATCAGAGGCATGCTCGTACATCTGCAGAGAATCATGAAAGAACAGACCCAAGGGGGTTATGCGCATGGCAGCCCCGTTCCCAAAGGAGCCGTTACCACCGAACAAACTCTGAGCCGCTTGAACATAAGGAATTCCCATTGAACGTACCATAGTAAAGATAGTTGGAGGTCCAGTTGCATATCCTCGCCAGGGTTCCCGTTCAAAATTGCGCCGAAAGGTCTCTCCAAGGTCCTGCCCGTCGAGATAGCCTTTATTGACAAGAGAAGTTGCCAACCCAATCGCCATGGCAGTATCATCCGTGTAACGAAGTTCTGCCACCCCCTCGACCACCTGGGTGAGCTTTTTTCTCTCGGGGTAATGGAAAGCAAGCTCACCAATAGCATCGCCGACAGCACTTCCTATCATGGCACCGAGATACTTGGATTTAAGAGAGGGTTTGGTCACATTTGCCTCTCCAGAGAAAAAACTCAGGGTTTCAGGTGTCAGGTGTCTGGTGTCAGGAAAAAGAAACAGAGAATCTGAAACCTCAACACTGAAACCATATCCGCCGTCATAGTTGATTTGAAATTTCCATCAACTTCAGCCTCTCCACGTAGGTTCGAATCTGCCTGCTGTCCGCTACAATCTGCCAGCTGTCTTTCCCAATGCTCTATGCCTACTGGCTCCTGACTCCTGACTCCTGTATTCTTATTTCCCTATACTATTGAGATATTTTGCAAGTGTAAATATAATCTAGCCTCTTTCGGCATACACATTAGATTATTTTGACAGTCAAAACCTTTTAGCCTGAAACCTTCCTATCATGAAACAAGCCGATCTGGATCACTTCAAACGCTGGTTCAAAAGATACGTTGCTCAATACCATGACCTTTCCGAAGATGGGGTAAAACCTATCCTGCTGAAAGAGCAACATACCAAGCGCGCCTGCATAGAAATCGTCCTTGTGGGCCGCAAGTCTGGTCTGAGCGACGAAGATTTACTACTGGCTGAGACAGCTGCTCTATTTCACGATATCGGCCGATTTCCACAATGGAAGCGGTATGCTACCTTCATAGACAGCGGTTCAGCTGACCATGCACTGCTGGGCTTGGACGTTGTCTCCCGGCACAAGATTTTAGCGAGTATACCCCCGGAGGAACAGGAGCTGATCTGTGAGGCAATTCGTCACCATAATCTGAGAGAATTGCCCACGAACCTCTCCCAGCGACAATATCTTTTTTCCAGACTCCTACGGGATGCAGACAAGCTAGATATTTGGGAATTGGTCATCAGCGAACTTGAAGGGCGTGGGAATTTGCTAGAAACTCTAGCTGGTTATATACCGATTAGCGACTCTTTTAGCCGCGACATAGTGGCTGAACTTATGGAGGGTAAGGTCCCGGACTTTAGCTCGGTGAGGAACCGAAACGACATGATATTGCTACGCCTTGGGTGGGTATTTGACCTGAACTTCGCGGTGTCATGTCGCCTAGTGCTTGAAAGGAATTATGTTGAGAGGCTTAGTGTTCATCTACCTGTTCGGAGTGAACTACAAGAAGTTAAAGAATATTTGATTTCATATTTAAAAAACTGCGCCAAAGAAATATCATGAACTTCCTTCCTCCAATCGCAAACTTCCCAGCGGGCTTGCTTCTCTAGCCCCTCCATTCCTGCATTCGATCAAGGAATCAACCACACACTCTAAATCATCAAAAGGGAACGGCTCGTGGATAATTGCATCAAAGGGGGAATGGTCTGGTCTGTCGCCAAAATCCAGACCGGTAACAAGGGCCACCGGGATCGAGGATTCGCTCTTCTTGACAATGCGGCCCAACTCCCATCCTGATATGCTGGGAGTAGAGAGATTGGTAAGAATGAGCTGGAAGTGTCCATGCCGGAATTTTTCCAGGCCATCACGACCATCCAGCGCTGTGGTAACGCGATAGCCCCTCCAACAAAGCATAGCTTCGAGAAGTTCGAGAGCTCCTCGATTTTTTGCAACAAGCAGAATGTGAGCACGAGGTGATTGAAAAGTGGTGTTCTGCATGAATTCCTCCCGATCTTCAAGTCCAAATGGCTCGGAGTAGGTCTGCAACGTTAGGGTATTCCTCTCATAGTGTTCCGCAGGCTGACGCCTCTCCTATTGTTGATCGTTGGCACATCTGGTGCAGCCTGGAACTTGCTATGGCAGTGGCAAGGCTTGAAGCCACTGATTTCATGACTTTGTTATCGTGAGCATTAAAGGAACCGCCTCTTTTATTCCACATGTGAATCGCACCAATCACTTCCCCGCCAACCACCATAGGTACACAGAGAATGGAGCGTACTTTCGTCCCCGCGCAATACTTGACCATCGAAGATACGTGAGGGTTTTGTGAGGCATCTCGAACAAGCACCGATTCTCCCCGAGACATGACGTAGCCGCATATTCCCTCGATATTCTTCACTTTGGATGGTTCAATTCTGCTTGCCTTAGTCCCAAAACTTTTCTTAACGACAAGACCATTTTCCTCTCGAAGATAAATGGCACCAGCCTCTACCGTTATCATTTGATCAACCAATACTCCCACCTCATTCAGAACTTTCTCCAAATCAAACAAGGACGAGGTAACCAGGTTGCCAATCCGATTAAGTGCCTCGAGCTCACGACCCTGCTCGTCTATCTTCTGTAAAAGCATCTGGTTGCTGACAGCGAGTCCTAGGTATTGGACTGCTTGTTGAAGTATGACTTTCTGAGGATTGGAAAAGCCCTCTTTTGAATCGCTTCCAACAAATAGGATTCCAGCATTGACACCCTGAAGACGAAATGGAGCCAGGTAGCAGGAGTTAATACCCAGTTCTCGAAACCATCGCGCTTCCAGAGGATTGAGTACACCGGTGACATCTTTTTGATGTATTTCCCGATTTTCCTCGAGGACTAATCTGAACAGACTCTGCCTGAGAGGTAGTGTCATGCCGCTGCGGAGAGCAATAGGTTCTTCGGACGCAATTTCAAGCAGTTGCAGGTATTCCTGGCTGGCATCAGAAAGCGCCAGGAAGGAAACTTTCATATCCATATACGTTTGCAGTTCCCTGGCCAATAACTGGAATACCTTTCCCTGAACCAGTCCTTTGTTGCAGATTTCATTGAAACCCGAGAGACAATTGAACTGGTCGGTCTGAATCGCAACTTGATTTCGAAGTTGTAGATTTTCGTAACGATAGGAGAGGCATGCGGCCAACGGCAGGACAAAGTCTAGATCGGTGGGGGAAAAGGGAGAATTTTCTTTCTTGTCTTCCAGATACATGACTCCGAGAACATCGCTGCCGGTGGTCAGTGGTATCGCGAGTGCGGCTCCTCGGTCTCGGACCGTATCCTCTCCAACCTCTTTGGATGGCTCGCCCCACATAGGATCTGCTAAAAATAAGGGGGTCCGCTTGATCACCGCTTGTTTGGCTTGGGTCCCGCCGAAGGGAATTCGGAATCCCATCCGACGCTGGGAATTCCCGTTGGAATCGAACTCACAAACAACCGTGAAGTGATGTCGGCGACTTTCATCCAGCATTAGAATCCAGCCGCGTGAGGCCCCGATAATTTCACATGCCTTCTGCAACCCGAGCTTTACCACACGGTTGGCGCCCATGGAGACAGAATTGGGATCGGTTAGTTCGGCAAGGGAACGAAGTTGTATGGCCTGTGATTCAAGTGCCTGATTGTTTTTCTCAAGCCTGTCCATTAATTGCTGAAAAGAAAAGACAATCTTGTTCAGCTCACTGGTGTGTCCCACGCCGGACTCATGCCGGGTATCTGCAACCGATTGTTCGATGCTCTCAGAAATGCTGTGGATTCTATCCGCAAGGGAACGGAGTATGAAAAAACCCAGATAGGAAAAAATGAGGATGCAAAGAAAATAGTAGGCTAGATGGCGATCAGAGAAAAAATTATACTTATAGGCAAAATTAATAAATCCGAGACTCGGCAGGACAAACAAGAGACCAAAGGCCATAACAAGGCCGTAATAGACCCGCTGTTCTGCTAACCCGAGAGTCCTTGCAACATTCTTGAACAAGAGCCTACTCCTATCCCTCAACAAACTGCCTAGACTACCTGTTGGGATTTCAGATATCACCAGGCGAACCTTTCGCTGCTAGGAATGCTACAGGTCTTGATCTACTGTTGGATGGACGTTGATTATCTCAGTGACCGCTAGATTGCTTATCTCTCCCAGTGCTCTGCGCTGCAGTTCCTCACCGCTGATGAGCTCTTTTACCTGAGAGTAAATTCCCGGACTAACAAACCGTTCCCGGCCAGTACCGAGGCGAACACCGAATTCGACCCGTTGGCGATCTTCAGGCAACATGTTCTCAATCACCTTTTTGCTGGCCCAAATGGAGCCCCCTTGAGCAAACTCGCTCAGATTGACTGTCTCAACGAGGGTCTCACCCATAACGGTAAACTCAAACGCTAGCGATGAAGGGATGGTTCCAAGCCATTCTTCACCGCAGTGAATTCCCATGTTCAGCTGCAAACTGTTTTTCCAAACCTTTTTGTATTTCCAGCGCTTGTCGAGGCCGGCGATCATTTGCTTTAGATCCTGAGCGCACTCAATGGCCGAGTGGAGATACTGTCTCGGTGAATCCGGCCCTGAAAGGAAAAAACAGACAACTCCTTCCTGAATTGATCGACCAGGTGTGCCACCGTAGTCCTTGAAGCATTGGTGGGATGTCAAAATAACTTGATTAATCAAATCAAAGTATTCGTGTGGTGGAAGGGCAGTGCGCAAATGAAGGCTCGACTCCAGACGTCCCGACAGAATGCACAAAGGTGTCAGTGAAGGAATCCTTCGGGAAAGCAAAGCCTTCACCAGTCTTTCTCTACCCATGAGAAGGTTTAGAATCTGATCCAGTTGCATGTTGAGCGGGGTATAAAGTAGGAGGGTACCTTCGCGAAAATCGCTGGAAAAAAGCGTGTGCCTCGTGGTTTTCCCCTTGATGGGTTTGAAAACAAGTTCTTGCTGGGTGATGGGGCGGTCCTGCAGAGGTTTAGATTCACGCCATAGCTGCCTGAGTTCATCTATAGGACAGGTCTCAACCTGGCGGCATATCTGCTCCACCCGCTCCTCAGTCAAATCCCTTTTGGCCAGACGCAAATGCACCCCCAAAATTTCTTTCCAATTCCTAAAACGTCTCACCAAGCTCTCTTGCAAAAAAAGCCTGAGGATGTTCCGATTCGCTGCGGTAGGAATTGCGTGGACTGCCTCTTTGAAAAACACCTTTTCAGCCATCTGGTTAATCCAAATGATCTCCCAACGCTGATTAACCAAAATCGCAGGAAAAACTATTTTTTCGATTGACTGGTAGGCGAAATCCCTAACCCGTTCACTGTCATCTTCACTCACCTCAACCTCATCCTTGTTGAAATGAGCTGCGATTGCAGCCATTCGCATACCAGTGCCTTTGAGCTCCTGGATCTTTTCGATTCTTTCCACCACCCATAAAGGAAAGTAACCGATTTTCGTCGGTCCTCCGGGCTCTTCCGGTTTGCGAACTGAAGGGGCTGGAATAAGGTTCAGAGAGATATAGTTGTTGAGTGTTGCTCTGGATATCCCCGTTCTGGCAATGAGTTCTTTGCTGGAAATGGCTTTACTGTCTAATTGCACTGTCAAATCATTTCCCCTAGATATAATAAAAAGGATATGGGATGGAATAATTTAGACAGTACATGTTTGCCAATTAAATGTCAAGAAAAAAATTAGACAGTAACCAAAAAAATTTATATAACTAATAATATTAAGAATTTATACTGTAAATTTAGTGCACAAGACCCAACACTATTCCCATCCATGAGGGCCTT
>JBFFBS010000035.1:0-23356 GCA_041560295.1 Syntrophobacteria bacterium | reverse complement strand
CTCTCATAGTTGCTGCCACCACCGGTCTAGCGGACATCATGGTTTGTGCAGTAACTGGTGCTTTTCTCATGATTCTTACCGGATGCCTACCAATAAGAGATGGATATAGGGCCCTACAAGGCGATGTCTTGCTGCTCATCGTCGGAACTATTGCTCTGGGAACTGCCATGGAAAAAACGGGCGCTGCCAAATTCTACGCTCATGAATTCATCCTGCTTCTCAGGGACATGGGCCCTGCAGTCATATTAAGCGGATTTCTTCTTCTCACCAGTCTCTGTACTCAGATGCTGAGTAACAACGCCACAGCAGTCCTTCTCCTACCCATAGCCGTTTCTGCCGCCCTCGAACTGGGGGTAGATCCGAAACCTTTCATAATTGCCATCTGTTTTGGTGCCAGTGCCTGCTTTGCTTCTCCCATCGGCTACCAGACAAATCTTCTCGTTTACGGACCAGGTAACTACAGGTTCACTGATTACTTCAGGCTTGGGATTCCACTCAATGTGCTCGTTTTGGTGATGGGCTCGGTTTTTATTCCCATGATCTGGCCGTTTTAGAACGCTCAATCAAAAAGTGGCGTCGGTCAAGGAAAGAATATCATGGGGCATGGAGTGGAAGAGTTCAGCACTCACCGAGCTTCGCGTTTTATGCCTTCGGCGACATTGGGTCAGGACGCTTCGCTGTCATTTGATGCCAAAATTCAGCCGACCGACTACCTCATAGGGAGCATCCTCGTTCAGTTCAAGGAGCACACCCTCACCTGAAGAGACGGCCTCATTGGCGATCGCTGAGATGGTAACAAAATGTGTCACCATAATTATGAGTACCCCGTCAGAAGGTTGTTGCGCCATAAATGTTCTGAGCGCTTTCAGGTTGGGTTCGCGATCCTGCCTCATCTCATAAAATGAATTTAATGCCGGCAGTTCCTCCACCGACCCCACCTCGAGCAGTTTTGCTGTTTCAAGGCAGCGGCACCACTGGCTTGAGTAGACCCTGGCTGCAGCAATACCACTTGAGCGCAGCCAATCGCCGATGGCCTTTGCCTGCTTGCGGCCCCGATCATCTAGGTTGCGCTGCGTGGAGCAATCTCCTATTCGAAAATTGGCTGGATCTCCGGTGCCTGGTGCAAGTGCGTGACGAATCATGAGAATGTGACCCCCGGCCTTCATTCTCTCAATCATTTCAGCGTGGCCAGAATCAGCGCCTGCTATTGAGTGGGTGATCAGCGCTGAAAAACAAACCAATAAATAACCCCATAGACGCATGTTGATCCTCTTACTCGACCATCCGTCGCGAACTTCCTCTAAGGAGGCAAAGGGTGACGTTCCCCAGCATAGTGAAGCGCCTCTGATTAATCACTTACAGAGTAATAACATCGGTCAAGTTCCCAATCTTCCCGATCGGGATTCTCAGTGCACACTACTTCACCGAGATTATTTCTCAGGCGATCGATTCTTTCGATGATCTCTTCAACCAATAGCACTGGTCGTGCTGATTCTCCGTAGGATTCTAAAAGATCATAGTGAAGCTTTCCGAAAAACTCTCTTGCATTAAAAATTTGCTGACCAGTGAGTTGGTGTTGATCGAAACTAAAACCAGGAAATACTTTCAGCATGATTGGTCCTTTGTCTAGAGGAAGAAAGAGCAGCCCGTTGCAGTTAAGGGATATGATGATACCAAAGAATAGAATATTATTAAAGATCTACAAAAAATAGTAGCGTGTGGCAGTGTGCATAAGTGAGCTGGTCTTCGTTGAGTTGTTCCCGAAAAAGTGATGGCCTACGAAGTATTCAAGTTGAGGTCAGCACCTACGGTAAATAGGCAAGAAATCTCGATAACCAACGACGATGGGATCAAGGTGGAAGATGAGAATGTAATTCAATTCGACATACTAGCGAAAAATGGCGCTATTCACCGAATAGATAAGTGATGCTCCCCAATAGTTAGATCGTAAAAAAAAGCCTGATGCACGTGAGCTGAAAGATCACTTGATTATCATAGTGATCCGAACCACATTAATTCATAAGGCTCACATTGTATTGGGCTTTTTTAGGTCAAGCCTTCAAGAATGTTTGACAACGATACCTAGGTAGCCATCAACGGTAAGCTCATCTCCAGTGTGAATTAAGGAGGCAGCGTTGGGAACGCCGGTGACACAGGGGAGACCATATTCCCTGGCGATAATGGCGCCGTGAATGAGCATGCCACCCCTGCGCTCCACGATTCCCGCAGCCAGAGGTACAACAAAGGTCATGTTTGGATCAACCGCGTCACAGACCAGGATCTCTCCGGCTTTAAATTCAAACAGATTCGATAGACTGTCAATGACCCGAGCGCTTGCCCGAACCACACCCGGGCTTGCGGGTTGCCCCACCAGTTGCCGTGGTCTGACTTCAAAATGAGTCTCATCTGCTTGTGTAACCATTACCCTCTTCGGCACGTAATCAGGGTCATTGAGGGCATAGATCACTTCCATGGGATCAAGCCCATCCAGGTGCATGTTTCCTCTATGCGCCAGACGAGCCTTGCTTTCCTCTAAGGCCAACCGTAGTTGATTCTCGATCATGCCAAAATAGATGTTATCATCGTCTCGCAGCCTGTAGCTGGCGCGGCCCAGATCCAAGAGCTCTTCCATGTCCTTCCTTTTCTCGCCTTCAAAGCGGGAAAGGAAGTTTTCAACTAAGGCTTCAATGTCTTCGCTACGGAACCGTTCTTCTGCTGCAGGACGGGAGGCCATTTCCAGCAATAACCTGACAATGGCATCGCCCCCCTGGGTGCAGAGCTCTTCAGAGCAGGACAGGTCGCCAAACTTGTCAATGAATTCCTCTAGAGCCAACGAGAACGGGTGACCAGGTTCAGGGTACCTTAGATTCCTCAAGCGGTTCGCAAGATTTGCATCCCCTCGGATCATGGTGGCCATGTTCTCGAGCCTCCTGTTTCTCTCTAGGCTCACCATCTCCGTTGCCCCCAAGAGATCCATAAACTCGTACGGATCAGAGGGACGAACCGTATCGTTATAGACCTGCCCAAACAACCTGATCCCGTGAGCCAGAGGGATGAACTCACTCCAGTAAATGTCCTTCCATCTGTCATGCGCCTGCTGTCTGCTGGCTAGCTCCTGGGCCAGATCAGAATCGGCAAGGGTGGAAAGGTCCTGTTGGGCAAAAGCTTTGGCTTCCAGTTCCATTTCGGGAATCAGCTCGCTCTCGACCCTGGAGCGCAGTTTGCGTAAATTCTCAAAACTCCTCCTAAGGGTAAAGTACCAGGCCCGACTGTCTTGTTCCTGCTCGGTACGAAAAGAGGTAATAGGTCGAGACTGTAAAACGTAGAGCTCATCCCCGACAAACGTCCATTCCACATCCTGGGGAGAGCCGAACAAATCTTCAACCTGGAGAGCGAGCCGAAACACTCTCGCCACCTCATCCTCACTGAGTGGGGGATTTGCCTGTTGTTCAGCTGAAAGTGTCTGTAAACGAGTGGCATCAGGTCCGGTAACCACCTGCTTTTTTCGGTCTGTTGGGAAATGACTGATGATCTTGCCGTTTTTGCGATCCAAGAGCCAGCGATCAGGTTCAATGCTGCCGTCAACCAACCCTTGATTGAGCCCGTAGACACTTTCGATCACAGCTTGGTGAGGGTCATTGGGATTCTTACCGAAAGCGACCCCGGAGCGATCACCTGAGATGAGCTTCTGAACCACCACAGCCATGGAACTCTTTTCCACATCCAAGCCCAGTTCCTGCCGGTAAAGCAGCGCTCGATCCGACCAGAGTGAAGCCCAAACCAGCCGAACGTGTTCCAGGATGGAGTCTACACCTTGTACATTTACGTAGGACTCGTGCAGACCAGCGAAAGAGGCGTGCAAAGAATCTTCGCCGGGGGCTGAAGATCGCACCACCACCGACTCTCCTGAAAGTTTGGATTCCAAGACACCCTGAAGAGAAGCTCGCAGATCGCTTGGCATGGGGGTGTTAATGAATAAGTTGCGAATTCTGAGCGCCGCATCCCACATCTCTTCCCAACGCACCTCGGCAAAGTCCTTGCGGTTGAACTCCATTAAGATGCGTGCGCCCAAACCTGTGGTCTCCAGGTAATGATGATAAGCTTCCACTTTAAGACAGAGGGCCTCGGGCACCTTCATGCCGTTTTTGACCATGGCCGCCAGGGCATAGCTCTTGCCGCCGACACGTTCTCGGTCATCGCTATCGATTTGTTCAAGGGTGAGGACCAAATCCATCACTTTACATGCAGCTCCATGACATTTTGAAATCTTCTCACCAGGTAATATGTTTCAACGTTTATTTGCAAGAGGGCGCAACTCGGAGATTGCACAAAGTCTTTCAACATTGGGTGTTTGGCCAGGTAGATGGTGCGAACTTCATCTCGCTTTGAAGCCATTACCTCTTTGGCGGTGCCGGTTGCGGTGACAGCCGCAGCTTGAGAAAAATCAGAGTCCTGATTCGAACGATTGTCAATCAGCACTGTTACTCTGGCATCAGCCTCGATGTTGGCATACTTGCGGGTGGCGCGCGCTGTGGCAAAGTACAAGCTCTTCAGGTCGTCGCTCGGGGCAAAAGCTACGAGATTGGCATAGGGCTGGCCCTGGTTTTGGGTGGCCAGGACTGCTAGTTTTTGCGACTCAAACAGTTCTCTTATGAGATCTTCAAGCTCCGCTTCCTCGCTCAAAAGAGTCTCCCGCCTGGAGCCAGAACCAGTAATTTGTTCCACTGCTCACCTCCACTAAAGTTCTTGACTTGCCTCTAGTTTAGCAAGAATCAACGTGTAGAGCACCAGGAGCTCATCCCCGGCATGGTTATCCTCTGCCGAAGCCAATACCGCCGAAGCTTCTTCTTGATCCACCCCAACCTGGTCACAGAGCAAACGGGCCTGATGGTAAGTTGGCAGCCAGACCAACTTCCTGGAGATTTCCTCCAGAGAGCCGAAGATCCTGAGAAAGTGGCCCGGGTTTAGAATGAAATATATGCGGCCCGGGAAAGGAGAGGTTACCTCTATGATTTCATCAGGGTCCCAGACAAAGCAACCCACATGCGGTGTCCATGGCAAGCCCTTGTCCTTGAGCTGAGCAGCAGCCTGGCAGTGTCGCAGGTCAAAAGGAATGGGAGGTAGATCCGTCTCAGGATTAAATGGCGTAGGCTTCATGCAACGAGAGTAATCTCCTTTCCGTTCTGATATTCTCTCAGAATCTTGAGGGCTTTAAAAGCGCTCATTTCCTTGTCCTTAATCTCCAGCATCAAATCAAAGTCCACTCCTTTGGTCTCATGGATGAACTTCTTGAAGCTTGCTCTGTTCAGCGTTTTTGCGTGGGATCCAGGCCGTTGACCTCTCTGCTGACTACTGTAGTCCACCATGGGAATGCCATCTGACTCTTGCCAGGTACGAGCAGACAGTTGCAAACCCTGTCGCAATGTTTCACCGTTATTAAGGCATTGGTGGTGAAAGGCGTCGAATATTATTGGGATGCCGATTTTTTCGTGAACCAACAAACAATCCTTCAGGCTATAAGACCTGTCGTCGTTTTCGATAACCAGCCTGCTCTTGAGCGACTTGCTCAAAGAGCTGTATCTCTCTGTAAACCTGTCGATGGCGGAGCGTTTGTCACCGTACACCCCACCTACATGAATCTGGATCTTCGCAGTATTGTCCAGGGCCATTTCGTCGAGGATGGTGCAATGATACTCTAATTCCCATACACTGCGCTCCACCACATCGTCTTTCAGCGCGTTAATGACCACAAACTGATCAGGATGCATGGAAATTCTTATATTATGCTCCTTTATAAAATCTCCGACTTTTCTGAACTGCCCCCTGAAATGTCCGGCCCAATCGAAGGTGCAAACGGGGTGCGAGGCGAAAGGAATCAGGTCTGAGCTTATTCTAAAAAAGTGGAAACCATTCTGAACATTGTACTGCACAATCTGAAAGAGGCAGTCTAAGTTGTTTTCCACTTTCTGAATCAGCCGCTCCTCAGAATAGGAGGCGAGCCTAAAGGTGGAATTGGCTGTGCATCCAATTCCACGATTTATGCAGGGATAACCTAGTTTCATATTATTTTCCTAGAAAGCCAAAAAAAAATAGGATAGTATAAATATAGTGTCGGCCCTCTCAACTTACAACA
Organism: Syntrophobacteria bacterium; assembly: GCA_041560295.1. GTDB lineage: Bacteria > Desulfobacterota > Syntrophobacteria > BM002 > BM002 > BM002. Next base: position 17,223 of record JBFFBS010000035.1, on the reverse strand, counting down.
ACTCGCTATGGCAGAATTTGTTGCACACTAAGCAGCCGGCTTGCTAAGAAAGGGAGTTGACACGAAATTTCACGTAGACAAGAGCAAAAATTTTTTATGGGTGCTTGACGGAATGAAATGGAGTTCTTAAGATTTTGGTCATTGATAATTTAAATGAAACAAACTATAGCACTACAACAGTAAATCATCACAAATCACCAAACAGGGAGGTTAATCATGGCTGAGGCAACAAAGAGTTCAATGGTTTACGTTTACGACAAAGAGGGGAATGCTTACATCTGTGACCTCGAGGATTTGAGAGATGCTTCAACTGTAAGCGATGAAGAGAAAGCTAGTTGTACTGATTTGGATCGGGGCGGGTTTAGCCGCAACGAATAATCAGGATAAAAGCTTTTATCCCAACAAAGGTGAGTGAATTGTCACTCACCTTTTTTTCTTTCCCTAAATGTTTCTTCAAACCTCAGGAACCCCATGCCTTAGTTTTTCTGCCAAATCTTGAAAAGAAGAGGTCTCGCCTTTCTCTAAATCTTCGGTTTTCTTGACATGTACGATGCAGTGATTAATTTGGCCAAATCAAGAAAGTAAACTTGAAATGATTCTTCCCAACTCATCTGGATCCTGTAGATTGGCGGAAGGACTCACAGGAGAATGAAGAATAGTAAAGCAGACAAAGTTCCAATAGGTAAGAAAGTTGCCTATGCAGCTCCGGCTTTTGCCCTTGCTATTGTGGGAATACCGGTTTATGTCTACATCCCCAAATTCTACACCGACGTGGTGGGCGTGAACATTGCTATTCTGGGGTACTTGCTTTTAGCGGTACGACTTTTCGACGCCGTGACCGATCCAGCAATCGGCTATCTATCCGACCGCACACGAACGCGGTTCGGTAGACGTAGACCTTACATTGCCGGCGGGGCAATTTTTCTCTCCCTGTCCATGTATTTTCTCTTTCATCCACCCGCAGGTTCTCCGCTCTTTGAGACTGTTTGGTTCGGCATCACGGTTTTTTGTTTGTTTCTTTTCTGGACATTAGTAGTAGTGCCTTATGAGTCCCTCGGGCCTGAGATCACTTTTGATTATGACGAACGCACCACCCTGCTGGGCATGAGAGATGGAGCCCTGATCGCCGGGACTCTGGCGGCAGCAAGCTCGCCAGCAGCCGTGGCCTGGGCCTTTAATCTGTCGCCAACCGATGCAGGGGAGCGGGCCAAATTCTTCTGGATCGCTGTGCTGTATGCGCCTCTCCTGATAGCTTTCTGTTGGTGGTGCGTTATCTCCATTCGTGAGCGGCCTCAACTTACTGGTAGGGGCAAACAGGGTTTCTGGCAGGGTCTCAGACATGTCTCACAAAACCGGCCATTTATCATCTTGCTGATCTCGTATATTGTCGCTGCCTTTGGCAGTAATCTACCGGCAACTTTGATTCTTTATTATGTGGAATACGTGCTCCAGTCCAAGCAAGCTGATCTTTTCCTTCTCATTTACTTCGTCACCGCGGTCCTTTTCCTACCTGGCTGGATCTATATGGCACGGAAGCTGGAGAAAAAAATTACCTGGCTCGCTGCTATGGTAATAAACACCGGAGCCTTTACCGGTGTTTTTTTTCTGGGGCCTGGGGATGCTCATATCTACGGGGTGCTGGTTTTTCTCTCGGGAATCGGCCTCGGCGCAACCCTGGCCATACCTTCTGCCATGCAGGCTGATGTTATTGACTACGATGAGCTTCTCTCAGGCCAGAGACGAGAGGGTGAATACATTGGCATATGGTCCATTACCAAGAAGCTTGCCGCGGCTCTAGGAGTTGGCTTGGCACTATCGATTTTGGGCGCCGTTGGCTACACGCCCAATGTGGAGCAATCAGAACAGGTGCAATTCACTCTCAGGGTTCTCTACGCCCTCGTGCCTTCTCTTTGTAATATTGCCGCTTTCGTCATAGCCCTGGCTTATCCGATCAGTCGCAGCATTCATAAAGATATTTTGGCGGCCATTGGAGAGCGGCGTGCGGGACAGTCTGTTCAAGACCCTCTCCGTCCGGGCCGAATACTCACATAACGGATGGTGGGCGCAGCTGTAGTTGCAGGAGAAATGAATGGAGTATTCATTGTCCATTTTCATCACTAACCTCGCCGCGGTAATGGCCATGATGTTTGCAGTCTGGCTACTGAGTCTTATGAAACGTGATGCAAGCATAGTGGATGTGTTCTGGGGTCTGGGGTTCGTTGTTGTTGCCTGGCTTACCTTCCTCAAGGCAGATGGTTACCTGGGTCGAAAAGTGCTGATTACCTTGCTTACCACCCTTTGGGGACTCCGTTTAGCCCTCCACATCCTCATCCGAAATTGGGGTCATGGTGAGGATCGCCGCTACCAGGCCTGGAGAGCCCAATACGGCGCCCGGTTCTGGTGGGTAAGTCTATTTACCGTATTCGGGCTGCAAGGAGTGCTGTTGTGGGTCATATCCCTCGTCCTGCAGGTTGGGCAGATTTCAGCCATTCCTCCGAGGCTCGTGATGCTTGACCTTTTGGGGGCGATTATTTGGGCTGTTGGTTTCATATTCGAGGCGTTGGCCGATTGGCAATTGTACCGTTTCAAGGCAGACCCAGAAAACAAAGGCAAGGTGATGAACAAGGGGTTGTGGGCTTATACCCGACACCCCAATTATTTTGGTGAATCTCTGGTGTGGTGGGGTCTGTTTATCGTCACTTTGGCCACACCAGGAAGCACATGGGTGGTGATAAGCCCCCTGCTGATAACCTTTCTCCTGGTGAAAGTCTCAGGCGTTACTCTGTTAGAAAAAACAATAGTAGATAGTCGGCCTGAATATCAGGATTACATAAAGAGCACGAGCAGTTTTATTCCATGGTTTTCGAGAAAGGAAAAGCCATGAGATTTGCCATTGAACTGGCAGAACGTGGCCTCCTTCCAGACAGCCTGATCCGCTGGGGGATCCGTGAACTGGACAAGAAAAGATTGCGGTTGGAAGATCTGGGCGATCGTGAAAAACAGCGTCAGGCCTTGGAAAGATTCGTTGAGGAACTGAGGAATAGTCCCGTTGCCGTGCAAGTACACAAACCCAAGGAACAACATTACGAACTCCCACCACCTTTTTTTGAGAAAGTCTTGGGCAAGCGGATGAAATACAGCAGTTGCTATTGGCCCCAGGGGGTCGACTCCCTTGACGAGGCAGAAGAGGCGATGTTGCGGTTGACCTGTGAGCGGGCCCAGCTTGAAGATGGGATGGAAATCCTGGAGCTCGGCAGTGGCTGGGGTTCCCTTTCTCGGTGGATGGCAGAGAAATACCCGAATAGCCGAGTGGTAACGGTGTCTAATTCCAGGCCGCAAGGAGAGTTCATCAAGGCGAGGTGTGCAGCCTTGAAGCTGGATAATGTAGAAGTGATAAGCTCTGATATGAATGATTTCCACATTGATCAAACGTTCCATAGAGTTGTATCAGTGGAAATGTTTGAACACATGCGCAACTGGGAAAAACTCCTGGCCCGCATAGCAACCTGGCTCACGTCGGGAGGGAAACTCTTTCTCCACATATTCACCCACAGAAAATTCACCTATCTTTTCGAGGATGAGGGAGATGAAAACTGGCTGGGGCGCTATTTCTTTACTGCCGGGCTGATGGCCTCCCATGACTTGTTATTCAATTTCCAGAAAGATCTTAGCGTGGAAGATCACTGGCGGCTGAACGGCATGCACTACAAGGAAACAGCCGACGCTTGGCTGAGCAACCTCGACAGCAGACGTGACCAGATCTTGCCCATAGTGGCAGAAACCTACGGCTCGGACCTGGCTGAACGCTGGTTCCAGCGCTGGCGCATTTTCTTTCTTGCCTGCTCAGAACTATGGGGCTATGCAAATGGCGAGGAATGGTTGGTATCGCACTATCGCCTGAAGAAGTAAGTAAGCTACAGAAGACGAGTGGCAACGAGAAACCCGCCGGCTGAAACAAGGCCACAGAGCACCATCCCCCAGAGAATATCAACCACCACAATTTTCACCGGCCAATCCTTGAGGGTGGCTAGATTGGTGAGATCATAAGTGGCGTAGGTGAACAGACCGTAAAGCACACCCAAGATGACAGTGCGGGCCAGGGAAGCACTACTGATACCCGGCAGGATGCCGAAAATCATTATGCCAAGGATGTAGAGGGAATAGAAGATGCTGGCAGCGGTCCAATTAACCCGCTCTCTGAAAAAGCGGCCTAAGTGTCTATTGTAAAAATTCTTGGCAATTACACCCAACCAGAGGATGTCAATGGCGAAGAAGATAATAGCAGTTACCATGTAGAGCTGAACAAGTTTTGCTGCAACCATTGGCTACCCTTTCCCTTTTGGTGTTTTGGATTCGAATGTAACCGTTCAACCTTAGTTCCTATTCTGATTGCCGCCGCCTCGGCAATTATAAAGCAAGCAAATCAACTAACTCTCATAGGAATAGGTTATGGTAACTTTTTTGTGTTTCCCTGAAGTGTCCTCCAGATTAGAAACGCCCTCATAGCGCAGGAGATGGCGTGTTCTCAAATCATATTCAGCATCAACATGGGGCGCGAACATCCTGAGAAGCCAATTGTCAATTTCAAGCCGGATATACAGGGTGTCACCGTTGATCTTTCGTTTGCGAATCCGAAATTCGTATTGGTCCAGCCTCGATGGCAAGACGAGTTGTATGTGGAAAACTTCCCCCTGGGCTATTTGCTCGAGATTGTGGACAATAAATTGATGAAAACCTTGGCCGACTATTTGATCCTCTTTTTTCGCAAGGTATTTTTCTTCAATGTCATCTTTAGGGCTTTGCTTTCGAAAGAGCCAAATCCTATCCTGTGACACCTTTGCACCGTCTTGGTATTGGGCCCGGATATCTCTAAAATCGTAGCTTCCGAATTGGGGACCAAAAGAATATTCTGAAATTAACTCTCCAATTTTTTTATTATTGGCATCATAATAAATAGTTTGGCTTTCACTGACTTTTCCATTTTCGTATTTGACCGTGTGGTATTCAACATACTCCACGATACCTTTTGCATTTACTGCTTTTCCCACAAATGTTTCGCCATATGCTTCGGCTCCGAACCAACTTAGATTCATGGCAATAAAGAAAAACAGCGCCAGATCAATCCGGATAGATTTCTTTCGCAGTCCGGTAGCAACCATGAAGTCCGCAAGTGATTCCATATGTTTAGGTCTCCAGCGCAATTACGTTCATTAAGCGAAATCGAGTTAGAAGATAAGTCTTGGAATCTAGATGTCAAATGGGACAAAAGCGCATAGAGCATAGCGCATCTTTCGACACGCTCAGGACAGGTGGCGCATAGCGAAAAAAAGTAAAGGCTAAATGATAAACGGCGTATGGTTGTGGAGCAAGCGAATAATCGGTTTACCGTTTGCCGTTCGCTGTTTACAAAACGCTTTGCGCTTTCCTCCTCGGAGCTAACTAACTGCTGAGGGTCCAGATTTTTTTCGTAGTATTGAAATCCCATTTTACTATCTTATTATTAATATTGTTTCGTTTGAGTTCGAAACTAATTTTTTTCAAGAGGAAATATAGATGAGAATCAAAGAAGGTGAGGGGTTGTAAAGATGGATAGAAAAATTCTACATATTCTAAGAGCACTTTTTGCCCTTATCTTTGCCGGTATGCTTTCTCTGGTGATAACTGCGAGCATAGACCAGAACATGTTCGAAGCCGTAGGCAACATATGGCCCAACTGGTGGTTTAAGGCCACGTTGGCGGATGCTTACTTCGGATTTCTGACCTTCTTCGTTTGGGTGGCATATAAAGAACTTTACCTGTGGCGTAAACTGATTTGGTTTACCTCAATCATGCTCTTGGGAAACTTGGCCATCTCTGCGTACATGTTGCTGGAGCTCTTCAAACTCCAGGAACAAGATAATTTCGAAACCTTGCTAACCAGACGCAATGGATGATGTGAAAAAGAAAGAACTGATAAGACAGTAGATAACGACCGCAATTTTGTAGGTGCTGCTATGTGAGTGTAGGCAAAATCGGCGAGCGGCGGCAAAGGGGTTTGGTGAGAAGCATCTGGACGTTACCCAGATAGCGTTCGGCAAAGCCGGCCTCGCAGTAGGAAAGATAATAATCCCACATACGAATAAAGGTCTCCGGCAAGCCCAGATCGCGCACTTTGTCTATATTGGCAAAGAATCGCTCTCTCCAGGTTCGTAAGGTTCTGGCATAGTGAGGAGTGATATCCTCGAGATGGAAAAGCTTTAGGTCACTGGCGCGAGCGATGGAACGACTCATTGCCGCAATAGAGGGGATACAGCTTCCCGGGAAGATGTACCGTTTGATAAAGTCGACACTGCGTTTGTGCCGGTCAAAAACTTGATCTGTCATAGTTATAGCCTGAAGGAGCATCATGCCGTTTTCTTTCAAAAGTTTGCTACAAGAGCGGAAAAAGGTGTCCAAATACTGGTGGCCCACGGCCTCTATCATTTCGATGGAAACGAGCTTGTCGTACTTCCCTCTCAGATCACGATAATCCTCCAATAGCACTTCTACATTCTGGGCCACTCCAGCCTTGCCAATTCGTGCTTTTGCCAGATCATGCTGGGCCGCGGAAATTGTGGTTGTGGTTATGCGGCAGCCATACTTCTGTGCTGCGTAGATGGCGAAACCACCCCACCCAGTGCCGATTTCAACTACATGGTCTTCAGACGACAAATCCAGCTTCTGGCAGATACGGTCGTATTTCGCCAGGGACGCCTCTTTAAGGGTGCTGTCCTCCCGCTCGAATATGCCGCAGGAGTAAGTAAGGGTCTCGTCAAGAAAGAGCTTATAGAAATCGTTTCCCAGGTCGTAATGGGCAGCGATGTTGAGGCGACTTCCTTTTTTTGTGTTACCGCGTAAGAGATGAACAAACATATGGAAAGGAGCTGTAAGCCTGGCCAAACCTTTTTCCATTCCTTCAAACACTTCTCGATTCAAGATGGTGATACGCACCACCGTGGTCAAGTCATCGGTTGACCACTGGCCTGCCATGAAAGCCTCACTGGCACCGACACTGCCTCCAAATACTACGGAACTGTAGAAGCGGGGATGGTGCACGTTGATTGTGGCTTCCAGGGGGAATTGGTCGCTTTTTTCGCCGAAGATACGACGGAAAGAGCCGTCGATTAGAGTGAGTTCTCCCCGGCGCAGACCACGGAGGAGCGAAAAAAGTAATTTCTTGGCAAGCTGATCAAACCGACGTGGTTTCCTCTGCTCAATAGCAGAAGCTTCAGCCGGAACAATGGAGTTCGTCATAATCTAGTCTCTTTTATCTGGATGGACGTAAAAAACCGCCCCCTTGGACCATAATCTAAGGGCCTGGAGATATATCATGGTGGTGACCTTAAGGGTCATGAAGGGATAGGCCAATAAGACCCTGTTCAAGTCACGGCTACTCATTTCCCTTCGGTTCAGGGTCAGAGTGGCATCAAAGAGTTTCCTCCCTTTTTCTATGTTCGTCAAGTGCACACTCAATGATTGGCCGGGCTCTCTAAATCTCCAATCGTACCAGATGTCCATATCTATGAAAGGCGAGATGTGAAAATCTTTGCCAAACTGATAACGTTTCCACCCTTTGGAAGGGTGCTCATTTAGCTCTTCACCCAGAACGTAACAATATTCTTCTCCCCACGGGGTGTTGTGAATCTCAGCCACTATGGTCTCCACCTGCTCATCGGATTCATCGTAGCAGTAATAGAAACTAACAGGATTGAAGCAATAGCCGAAATAGCGCAAGTGAGTGAGCATGCGAATGGGACCGGTCGGCCGCTTCCCCAATCGTTCGTCCACAAGGTCCCGGACGGCTCGCCGAAGTGGAACTCTCGGATCGCCCAGGTGATCCCGCCGGCGTAGATAAGCGAGATTAACCCGATCGTGTGACCAAAAAATATTGTTGTGGAACAGTCCCGGCAGTTCCTCCAGGTCGAGGAACATAAAAAAAATACGATAGCGGAAAGAGTTTTCCACTGGACGGAAGCGACGGTGGCGAACGTGCCCCTCGTAAATGCAGCTCTTAGGGTTCACAGGGATTTCCCGAAATGCTCACACACAGCCAGTGCGCTGTTTACCCCGTCTTCATGGAATCCATAACCCCAATAGGCGCCGCAGAAATAGGTGCGATTGACACCATTTATCTCCTGGCGCCGTATCTGGGCCAGAGGTCCCTGGGGAGTGTAAACCGGATGGTGGTAGTTGAACTCTCTGATGATCTTGGTTCGATCAATAATATCAGGCTGATTGAGGGTTACGCAGAAATCAATCGGTGAAGTGAGGCTTTGCAGCATATTCATGTAATAGGTCAGAGCTACCCTTCCCAGCTCCTCCCGGGGAATATGGTAGTTCCAGCTTGCCCAGGCGGCTTTCCTCCTCGGGAGGAGCGAGGAGTCGGTATGCAAGATGGTGAGATTTTTCTGATATGGGATGGCCGCCAATATCTCCCGTTCAGCATCGGAGGGATCGGCCAGCATGGCAAAGGCCTGATCGCTGTGAGCCGCTATTACAACGTGATCGAATCTCTCCACTTCACCATGCTGCGGCTCCACCTCTACGTGATCAGCGTGTCGCTTAATGGACACCACAGGGCAACTGAGTCGCACTTTTTCTTTATAAGACCTGGTAAGAGGTTCTACGTAGGTCCTTGAACCACCTTTGATTACCTGCCATTGGGGCTGGTCTTTCACTTTAAGGAATCCATGGTTGTTAAAAAACTGGACAAAAGAGTGGGCCGGAAACTCGTTGAATTGCTTCGGATCAGCCGACCAGATAGCCGCGCCCATGGGGATGATGAAATGATCGATAAAGGTCTGGGAGTATTCCTTTCCCACCAGATAAGCTCCGAGAGTGGTTTCGTAGTCATTGGCCCGCAAGATCTCTTGAGCCTCGCGGCGAAAGCGAAAGGCGTCCAGAAGCATACGGTAGAAAGATGGTCGCAGTAGGTTGCGTCTCTGGGCGAAGAGAGAGTTCAGACTGGTGGGGCAGTACTCCAGGCCGGTTCGTTCACACTGAACGCTGAAGCTCATGTTGGAGGGTTGATAGCTTACCCCCAAAAGCTCCATCAGTTTGACAAAATTGGGGTAGTTTTCCTTGTTGAAAACAATGAAGCCGGTATCGACCCGGTGATTCGCACCATTGAGCTCCACATCGATGGTGTTGGTGTGCCCGCCGATATAGTCGTTGGCCTCGAATACCACGACATCATGGTCCTGGCAAAGAAGGTAGGCGGCAACCATTCCTGAAATGCCGGTACCGATAACGGCAATTCTCATGGTAAGTTTCCCCGTGCCCAGTCCTCAGAAATCTTCAACCAAAGTAAGCGGTAAGCGGTAAGTAGTAAGCAACGAAAGGCCAATCGGTATCAAGCATCGAATCCATCAATTGTTCAATTGCATATCTCCGATCTACTCTATGCTCTATGCCCTTTCAAATCCGCAATCTCTCCGTCTCCCCGCGTCGCTCCTCCCTGCTAGCTGCCGGCTGCAGCCTGTCTGCTTGCCCTCTTCGGTGGCGCGCCGGAATTCAGCCACTCAACTCCCCGCCTGATGCCTGCCAGGGTGAGGTCTTCCATGGGAAAGATCTCGCCAATCTGGTCGATGGTCTGGCTTTCGCGGTGCCACCTTGACCGGGGGATGGGGTTGAGCCAGACACTGTGAGTAAAGTGATTTCGGATCTGCAACAGCCAATCCCGCCCTGGTACTCTGAATTTGGAAAAATAGTCCATGGCGCCATTGGAGAGCATGAGCTCGGCCGGAGCCATGTTGGCGTCGCCTATAATTATTACCCGGGTTTCCGGGTCACGTCGAACCAGGTGGTGTATGAGATAGGGGGTAAGCCGTTTCGGATCGCTATAGACGCAGCCGTAGATGCAGTTGTGGAAATAATAATAATCTAAGTCTTTGAAGTGATCGCGCATGAGGCCGAAAACCAGTTTGACCAGATCCAAATAAGGTCGCATGGAAGCCCCGCCATTGTCCAACAGCACGATTACCTGGATACGATCTCGCAGTTCTCGCTTGAAAACCAGTTCTATTTCCCCGCCGTTTCTGCAGGAGCGATCAATGGTCTCATCCACATCCAGTTCGGTCAGGGGGCCTGCAGGTGCCATGTGTTTCAGGGCTGCGAGGACCTGACGAAGATTTTCTGCCCGAAGGGTGGCACTGCTGGCATAATCGACATAGCGTCGACTCTCTATGACCTTAAGGGCTGAGCCATGCAGTGAGTCGTCGTGCACCCTGATGCCTTCGCGATCAGCACCGGAATGACCAAAGGCTGAGGTGCCGCCGGTTCCAACCCAGGTATGACCACCTCGGTGTTTCCCCCTCTGCTCCATGACCACATCCCAGAAACGTTGGAGCAGTTCAGGCAGCGACAGCCGCTCCAAAACGTCATCCGGCAATGAGCCTTTGGCCATCTCTTCTTCAAGCCAGCGGCGAAAATCTTTCTCTTCCCAGGCCTGCTGAGAGAACTTTGGGATTTCCGCTCCTTCAGCCCCAAGGAAATACGCTGCGAATGCCTGCTCGAAACCGTCGAAGTGCTCAACTTTCTTGATAAAAATGAGCCGCATAAGAATGAAGAGTCGATCCAGGTCAGGAGCAAGCCCCTTCTCCATGGCCTGGTAGAATTCCAGCACATGGCGAAGGCTGATGGGGACACCCTGCTCCCGCAGTTGGTAAAAGAAAGGAAGGAACATGATTGTCACTCTTGTTCTTGCTAAACGTTTTCTCGCTCCACGCCCTTGTTTTGCAGCAAGTCTTGAGTACGCTTGAGGAGAGTTCCGAGAAAAGGAATTTTGTCAGACATGATTGGCGGTTTCGCTCCGTCTAGCTGAAGGGCACCGAGCCAATCCAACAGTTCCGCGGTAGCAGGGGGCTTTTCGAAGCCTTGCTGCCGCAGATGATAGAAGATGGCCAGGGCTGAATCCATAAGGGGAGCAGAAATCTCAGGGTAGTGCAACCGGACAATCTCGGTCATCTCTTCCATCGAGGGAAAGGGAATATGGTGGCAGTAACAGCGGCGGAGAAAAGGATCTGAAAGCTCCCTCTTGGCGTTGCTGGTGATTATGGTTATGGGCATATGGTTGGCCTTCACTTTGTGGTTGATCTCGCGGATAATAAAGGAGGCGTCTTCCAGCACGTCCAATAGATTGTCCTGGGTGTCCGAGTCAGTTTTGTCGATCTCGTCCAGCAGGAGGACGCGTCGATCCTCTGCTAGAAAAGCGCGGCCGATAGGGCCGAAGCCCAGGTAATCCCAAATGTCATTTACATCCCGACCGCTTTCCTCAGTGCCGAAACGCGAGTCGTTGAGGCGCAGGACTGTGTCATAAACGTAGCAAAGCTCCTCGCCTTTGAAAGTGGATTTGCAGCGAGCCTCTTCCAGAGTCAAGTCCAGTGCCCGGGCAATCTCGAAGGCTAACTGGGTCTTACCGGTTCCGGCCTCCCCGGTGACCAGCAAGGGTTTTTCCATGGCAGTGGAGATGTTGACGATCTCTCGTAGTTCGGGATTGAGGTAGTACTTGTCGGTGCCGAGAAATTGCATCGTTGAACAATCCTTCTCGTTTTTGGTTTTTGCCATATTTTCCAGATGTTAAGATTATTCTAGCGAATTGAAAGTAAAAATGCAATTCACCACCCTATTTTTCACATTGCCACCATGAGGCTGTCCACTTATAGTTAGGAAAGTCAATCTGCAGGAAAAAACGTGCCGGGGGGAAGAAGGAATGCCAGAACGAAGGAGAGTGCTGTCAAAAGATAAAATAGAATTTCTGGAAAACTGGAAAAAAGAAAAGCATGACCACCTGCAAGAGATCGTTCAACACGTAGAGGCGGAGAGCAAGCTACAGAATCATAACCATTCGATTGATGCGCACACCCATGACATATTCTATACTGGACTGACTTTGCTGCCTGTTGATGTGGCCAAGAAAGTGCTCAGTGAATGTACTTTCTTCACCTCTTACCTCCACAATTATAAGCCTGGACATTTCTTGGATAAGTCTGAACTCAGTGGGCACCATTTGATGATCCTCCTTTTTCCCCATGGGGAATCAATCCCAAAGTACTGGAGCTATATTCACCATCAGATTGCCCATTATATTTTAGGCCATTTTGATCCCACGAGGGCTAGCGAAATTAAGGAAGAGGAGGAAACAGAAGCGAATAAACTTGCTTGCAGGTGGGTCAGTGAGTCTCCCTACCTAGTTCCGCGGGACAATTTCGACCACTGCAGTTGTCCGCAAGGGACAATTGATTTCTGCAAGGCATTAGCAACTACTGCTTGAAACTCCGGTCTGTCATTTGGACATTTGTGGCTGGAAACGAACCAGTGGCAGAAGAAAAGGATTTTCGATGGCGAAGGTACACATAGGTGATCAAACATGTGTTCTACCCATGGCAACCACCATCCTTGGCTCTCATTGGCAGGGCCGACCGAACTTCATGGCCCTGGGTTGGCTAACAAGAGTCAACTTCAAGCCGCCCATGCTCGGGGTGGCCGTAAACCATGGCCATGCGTCCCACGCTGCTATCGTAGAAACAGGTGAGTTCAGCGTGAACTTTCCCACTGTTGATATGGTGGAGGTCACTGATTACGTTGGCTTGGTTTCCGGGAAGCGTATCGACAAGTCCAAGCTTTTCGACATATTCTACGGCGAACTGAAAGGTGCACCGATGATCAGCGAATGCCCGCTAACCATAGAGTGTAAGCTGTCAAAAACCGTGGAATTACCAAGCAACTCTTTTTTTATCGGTGAGATTGTGGGCAGTTATTCCGAAGAACAGTTCCTCACCGACGGCGTGCCAGACATCAAAAAGATCAACCCTTTCTTGCTTACGATGCCAGATCATAGATACTGGTCGGTGGGTGAATTAATCGGCCGAGCCTGGAGTGATGGTAAGGCAATGAAAAAACGTCTTAACCCGGACATTTCATGAATTACTTACTGCGACCACGGATATGGCCGTCCTTCCAGGCGTCCTCGGGTGTCGGCCCCTGCGACGTACCGTTCAGGTACGCCTCGAAACCAATCCCGCGGTACCGCGGGACGGTTGCCAGGTGGCCCGCCCGCCTCGCCTGAGCGAGCAGGCTCGCGATGGCGGGCAGGCACACCCATCTAATTCGCGCTCGCTGCGCTCCGCTCAGTCCGGCAAGCGGGTTCCCAGTTTCGTGGTCTCGCGACGGCAATTCATGAAATGTCCGGGTTAAAGGTGAAGAACTGAATCAAACCTAGCCTGCATTATGCCTGAATATTTAAGATTCATAAATAATCCTGGCTAGTTGCGAGGTCCCAGCTGAATAATAGCTGAAACTACCCATGGGAAACAGTGGAATTCGCACAAGGAGCTGGATATGAATCTCTTCTCTTCGTACAAATTGGGCCCCTACGAACTGAAAAACCGAATGGTCATGGCACCCATGACTCGCAACCGTGCCGGAGGAGGAAATGCGCCACAGCCCATGAATGCACTTTACTATGCGCAGCGAGCTGGTGCTGGTCTTATCGTTACCGAGGCCTCACAAGTTTCGCCCCAAGGGCTGGGATATCCAGACATGCCCGGGATTTACTCACCCGAGCAAATTGCCGGTTGGCGGATGGTTACCGATCTGGTTCATTCACGTGGAGGGGTGATATTTCTCCAGTTGTTTCACTGTGGACGCATTTCCCATCCATCGTTGCAGCCAGGGGGCGCCCAACCTGTTGCTCCCTCGGCCATCAAGCCAGAAGGTGAGGCCATGACCTACGAGGGCCCAAGCCCATTTGTAACTCCACGAGCCCTGGAAACAGAAGAGATCAGCGAAATTGTTGATCAGTTCAGGCAGGGAGCGGAAAACGCTCTTGCGGCTAACTTTGATGGTGTTGAAATACATGGGGCCAATGGGTACCTGCTGGACCAGTTTCTCCGGGATGGCACCAACCAGAGAAAGGATCAGTACGGCGGCACCATCGAAAATCGTGCCCGCTTTTTATTTGAAGTAACCAAAGAAGCAATAAACGTTTTGGGGCAGGGCCGCGTTGGAGTGCACATCTCCCCCGGAAATCCTTTCAATGACATTTATGATTCGGACTCGGAGGGGCTTTTTTGCCACGTTGCTGAAGGACTGAACCGCTTTCCCCTTGCCTATTTGCACGTTGTCGAGATCGATCTTACCAATCCAACTGATTTCAGCGCTTCTTTGAATCCGCTGACCCAGAAACTGCGGGGAATCTATAAAGGGGTCTACATGACCAACGGGGGATACGATCGAGACAGGGCAGAACGGGTGCTGGAAACAGGAGATGCCGACCTGGTTTCTTTTGGCAGACTCTTCCTGGCCAATCCGGATCTGCCAGAGCGATTCAAAAAGGGTGCACCATTGAATGAACTGGACGAGACAACCTTGTATGGTGGGAATGAACAAGGCTACACAGACTATCCTTTCCTCGATTCTAAGAAATAGTCCATCCTCATTGAGAAAGGCCCAGTATGGTTACCAGAAAGTCTGAAGAGAGTTCGGCTGAGTGGCTGATACGGACAATAGCCAATTTTGTAGCTACCTCTCCTTTGAACACCCTGGGTTTGCCTGGTGGGGAGGTCGCCTGGGATTCACCTCTGGTTGGGTTCTCTCGCGGTGATGATGCCATCTACCAGGAGTACAAAGGTCACATCGGCGATTTCTACTGGACTCCGATGGAGATCTTCCAGTTGACTTTTCCTGATTTCGCCTCGGCTTCGGAAGATCTGACCGTGATCAGCTGGGTTCTGCCTCAGACCCAAGCTACAAAAGATGAAAACGTTGATCAGAAGGTCTATCCCTCGCCCCGCTGGGCAGCAGCCCGAGATGTGGGCGAGAAGTTTAATGTGGCCTTGCGCCAGCATGTTGTCAAAACGCTGTTAGATGCAACCATCCAGGCGGTGGCACCTGTGCTTTCGCAGCACTGGTGCAGACAAGACTCTCAGCTGCACGGCTTCGCATCCACCTGGTCGGAGCGCCACGCAGCCCATGCCGGTGGGTTGGGCACCTTTGGCCTCTGCGACGGTTTAATTACCCCTGTAGGTAAAGCTATCCGGGTCGGGTCAGTGGTGGCCAGACTGGAGATTCCTACTACCCCACGGCCTTACCAGAAGCACCAAGCCTACTGTCTCTTTTTCAGCCATGGCATTTGCAAGAAATGCGTTGAGCGCTGCCCAGTGAAAGCCATTAGTTCCGAGGGGCACGACAAGACAAGATGCCGAGACCATCTCGAAAAGGCTAGGAACTACTTCCGGAAGAAATACGGCCTGGATAACAAAGTGGGCTGCGGTCTTTGCCAGGTGGGGGTCCCCTGTGAATCACACATCCCCACGCCCGACGAGGGCTAGTTTTATTCAACATTTTTCAGTGTTCAGGTTTCAGCTTCTATGTTTCTTTCTTGACACCTGACACCTGCATCCTCAACCTCTCCAACTCCCAAAAAAATGTATCGGATGTAACTTTTTTCTTTACCAAAGAGAAAAAAAACATCATAATTACGCGTCATCTTGCTTAAAGATATAAAATATTAATAATATCAAAGGCATATTAGCTCTGAACGAAACGCGGTGACGGTAAGGGTATTGAAATGACCTTATCAAAAAAGAGCAAAGACCAATTGCGGAAGACACTTGAGGACATGCGCCAGGAAATACTCGACGAGGTGAGAGTCCAAATTGAGCGCTCTCGGGTGCAGGACCATATGGGAGACCTGGGCGATTATGCAACCGCAGACATGGCTGTCGAGTATGCCCACTTGTTTGGTGAACGGCTGATGCATAGGCTCCAGTTAATTGAAAATGCTCTGGACGGCATTGAAAATGGTGATTATGGCTTTTGTGAGGAGTGCGAAGAACCCATCAACGAGAAAAGGTTGCAGTTAATGCCCTTCGCCCTATTCTGTGTTCGTTGTCAATCAGAATTGGAACGTCAGGCCAAGATCAGGGGCGAGACCTTTGAGGAGTGGTACGGGACATCCAGAAGTGAGTAAAGCACTTCATTGCCAAACGTTTGAGGTGGAATAATGGCTGAGCAAATCTGTAGTGGAGACCATTCTGGTCATATTTGTGTTCTGGCGAGTTGCGGTGATTTCGACAAGATCAAGGAGTTAACAAAAGACCCTAAGTATATATGTTTCAATTGTGGCAGAGTGGCAATTTCGGATGAGTATCTGTGCAATCCCATGCCAAACGAATGAACCCAAGACCTCGCAAATGGCTCTCAGCCTTGCACTTTGAGATATGAATGGTTATTTTTTCACATAGAGCAAGGTCGAAACCTCCTTGTCTATATGAGCCCCCACTGGCTGCTTGATCGGCCGACGGGGGCTTTCTATTGAGCATCGAAAACTTGATCCTTCGGGGAAGCTCGGAGTTCAATGACTGCCATTACAGGTGGCGAGCGTTGGTGGAGGTTTCAGGTTTCAGTGTTCAGGTTTCAATGTTCTTGTTTTTCTTCCCTGACACCTGCTTGCAACGCCGGAGCTCAACAGAGCGTAGGCGGGACACCCGACACCTGAAACCCTGAGACTTAGTGCTTGGGATTTGTTATTTTGCAATGATCCACTACCCCAGCAGACTGCCGCAAGGGGGAAAGAGCATGGAGGCCCCTTGAGGGGCAGTCCAGAGCCGGGTCCTTTGGGGCCGGATTTTTCACTGGTAGCAATGATGTGTATAGACTTTCCTGGTGGGAGAATGGGGTTAGATTTTCTTGTTACAACGGCTGCACAGATAACTGTCGTCGTTCAGTATTTTATCCTGGGTAATAGCCTCTTCCTCTGCAATGTGAAAAACCTCTTCTTCCGTCATGCAATCCTTGCAGATTATCTCTCCCTTGTTTGAATCAACTATTCCCAGTATGTCGTCCAACTCTATGTTTGCCATTTCTGTAACCTTTCTCTGCCAACACCGAGCCCGCATATTTCATGAATCACCTGCTGCGACCACGGATATGGCCGTCCTTCCTGGCGTCCTCGGGTGTCGGACCCTGCGACGTACCGTTCAGGTACGCCTCGGATCCAATCCCGCGGTACCGCGGGACGAGTTGCCCGGTGGCCCGCCCGCCTCGCCTGAGCGAGCAGGCTCGCGATGGCGGGCAGGCACGCCCATCTTCTTCGCGCTCGCTGCGCTTCCGCCTACGTTAAAACTTCGCCGAGACAAGCCGCTCATTCCCGCAAGCGGGTTCCCAGTTTCGCGGTCTCGCGACAGCAATTCATGAAATATCCGG
>JBFFBS010000034.1:0-23385 GCA_041560295.1 Syntrophobacteria bacterium | reverse complement strand
AGGCGGAAACGGAGACTCTGGCTGTTGCTTGTTGCTGCTGTTGCGCTGGGCTTTGCCGCGGCTTTCTTTTTAGGAAAGCATTTTTTCTCCTCGCCGGAATCAACCACTCCTCATTCCAAAATTCGCGATTCTGTCCCGGTGCAAGCTGCCAGCACGCGGAAGGTGCACCTTTATTTCGCCAGTCGTAAAGGCCGCTTTCTGCAAGCAGAAGAAAGAAAGATACAGGCCACCGACACCGGTTCTGCTATTGAGGCCATCGTCAGTGCTCTTTTGGAGGGGCCTGAGGATGCCAAACTTGTTTCCACCATCCCAGCCGGTTCCAAGCTTCTTCACACCTTTGTTACAGACGACGGGACCGCGTATGTGGATTTCAACCCCGAGCTCTCCCTTTTACATCCTGGAGGGGTCACTGCTGAACGGCTCACTATTTTTGCCATTGTAAACTCACTTGTGTTGAATCTTGATGCTGTGGAACGAGTGCAATTGCTTCTGGAGGGCAAACCCGCACCCACTCTTGCTGGCCACCTTGACATTCGACTTGCTAGGACGGCCAATCTCCTGATCGTCCGCTGACAAACAGGGGCCTCGCCCCGATCGAATGATAGAAACGACTATTTACTTTACTCCTTATTAAAGAGACCTAAGGAAGCCTGATTGAAGATTTACTACAGAGGCACATAGCTAGTGTAAATCCGAAATCCGAATATCGAAATCCGAAACAAATTCGAATTACCAAAATCCAAATGACCAAAACACCAGACAAGTCTTTTCGAGAAGTTACGTTTTGAACATTTGAAAATTCGGATTTTGTATTTGTTTCGTGCTTCGGGTTTCGTATTTCGAATTTGAGTGCTAAACACTCCTTCGTAAACCTCTAATGACTGAGGGCTTCTAGAAGCTCTCGCATATTGAACTATTATGTCCGAAAGCAAACGGCTAGAGAGAACGCGCAATATAGGCATCATAGCTCACATCGATGCCGGCAAGACCACGGTCACCGAGCGCATACTTTACTACACCGGTAAATCCCACAAAATGGGTGAGGTCCACGACGGCGAGGCTGTCATGGACTGGATGGAGCAGGAGCAAGAGCGAGGTATCACCATTACCTCAGCTGTTACCACCTGTCGCTGGCTAGACAATGAAATCAACCTGATAGACACGCCTGGTCATGTGGATTTCACCATTGAGGTTGAGCGTTCTCTTAGGGTACTGGATGGTGCTATTGGGGTCTTCTGTGCTGTTGGGGGTGTTGAACCACAGTCCGAGACAGTATGGCACCAGGCAGACAAATACCGAATCCCCAAAATCGCCTTCATTAACAAAATGGACCGCCTTGGTGCCGATTTTCTTGGCGCTGTGGATCAGATGCGGGAAAAGCTGGGGGCCCGACCACTGATAGTGCAGATGCCCATGGGCGCGGAAGCAGATTTCTCCGGTGTCATAGATCTACTTGAGATGCAAGCAGTGTGTTGGGATGACTCCACTCTCGGACTTACCTATGAGTACATGCCCATTCCCCCTGAATATGTGGAAGATGCCCAGGCAAAACGAGTGGAACTCCTTGAATCTGTCGCTGAGTTTGATGACGCCATCATGGAGAAATACCTGGCGGATGAAACACTTGAAGCGAAAGATCTGCTCCCGGCAATCCGCCAGGCTACTCTCAACCTCGAAGTGGTTCCGGTGCTGTGCGGTAGTGCTCTGAAGAATAAGGGCATCCAGCTTCTCCTTGATGCTATTGTTGATTGTTTGCCTAGCCCCCTGGACGTTGCGGCTGTAGTTGGACTTCACCCCAAGAGTGGAGAAGAAGAGACCCGCTCAAGCAGTAGCAAGGAACCTCTTGCCGCTCTTGCTTTTAAGATTCAGCTGGATCAAGGGCGCAAGCTCACCTATGTAAGGGTATATTCAGGAACAGTGGCCGCGGGATCTACAGTCTACAATGTCAACCGGAAGCAGAAAGAAAAGGTTGCTCGCATATTCCAAATGCATGCAAACAAGCGTGAAAAACGTGCAAGAGTCGGTGCCGGCGAAATAGTGGCCATGCTAGGCCTCAAATCTACCACCACCGGGGACACCATTTGTGACCCAAGACATCCTATTCTATTGGAACATATTGAAGTTTATGAACCGGTAATCTCCATCGCCATGGAGCCGCGCACTCGGGCCGATGAGGAGAAGACTCTCCAGTCTCTTGAGAAGCTGGCGGTAGAGGACCCCACGTTCCACTTCCGTCAAGATCCGGATACCGGGCAGACCATCATCTCGGGAATGGGCGAACTTCACCTGGAGATTCTTGTCAATAGATTGCTGCGAGAATACTCGGTCCAGGTAAATATTGGCAAACCCCAGGTGGTCTATCGCGAGACCATTACTGCGGCCGTCGAGGGCGAATCCATCTTTGACCGTGAAATCGCCGGAGTTCTCCATTACGCTCAGGTGGAACTGCATCTAGAGCCAAGACCGAGAGGGTCGGGCAACCTTTTTCGCCAGTTGGTTCGGGATGGATCCATACCTTCCTCCTTCATTCCTGCGGTGGAGGAAGGTGTGATGGAGTCATTGGAAAGTGGTGTTATCGCTGGGTATCCCATGGTGGATGTAGAGGTTGCGGTCATTGGGGGTACACTCAAGGAGCAAGCCGCAAGTGAGCTGGCTTTTAAAGTCGCAGCCGCAGCTGCACTTCAGGACGGTTGCAGAAAGGCGCAACCGCAGCTGCTCGAGCCCATCATGTCGGTAGAAATAATTGCTCCTGAGGAATTCACCGGCGAGGTGATCAACGACCTCAACATACGTAAAGGAAAAATAGAAGGGGTTCACTCTAAACGCTCAGTAAAAATCATCCACGCTACCGTGGCTCTGTCTCAGATGTTTGGCTATTCAACCTCACTGCGCTCCGCCAGTCAGGGGAGAGCAACCTTCACCATGCAATTCTCCCACTTCGACAGTCTGGTGGAGAAAAAAGAACTCTATTTTTAGCACCCACCTCCTTGTAACTATCTGCCAATACTAAGTACTAATCGCATTTCACATTTAAGATCAAAACTGGACTGGAATGTCATTTAAATTCAACTGAGAGATGCGCAATGCCACGTGGCAAATGATCTGCTGCTAGCTGCCCACTGTACTATGCCTCCAGCCAGGCCAGCGTCTTCTGAAAGATCTGCTCATATACCTCTTCCTGGCTGCGGTCGGCAGACTTGGGCAAGCGAAAGGAGTGATCACCGCCTTCAATTATCTGAAGTTCCCAGGGAGCAGACAATCTCTCTAGAACCCTGTTGAGAACCGCCAGGTCGCAAAGCGAATCTCTCGTTCCAGCAAAAAAGAGCATGGGAGTTTCAATCTGGTCGAAATGGGAATCTCGAAGTTTTTCTCTTCTGCCGGGTGGGTGAAGGGGATAGCCCAGGAAGATGAGGCGGGTAACAGGCAAGAGCCCCTCTGCAACCATCTGGGCCGCTACCCTGCCGCCCATGGACTTGCCAGCGGCCAGAATCGTCTTTGGTCTATATCGCGGGTGATCTCGCAAAAACTGGTAAACGCTTGCCCAGGTTTTCTCCAGTATGTTCTGCCCATCCGGTCTTTTCCGTCCTTTTTCCCGATAGAGAAAGTTGAATCGCAGGGTGAGGTATCCTGCTTTTGCCAGTCCTTGGGATAATGAAACCAGCAAGGGATGATTCATATCATTCCCGGCCCCGTGGGCCAGAATGACCCCCACCGGCCCCGGGGCCAGGTTGTTCTCTGACAGGGACAGAACAGCTGAAACCTGCTCCCCATCCATCACGGGGATGCGTATTGTTTCGGTGTTCATCTGCTGGTTTACTGTTTGCTTTAACCGTTATAAAGGTTGAGTTATCGGAACCTGCTGCTACTTTGCTTCGCGGCGCGCATTGCTCCCTTGACCTGCGCCAACTCCCTGTTGAGGATCTCCTTCTCCTTGGGATCATTAGTGAGCCGCAGCGCTTCCTGAAAATGAAATTGGGCATTGCGTAAGGAGCCCTTGCGCTTGTAGTGGACCCCGAAATGGTAGTGAGCATCCACCAGTTTGTTCGTTTTGCCGTATGCGAGGCCAAGATAGTAATGGATCGAGGGCAATCTACCGTTAATTCTCACTGCTTTTTCTAGCTGTTTGATGGCCTCAGCGGCTTGACCTTGCTCCAATTGGCAACGGCCCAGGGCATACAGAGCCGCTGGTTGCTCCGGCTCCAAGGTAAGAGCTGAAATCAGCACCTGTTGAGCCTTGTCGAATTCGCCCATCTCAAAGTAAGTCTCACCCAGTTCCACCAGTATGGGTGCCAGATCCGGTCGTAGAGAAATTGCGTTTTTAAAGGCTGTGACCGCCTCATCCAGCAGCCGCTGTCGGCGCCGCATCAGACCCGTACCGTAGAATGCCATCGCTCTGGTTTCAGGCTTCTCAAACCACTGCTGAAATTTAGGCTCAGCCTCCCTAGGATTTCCATAAGAGCCGTAAAGCTTAACCTGCATTAATATGAAGCCCTCGGAATCCTCAGTACGGAATTTTTTAGACGTAGGACGTGTCCCAACAGTGGTGGAAAGATAGACAACACGTTCAGTTACTCCGGGGTGGGTGGTGAGGTAGGTCGGCATGTGGCCTCCCGCTTTCCAGCTATCCTGCCCCATTTTTCTCATGACCCTGACAAAATCTTCACCGCTATAGTTGGCCGCTTCCAGGTAGCGAAGCCCTTTGCGGTCTGCCTCTTCTTCGTCCTGGCGACTGTAGTTCAGCATTGCCGAGGTGGCACCCGCCTGACTTCCAGCGATAGCCGCTGCACCGGCCTCGCCGCCCAGAAAGATTCCGGCCAACATGCCACCGAGAGCGGCTAGATTCAATGTTCTCGCCCTCGCCATACGTTGGGCGATATGGCGGGACTGGACGTGCGCAATCTCGTGCGCCAGAATGGCGGCCAACTCTCCTTCATCATCCATGATTTCAATCAGGCCGCGGTTCATGAACACGTAACCTGCCGGAGCCGCAAAGGCATTCAGGGCACTACTGTCCACTACGTAGAAGTGGTAGGGAAAGTGGTGGAAATCGAGATGTTTCACAACATCCTGACCGACCCTGTCGACGTAACCGACCACCTCAGGATCCTGAATGAGCCTCAGCTGGCTCATCGCCGCTTTCAGAAACTTTTCCCCTATCTTTTTTTCTTCCTCAATGGAAAGGTCGGCCTGCGCCAATCTGGTCGCGGGCCCCACCACAATAAGCAGTGCCACCAAGTAAATCAGTAGCTTCCATGGCTTTCTTACTATCATAAGCACATCTCTTTTCCCCATGCGAGCTCAATCCGTCGCACAGCCCGATGGAGCTTTAGCGCAATGGGGACCCTAATCTGGTCCTCCCGCCTCTGGAAATTCTATTTGCCGGGCCTCAAACCAGAGCCCCTCTAGGTCATAAAAACCTCTCATGGGCTGATAAAAAATATGTACTATCACATCATTAAAATCAAGTAATACCCAATGACCTTCAGTCAAACCCTCCACACCCATGGGTTTGATCCGCCGCTGAACCAGAGCTTCTTCGATGTAGCCGGCTATCCCCTGAACATGCCGAGTTGAACGTCCGGCACAGATAACAAAATAGTCGGTATAGGTAACAATTTCATCAACTTGGTATATTATTGGGTCCTCGGCCTTGTGGTCAGCCGCCACCTGAGCACACAACAACGCCTTTTCGAGAGCCGGGATTTCCTTCACCTTTTTGGTCGCACCCTGCTTACCGTGGCTCCTTTTCATGTTGCTCGGATCTCTCTATAGTTGCTGGTAAAGTCCTTGTTGTTGGATGTACTCTTCCACCTTTTTCGGAAGCAAGTAACGTACTGAACCCCCTTCGGCCAAACGTTTACGAATGGTGGAGGAGGAAATATCTAACAGTGTTACCTCGCGATAGTAGACAGTATTCAGGCTGGGGTGGAGGTGTCCCTGCACCTGAAAGTCAAAGGAATAACGATCCGAGACCTGCGTGTTCAGCATGGTTGCCAGGGACTCTGGGGAAAATCCAGGCCGGGCTACAACCACAAAGTGGCAGAGGGAAAAGAGCTCGCGGTAGCTCTTCCAGGTCGGCAGTTCCAGAAAGGCGTCCAAACCCAAGACAAAGTAGAGCTCTTCGCTGCCACCACGGTCTTTGGCCAGTTGCGTCAATGTTTCCACCGAGTAGGATATGCCCGGACGCTGGTGCTCCAGATCGGACAACACGAAAAGCGGATTCCCTGCCGTCGCCAACTCCATCATGTGCCAGCGATGATCAAAAGAGACCAGCCCCACCTCGGATTTATGTGGCGGCTTTGCAGCAGGTATGAAGACCACCCGCTGCAATTGCAGCGATTCGGCCACCTCTTCAGCTGCCCGCAGGTGACCAAAGTGAATCGGATTGAAGGTGCCGCCCATAATGCCAATACCCAAGTTACTCTCCCATATTCTTTTGCCCTGTCACCTAGGGTAAGCTCGAGTGTTTGGATCTCCACGCAGGCGCTTTCCGAAAAATCCTAAATCCGAAATCCAAAGCACGAAACAAATCCGAGATACAAATGTTCCAATGTTCCAAACAGTATTCACTGGTACTCTGAAAGTGAGGTTTCGGTCATTTAGATTTTGAACATTAGAATTTGTTTCGGATTTCGATATTCGAATTTCGAGCTTTGACCCTCTTGATTAGTCGAAACCTCTCCCCTCTGTCCTTTAACTACTCCCTGACCTGACCGTCGCCCAGTACCACAAATTTGTTAGTGGTCAACTCTTCAACCCCCATAGGGCCGAAGGCATGGAGCTTGGAGGTGCTAATGCCAATCTCTGCCCCCAGCCCCAACTGGTAGCCATCGTTGAAACGCGTCGAGGCATTGACCAGCACCACGGACGAATCGACTTTCTGCAAGAACTGATGTGCCCGTTGATAATCAGTGGTAATGATGGCCTCGGTATGCATGGAACCGTAGGTTTCTATATGCTCGATGGCAGCAGCCATATTGGGCACCACTCGGACTGCGAGAAGGAGATCCAGGTATTCCTCAAACCAGTCGGCCTCGGCGGCTTCCTTCACCCCCGGGAGGATGGTTTGGGTTCGTTGACAACCGCGAAGCTCAACCCCGGCCCCGGAGAGCGATTTTGCCACGCGAGGCAGAAAGCTCTCGGCCACAGCTTCATGAACCAGAAGAGTCTCCATGGCATTACAGACGCCCGGGCGCTGAACCTTGGCGTTCATACAGATGGTCTCGGCCATAGTAAGATCTGCGCTGGCATCCACGAAAATATGGCACACCCCTTTATAGTGTTTCAGCACCGGCATGTGAGCGTTTTCCACTACAAAGCGGATAAGACCCTCACCGCCTCTGGGAATGATAAGATCAATGTTTTCCTCTTGCTTCAGCAGTTCGGTGACCGCCTGACGATCGGTGGTGGACACCACCTGAACCGCCTCTCCTGGCAACCCTCCCTTTTTTAGCGCTTCTTGCAGAATGCTCGCCAGACAGCTGTTGGAGTTAATTGCTTCGGAGCCACCACGCAAAATCACAGCATTACCAGCTTTGAGACAGAGGCCAGTCGCGTCTACGGTAACATTGGGCCGCGATTCGTAGATAATACCAATGACTCCCAAAGGAATAGTCATTCTGCCAACTTGCATCCCATTGGGACGAATCCACATCTTACCAATGCTACCCACCGGATCAGAAAGCTGTGCAACCTCTTCCAGTCCAAGCGCCATATCCTCCAGCACCTTATCAGTGATGCGGAGCCGGTCGATCTTTGCAGCCCCCAGCTCTGCCTCTGCTGCAGCAACGTCCTTACTGTTCTCTGCTTGAATCTCGGCGCGGTGCTGCCGCAGCAGGGCGGCCATTTCTCTGAGTGCCAGATTCTTGGCTTCACTAGGGGCCCGGGCCATGAGCCTGGATGCTGCCCTGGCACGTTGAGACATTGATTGCATCATCTTCGGGATCGTCGTACCCATCTTTCCTCCTCGTTCTTATCGGCGGACAGTGCCCACTCCATCACTGTAGCAAATTCGAATTTTCAAAATCCCAATGACCAAAACAGAGAATGAGTCAAGTTGGACTATCCCGTTTTGAACATTTGAGCATTTGGATTTAGGATTTGTTTCATGCTTCGTGCTTCGGATTTCGAATTTTAGGCCAAAAGCCTTATGCTATGTATGTTCAACGTCCGAAGCAATTGCTTCGCTAACGACAAAGTTGTCTCGATGAATTACTTCATCTGAATGTTTGTATCCCAGAATATCCTCTATTCTGTTACTGCGCACACCTTTTATCTTATCGATTTCATGAGCCGAATAGTTCACCAAACCGATGCCAATCACTTCCTCTTCATTGCTCAAGCAGCGCACCGGGGCTCCCACTTCGAATTCCCCTCTGAGCCCAATGATTCCCGTGGACAGGAGGCTCTTGCCCCGCGACCTCAATGCTTCTGTGGCCCCCCCGTCCAGAATAATGTCTCCCTGGGGTTTGAGGGTATGAGCAATCCACTGTTTCTTGCTGGGCAGCCGCCGACCGGCTGGCAGGAAAAGGGTACCCACCTCCTCGCCATCGAAAATCTGTTTCAGAACATAGCGATTTCTGCCGTTGCCGATGATCATCGGCACGCCGGCAGCGGTAACCTTCTTTGCTGCCAGCAGCTTGCTCACCATACCGCCAGTGCCCAGCCTCCCCGGTTGTTCTCCTGCAAAACCTTCCACCTGCTTATCAATCCGGTGAACCACCGGAATGACACGTGCCTCCTGATGCTTGCGCGGATCAGAGTCGTAGAGACCATCCATATCGGTCAAGGCTACCAACAAGTCGGCCTCGGTGAGTTGGGCGATAAGGGCTGAGAGATTATCATTGTCGCCAAACTTTATTTCATCAACTACCACAGTGTCATTCTCATTGACGACGGGAATTATCCCCCAGTCCAAGAGCGTTTGCAGTGTATGACGCGCGTTTAGGTAGCGACGGCGATTGGTCAGATCATCGCTGGTGAGCAGAATCTGCGCCACCTTAAGACCATAGTGGCTGAACGCCTCCTCATATGCCTGAATCAGACTGCCCTGGCCCACGGCTGCCACCGCCTGTTTTTGAGGGATGGTCTTTGGCACCTCGCTCAGACCAACTTTGCGAATCCCGGAAGCGATGGCCCCAGAGGAAACGATTATCACCTGGCGGTCCTGCTCTCTCAACATAGATATCTCATCGCAAAGCCGATTGATAACACCCATGTCAACTCCGCGGCTGCTGGTGAGCACAGAACTCCCCACCTTTACCACTACTCGCCGCGCACTCTCTGTCACTTTTTTTCGATCCTGGGAAATCACCGATACGCTCACCCTTAGTTAAGGTGTCAGGGAAAAAAGCTAGAGCGCTGGCACCTGTCGAAGATCCCGTCTGAAACGAAGCGGCAGCGGAAAACACTGCTTGCCGCGCCCAAGCCCTCTAGGCGAAGGCGGGAACACTAAAACCTTAGTCATTGCGAGAGAACCAGGTTTCTAGCCCGGATTATTCATGAATAATCCGGGCTAGCATTACATAAACCACAAAGAGCACAAAGTACACCAAGAAACTAATTGTATCATGAAAAACCCTTTGTGCCCGTTGTGTCCTCTGTGGTCTCAGACAACCTTTTCGTGTCACCGTTCCGCAATTGGGCCAGTTTCTCGGCGGTTTCCCAGATCAATTCCTGGGTGCCCTCGCCTGTCACCGCTGAAATGGCGTGCACTGGTGGTCCCAATTCCCGGAATGCTGCCAGCAGCTCCTCCAGTGGCGCCCGGTCTGCTAACACGTCAATTTTGTTCAAAGCCACCATCTGCGGTTTGTCTAAAAGCTCCGAGCTGAACTGACCCAGTTCGTGATTGACCTGATGATAATTATCCACAATAGTCTGAACCCCACGCTCCCAGCCGGAGATATCGATTATATGAACCAACACTAAGGTTCGTTCGATGTGCCGAAGAAACTTCAAACCAAGGCCAACCCCTTGGTGTGCACCTTCAATGAGTCCCGGGATATCAGCAACCACCATGGACTCGTCCATCCCCAATTGTACTACTCCGAGATTGGGTACGAGGGTGGTAAAGGGATAATCCGCGATCTTGGGTCGAGCCGCAGAGATTCGAGATATGAGAGTAGACTTGCCTGCGTTGGGAAGACCAATGAGCCCCACATCGGCTAAGAGTTTTAGCTCTAAGATAATGTGCCGCTCTTCCCCTGGCCTTCCCGGCTGAGCTATTCGCGGAGCCCTGCGAGTGGGTGTGGCAAAACGCATATTGCCCTTTCCACCCTGGCCGCCCTTGGCAATGACGAGATAATCGTCATCTTGGGTTAGATCCCCAAGCAACTCACCGGAATCTGCATCTCTTACCTGAGTGCCCACAGGGACAAGGAGAGTGCAGTCTTTCCCGTTCTTGCCAGTCTGCTGTTTGCCGCGGCCGATGGCGCCACGGTCTGCTTTGAATTGACTTTGGAAATGAAAATCCAGGAGGGTTTGCTTGCCACTTGTGGCTCTGAGTACCACATCACCGCCTTTGCCACCATCTCCGCCATCCGGGCCACCTCTCGGCACGTATTTTTCGCGGCGAAAACTGACACATCCTTTGCCGCCGTCGCCGGCCCGAACGTGGATTTTGACCTCGTCAACAAAACGCATGGTTAGCGGTGATGGGTGGGTACCCATCTTCAGTAAAGTAAAGAATTCAGGCCCAAAGGACCTGGCTTGGGGCTGCCCAAAGCGAACGGTTCAAGGCTCAAGGCACCGGGCGCAAGGCAATAACAATAAAAGAAAGCTTATCTTCTCCTTATGCCTTGCGCCTTACGCCTTATGCCTTAAACCTCTTCTGCTGGCAAAGCCACTGAACTCTGACCTAGCCCCAAGGACCAGGTTTGCTATTTTGAATCGAGGGCAATTCCGCAGGACAGCGAAGAAGGGCCATTTAAGGATGGAAACTAGTTGGGGGCATAAACGCTTATCTTCTGTCGGCTCTTGCCCTTTCGTTCGAAATGGACAACCCCGTCAATCTTCGCAAACAGGGTATAGTCTTTACCCATACCCACGTTTTGACCAGGATGGAACTTTGTGCCTACCTGTCGCACCAGAATATTTCCGGCCCGGACAAACTGCCCGCCAAATCGTTTGACTCCACGTCTCTGGGACGCGCTGTCACGGCCGTTTCGCGAGCTTCCACCAGCTTTTTTGTGTGCCATGGCCAGTTACCTCATTACTGGAAGCAAAAAAATACTATGCTTCGATGTTCTCTATGGCAAGTTCAGTAAACCACTGCCGATGACCTTGCTTACGGCGATAGCCTTTGCGCCGCTTATATTTGAAGATGACAATTTTCCGCCGTCGCCCGTGCCCTGTGACCCGAGCTGTTACCTTGGCTTTGGCCAAGGTGGATGCCTCAAGTTGAATGTTTTCATCATCCTTAACCAGTAAAACATCATCCAGCGTTATTGTATCGCCTACTTCGGCGTCCAGCTTCTCTACTCGCAGCACGTCACCCGCACTCACCTTGTACTGCTTTCCTCCAGATCGAACCACTGCGTACATCGAATAATCCTCCAAAAAGACAAAAGGGAAATATAAATGAATCAATGCTTTTTGTCAAGTAATACTCACAGGTGAAAGTCAATAAATCTGGAGTAATGGAGCCTTGCAAAATAGCAAATTCCAAGCACCAAATCTCTGGGTATTAGGTGTCGGGTGTCAGGTGTCAGGAAAGAAAAACAAAACAACTGAAACCTGAAACCTCTTTTACCGGCAGAGCCATTCAACGCTGACCTGGCCCTAAGGACCAAGTTTTCGATGTTGAATAAAACCCATAACTGCAATCTAAAATCTACGGCAGGGCATAAATATCATACTGTTCCAGGTGGAGGCTTTGGTCTGCCTTCACAGTTATGCGCGCCTGCAGCTTCTTTTCCAACTCCTCCAGTGCATGGCGTTCTTCATCGTAGAGAAGATGAGCTACCTCCGGATGCGCGGTTACCATGACACTCCGCCCGGACAGGGCTTCATGGTCGCGTTCAATCTCCCGAAAAATCTCGTAACACATGGTCCCCGTGGACTTTAGATATCCTTCACCATCACAGTAAAAACATGGTTCTCGCAGTACCCGGTTTATGTTTTCTTTCGTGCGTTTTCGGGTCATTTCAATAAGGCCGAGCTCTGACATCTTTAAAATGTTGGTTTTGCTTTTGTCCTTTTTCAGTCCATCGCTCAGTCTATTGAAGACTTTCTCTCGATTGGCCTCCTTCTCCATATCGATGAAATCGATGATGATGATTCCACCTATATTGCGCAAGCGTAACTGATAAACGATTTCTTTTACGGCCTCGAGGTTGGTCTTGAGAATGGTCTCTTCCAGATTTCTCTTGCCCACATACCGTCCAGTGTTAACGTCGATGGCAGTGAGTGCTTCCGTCATCTCGATAACAATGTAGCCGCCGGACTTTAACCATACTTTCTTACCCAGAGCCCGCTGGACCTCCATCTCTATGCCGTAGGCGTCACAAATGGACTCGGGTTCCTCGTACAGCCTGACATCCTCTTTCAAGCTAGGCATAAAAGTCTCGACGAACTTGAGAATCTTCTCATACTCTGTTTGGGAATCGACAATGAGCTTGTCCACTTCTTGAGTAAAGAGATCTCGCACCGCCCTTAAAATGATATCCGGCTCTTGATAAAGAAGACCTGGCACTTGACAATTTTCGCTTTTTTTCTGGATGTTTTGCCATACTTTCAACATGAACTCCATTTCTGCCTTGATCTTGTCGCCGTCCACCCCCTCTGCAGCTGTGCGAACGATAAAGCCGTAATTGTCAGGTTTTATCTGCAGCACTAACTCGCGCAACCGAGTCCGCTCAGGTTCATCCTCAATGCGCCGTGAAATCCCAACATGGTCCATCGTCGGCATGAGCACAAGGTGACGTCCCGGGATAGAGATGTGCGAGGTAATACGCGCCCCTTTGGTTCCCAATGGTTCTTTGGCCACCTGCACCAGGACCACCTGCCCTTCCTGTAGCCGATCCTCTATGTGGACCTCTTCTGACCACGTTCTCTCAACCTGCTCTTGGCGCAGTTCGCCGCCCTCGTCAATCTCCCCGTTGTCGGCCATCATTTCTTCTATTTCGTCCAGGTTGTCGTATACATCGCTTACATACAAAAATGCCGCCTTTTGTAAACCGATATCAACAAAAGCCGCTTGCATGCCTGGAAGCACTCGTACCACTCTCCCTTTGCAGATGTTTCCGGCAATACTTCGTTCGCCGGAGCGTTCAATGAATAGCTCTGACACTGTTCCATTTTCTATGAGTGCCACCCGTGTCTCATAATGGGTAACATTGATGATCAGATCAGTGGACACGATGTCATCCTTCCGTGAATTCTGAAGATATCTTGATAATGCGAGCGTCCAAAACCTTCTCTTCGGGCAAGTCGAATAGATGAGTCAAAAGATCTCGAATCCGGATGTTTCCCTTTGCCTCCTGAGTAAGGGTGAGCCGAATCCTGCGGGGATCCAAAGATTCGAGACCAAGCAACCGCTTTTTCAAAGAGATAATAGTTTCACCCCTCTTGGACCTCTGCCTCAGTGGAGCCAGTGACTGACTGTGAAAACGGCGAAACCCTTCCGCCGGCCAACTCTCTCCTGGCAAGATAGCCTCGTATCTAACCACTGTTGAGGCTGTTTGTCGAGTACTCTTGTGTTTCTCCTCTGCCTCCAGCACCTCCAAGCCAGGTGGGAGTTCAGCATTCAATCGACTGCATATCTCTGAGAGCGCTAAGGGCTGGTATAATACCACATCCATCTCCTCAACCCTGCTTTCAAGGCCGAGGGGTAGGGCATTTCCAAAAGAAATGCGAGGCGTGGGGTGGTATCCTTGGCTGTATGCCAGTGGCAGTCCTGCCCGCCGCATGGCACGCTGAAAAGCGGTGGCCATTTCCAAGTGGCTCAGAAAACGACCGCTGTCAATTTTCGCAAACACCACACGATAGCGATAGAGTCCATCCGTGCTCGCTTCTGATCCTCTTCGCTCACCTGTTTCCGTGGTCATTTCCTGGTGAAGTTGCAATGTTATCTTTTTGTGGTCACATACTCCACATTTGTTGCAGCCCTCTGTCCTGCAATCAGAGGTAACAACCTCAGCTATGGCTCGCTCATATTCCTTCCAAAGATAGTCTTCGCTTACCCCACAATCCAGGTGAGACCAAGGGAGAATCTCACCAAAATCCCGAGAGCGCTGGCCGTATACAAGGGGGTCAATTCCTGCTTCGGCAAAGGCCTGCTGCCAGAGGTCAACCCGTAGTTGCTCACTCCAACCGTCAAAGCGACAACCAAGCTGTTGGGCCCTCAGCAGCACCTCTCCTAAACGCCTGTCTCCCCTGGAGAACACCCCCTCCAGAACACTCTGCCAGGGTTTGTGCCATTTGAAGTTTAGTCCTTTCTTTCGCAAACTCCTTTTGAGAAAAGCAAGATTTTCTTCTATCTCGGCCAGGGAGAGCTGGGCCTCCCATTGAAATGGGGTATGAGGTTTCGGCACAAAGGTGGAGACACTAACATGCACCCGACGACGTGGTTCGTGTGTGGCCGCTTCCCGCCAGACCTTCATGGTAAGCGCCACCATAGCCTCAAGGTCTTTAGTCTTTTCGGTGGGCAAGCCCATCATAAAGTAGAGCTTGACCAACCGCCACCCCGCTGAGTAGACCTCTTTTACCGTATCCAACAGGTCGCTTTCGCTGATTCCTTTGTTGATCACGCACCGCAGTCTCTCGCTTCCCGCCTCTGGGGCCAGGGTAAATCCGGTCTTGCGCACCTGTTTGATCGCTTCGATCATCTCTTCATCCAGCGTCCCCACCCGAAGACTCGGTAAAGAGATGGCTACCTGCTCATCGCTGTGGTACCGCATCAAGGTCTGAAGCAACCTCTGAATGTTGCCGTAATCACCAACACTGAGAGCCAACAGAGACAGTTCATCATAACCGGTGCTGGCCAACCCCGCCTCGGCCAGCTCCAGAATCTCCCGGGGTGATCGTTCTCGAACCGGTCGATAAATAAAGCCGGCCTGACAGAAACGACAGCCACGCGTACAACCACGCGCTGCCTCCAGGCTCAGCCTGTCGTGAATGATGCGGGTACAGGGAACCAACGGCCGGCTTGGTGACCTGTTCGAATCGAGAGTTGGGAGGATGCGCTTTCTCGCCCTGGGTTTCTCAGGAAAACGAGGCTTGATTTCAGCTATGCGATCCTGGTTGTCGTAGCGCGGTTCGAAGAATGAAGGCACATACACACCCTCCAATGCAGAGAGGGCTTCCAAGAGGTCCAGTCGAGCACTTCCTTGGGTTTTCCACTGGTCAATAACCTCAGCAATTTCAAGGACTACTTCCTCCCCGTCACCCAAAACGAAGGCATCAAAGAAAACCGCGACTGGCTCAGGGTTGAATGCATTTGGTCCGCCACCAATCACCAACGGTTGCTCACCTTTGCGGGCCGCCGCATAGGGTGCAATTCCAGCCAGTTCCAACATGGTTAAGACGTTGGTATAGCTCAATTCATATTGTAGGCTGAAGCCCACCACGTCAAACATGGCCAGAGGTGTGGACGATTCCAAGCTAACCAGTGGTCTGCCCGCCGTGCGCAAGGCTGCTTCCATATCAGGCCAAACGGCAAAAACTCGCTCAGCACCTATCCAATCCTGCTGATTGAGAATGTCGTAGAGCAACAGAAGTCCCAGGTGAGACATGCCAACTTCATAGACGTCTGGGAAGGCGAGCGCCATCCGGACTCTGGCGCTGGCCCAATCCTTCTGGGGCACATTGATCTCATTGCCCAGATAGCGGCTAGGCCTTTGAACAGCGGAAATAAAATTCTCTATCATATGGTTTTGCTTTCTACCAATCTTCTCCCCAGAAATCTCTCTTCAAAATATCCCAAAAAGAAAACCCTTTCAACATTGCGGATTTGGGATTTGGGATTTGGCCTCTCAGAATCATATTCTGCATGTGAAATCACCAATCCGCATTCCGCAATCCGAATTCCAAAATCAGAAAGGGCGCCTCCCGGTGTCTTACCTCCGGTGAGCGCCCTTCAGTTCAAGGCTATGCTTGCAACTGGCTTGGTACTATATTGGACAGATAGAATCAGTTTCAGGCGAGCGGTGTCCGAATTAGCTCCTCAACGATCGAAAAATGAGACAAGCAAACCAGTACCGTCCTCCTATTGCTGTTTTGACTTCAACCACTGCATAAAACTCGTGGGTTTATCAGTTTTCTCCCCCGGATTGGTTTGCTCAGCGGTTGCGTCTTTTTCCGTATCCGCCGGAACTGTTTCACCTTCCACAGTTGATGACTCAACCTCGGCGGGGACCTGAGTTTCTTCGGTGTCAGCTCCAGGAGCCACAGCGGTTTCCTCTTCTGTGGCTGATTCCTCTGCTGCAGCAGGGGTCTCGGCTTCCTCGGCTACCGTCTCTGGCGGTGCGGTGATTGCAGCTTCTTGGCCTGCTTCTTCCTCTGCTGGAGCGACTTCGACTTGTTGCTCTGGTGCTTCCGATGCCACCACTGGAACAAGCCCCAATGCCTTTTGCATGGCTTCGACTTTGGCCTCCAGCGTGGCTCCATCTGCCAGCCCAGCTTTCAGCGCCTCTTGATAAATTGGCAGTGCCTTTCTATACGCCTTGTGCAATCCCAGTTCAGCCATGCCAACCCGTTGTTGGGCCAGCTGAAAACGCATACTTTTTATACTGGCGTCTCCGGCCCCATTGACTTCTGCAAAGGCTTCCGCCCTATTCAACAGAAGACTCATTTTGCCGATATCCGCCCCGTCACCTCGAGCCGTCTCTCCATTTACCTGGTCCATAAAGAAAGCGAAGATAGCACTGTTAACAGCGTCCCTACCGGTGAAGGTTCTGTCAGTCAGCTTGCTCACATCGGCATCTCCCACCTCGACAGGCTCGAACGCTTCCACCATTTCATAACCGCGGGGGGCGAATTTGCCTTTCCAGAGCGTGAGGGAATTGCTATTTTTCCTTAACTGATATGTGCTGTGATTATTGATACTTATACTCAGCAGCAGCCCGACTATCAGCAACATTACCGCGATCAAACCGTAGCCACCCAAACCCTTCCTTGCCTGGTCTCCTCCAGGCGGTATCATTGGCTCGGGTATGGTCTCTTCTACAGTTTTCTCCGGTTCAGCAGGTGCTGGGGCAGCAACTGGTTCTTCGGGTTGCACCACTTCGTCCGCTTCAACCGGCGCTGGGGTAACGACCGGTTCCTCGGGTGGCGGAGGTAAAGGTTCTTCCTCGATCACTTCTTCGGCGACTGGTTCCGGGAGTTTCTCTTCCACCACCTCCTCCGCTGCCACTGTTACAGGGGGTTGTGGTTGGACCTCCTCAACTGCAGCAGCAGTTTCTTCCACTTCCTCTTCGGTTTTCGCCAATGAACGACTGTCCAAAAGTCCTTCATCGCCTTCTTCTTCGTAGCGTTTCAGCCAGCTGTAGTAAGTGGATCTAGAAATGCCCAACTCTTTCAGAATTGTCTTGGTAGGTATGTTGGACTGAGCCACTTTATCGAGGATCTCCTTCTTCCTTCTGGCCTCTGCCACGACCTCTGCCTCAGTTTTGGCACCTTTTTTCGACGGTCTAGCCATGAGCACCACCCTTACTCTGTGGGTTCAAACAATTATTTTAGACAACCACCTAGCTGCATTTGTATCTGAGCCAAACATGAATAAAACGAGGACCTGAGATGGTCTGAATTGTATTAAGAAAAGCTGTACTTGTAAAGAAGTTTTTCTGAAAAAAGTGGACTCTCGAATAGTGCCAAATCACCTTTGCTGTCTATCCCTCCCTTTATTGGACAAGGCTTGCGAGTCCATAGTACCCATGTCCTCAAGCAGAGTGCAAAATTGTCTTGCAATCCCGTGGACCTCATGGTATACGAGTAGCGTTTTTCATGCCTTGCGCACAGAAAAAGCGGATCGCGACGATCCCTTTTGTGTGAGTGGTAGAATACGTTCTAGCTATAAGAAGGAGGAAATGGCATGGCGGTTTTTGTCGGTGGCATTGTGGCAGCGGTATTGGGGGTCATACTCTTGCTCATCTGGTGGGTGCCATTCCTGCAGTTGGTGGCAGGAGCTCTGCCTGTGATGCTTTTGTTTGGTGGTGTCATTGCCGCTTACCTTGGCTTTGACGAGGTGAAAGAGAAGCTTCCCTATTTCAGCAAGAAGGAGGAAGGGTTTCCGTCAACTCTGGACACCGAAGAAACCCCCCAGTACAGGGAAGAGGCAGAAAAATACAAGGCTGAAGTTGAACAACTGAAATCGGAACTGGATAAAATCAAAGAGAAAGAGGGAGAGTAGTTCTGACCCTTACTCGCAGGATGCTACCCGGTTCGACTCAGGGAAAGGTTTTGCTGTATCCTTTAGGATAAGCGAGAGGATGGGTATGATCACCACCCGTAATCGGGTGGTTTTTTTTGCCCAGGGCCTGCCAGGGGCAGGCACAGAAACTGATAGCCGTCCAACGTACCAGACTTGCTGTCGCCCGCCAGGTAGTCTGGTTCTTTTATTCTGGTCGGGCCTAACCCGTATGACTCTCGCGTTCAGGTCTACGGGTGAACTCTGAACGCTACCCAGCCTATGTACGGTCACCTAAGAGGGCCGGGGCTCTAGTGGCGACCGGGGTTGCTCTTCTTCCAGACAGGATCTGGAAGCGGCAACGCCTCGTGTGGCACGTCTTTGCGTGCCTAGCCGTCTTTTCGTAAAGTGGCGCGGCACTCCGGGGACGCAGTTTCTGTGCCCACCGCTGGCAGGCTCACTTGCGTAATTCTATTATTATCCTCCGGTTTGCTAATTGTCAACTTTTCTGCATGTATTTGGATGTGGGATGTGAGATTCCACATCGTCGATAACGCCCTAGCATCCCATAACTCAAATCCCTTAATTCCCAAATCCGCAATCCGAAATCCGAAACAAATTCAAATTTCCAAAATCCAAATGACCGAAACGTAAAATTGGCGCCTTAGTCAAATCCGTTTTGAGCATTCGAACATCCGTGCTTCGGATGTGTTTCGTGCTTCGTGCTTCGGATTGCGAATTTGTTCCTTATGCGCTATGCGCATTTAATGTGCTTCGTCCCAATTGGCGCCAATCCCTGCCTCTACCACCAGTGGGACGGCAAGAGATGCCACTGACTCCATTTCATGTTGCACCATGTGTGCCACTTCCTGAGCATTGCCTCCCTCCACTTCCAAAACCAACTCATCGTGAACCTGCATGATCATTTGTGCCGGCAGCGCTCTCCGCTCCAGCTCTGCATCAATACGAATCATGGCAAGTTTGATGATATCTGCCGCGCTCCCTTGAATTGGCGTATTTATGGCAGTGCGCTCAGCAAACTGTCGAATGTTGCGATTTCTACTGTTGAGGTCCGGAAGGAATCTCTTGCGATTGAACAGGGTGGCGACAAATCCTTGCTCGCGGCCGGTCTGTGGCATCTCTTCCACATAGGAACGAACTCCCTGATAGCGCTCAAAGTAACGTTCTATGATTTCTCGACCTGTTTTCAGTGGTATGCCCAAATCCATGGCAAGCCTGAACGAGCTCATCCCGTAAATGATTCCAAAGTTAATGGTCTTGGCCTGGCGCCTCATTTCCTCGGTGACTTCATCGGGCTGAACCCCAAAAATCTCAGCTGCCGTGCGAAGGTGGATATCCTCGCCCTTGCTGAAAGCCTCGAGCAGCGCCTCATCTTTCGAATAATGTGCCAAAATTCTCAGTTCAATCTGAGAATAGTCGGCTGAAATGAGGACATTGCCGGAGTCAGCCACGAAGGCGCGACGTATTTCTTTGCCTTCTTCGGTGCGTATAGGGATGTTCTGAAGATTTGGCTCACTGGAGCTTAACCTGCCAGTAACGGTAGCGGTCTGATTATAAGACGTGTGTATCCGGCCCGTATCTGGGTTTACCATTCGCGGCAAGGCATCCACGTAAGTGTTTTTCATTTTCATAAGGCTACGATAGTTGAGAACTTCTCCTGGCAAAGGATGGTGCGGTGAAAGTGAAGAGAGTACGCCCATGGAAGTTGAGTACCCGGTTTTGGTTTTCTTCCCCATGGGCAAACCCAACTTGTCAAAGAGAATCCGGCCCAGTTGCTGCGGCGAGTTAATATTAAAGGGCTCCCCTGCCATGTGGTAGATTTTTTCGGCGCTCACCTCCAGCCGCTCGCTGAAACCTGTCGCAAGGAAATCCAACCGCTCAACATCCACCTTCACCCCTTTTATCTCCATCCGAGCCAGCACCTTGACCAGGGGAAGCTCAATGTCGTTGAACAAAGTCTCCTGGTTGGCCTCCTTTATCTTCTCATCTAAAATATCAGCAAGCTGCAGGGCAAAAACCGCTTGATCTCCGGCGTAACTCGACACCTGCTCCAGGGGTACGCTGGCTATACTGCGCCGTTTCTTGCCGGTTCCCACCAGGTCTTCGAAAGCAACCAAGGACACCTCAAGATGTTCTCGAGCCAGGACCTCCAGATTTTGCACCCTCTTGCCAGGATCCAAGACATACGCACCCAACATGGTGTCAAACTGCAGCCCGGAGAGTTCCACACCCAAACTATTCAGAATGATCCAGGCTTGTTTACTGTTATGGGTAATCTTCGGGACACGAGGATCGCTCAGGATTGGAGCCAGCAACTTCATGACCTCTGATTGATCCAAGCTGGCGGAGCTAGATTCAGACTGGTGTCGTAGTGGTAGGTAACGACCTTGCTCCGGCCCCCAGGCCAGAGCGAGACCCACAAGATCAGATTCAAATGAACCCTCATCGGAGATCATCACACTGAATGCTACCTTAGGAGACTGGCGAATCTGGGACAGCATCTGTTCCAGTTCATCAGTTGTTGTAACTAACTGGTAGTCACGCCTGATTTCCTCAGCCTCAACAGTGGCCTGCGTCCCCTCCAGTTCTTGAAGGAGTTTTTTGAACTCCAGTTCCCGGTACAGATTAGTGAGATCACCCAGATCAGCTTCCCCCAACTCAAACTCCTGCCAATCTTTCTTCAGCGGCACGTCGCATTTTATCGTAGCGAGCGCCAGCGACATAATGGCTTGCTCTGAGTGGGTTTCCAGTCTCTTGCGTTCTTTCTCCTTGCTGACCTTATCCAAAGCTGACAGCAAGTTTTCAATACTGCCAAATTCCTTAATCAATCTCTGGGCAGTCTTCGGGCCAATTCCTGGGACGCCGGGTATGTTATCACTGCTGTCTCCTGCCAACCCCATTACTTCCACCACCTGGGAAGCGGGAACTCCAAAGCGCTCTTCTACCTCCGCAGGACCAAAAACCTCATCCTTCATGCTGTCCCACATATGAACTTTTGGGTTTACCAACTGCATCAGATCCTTATCACCAGAGATCATAACCACGTCTGCTCCCTGGTCGCTGGCCCACGTCGCCAGAGTGCCAATGATGTCGTCGGCTTCATACCCGGGGATTTCCATATACGGTATCCCCAGGGCAGTAATCAGTCTTTTTATAAATGGAATCTGCTCTGAGAGGTCTTCTGGCATGCGAAGACGATTCGCCTTGT
Source organism: Syntrophobacteria bacterium (assembly GCA_041560295.1). Classification (GTDB taxonomy): domain Bacteria; phylum Desulfobacterota; class Syntrophobacteria; order BM002; family BM002; genus BM002. The sequence continues at coordinate 1,813 of JBFFBS010000034.1, read as the reverse complement.
AAACAGGGCTTAGATCATGGCGAAAGGTAGGACCGGGTGCATCCAGGGCAATAGCCATATAGATTGGACTTCTCTCCCTGAGGACCCGGTTGAGCATATTGCCGAAACCATAGATGGCATTGGTGGGAATTCCAGTGGAGGTGCTGAGATGGCGCACTCCATAAAAAGCCCTATAGATGTAGGAGCTACCATCGATAAGGTAAAGTGTGGCCTTTTTTGCCGCCATTACGTTCTATAGCTCCCTGGACACCTTTTCCGCCAGCGAAATGATCGTGGAACTTGAAGCAGTTATAGCAAGGATTTCCAACTTGTCTTTGAAACCCTGTCTTTCCACCCGGGATCGCTCAGGCGCCATGTCTTTGAGAGCATCTATGACCTGCACCAGCACCTCGTCGTCTTTGTAATCAAGCAGAAGCATCAAGGTGCTCCAGTCGTCAGGGATGCCGTACTTTTTGAGATACTTCCTCACCGAACTGGCAAACTTGCTGGTGCCGTAGTGGTTGTGGATGGCATTGAGCGCCGCCTTATGCTCCTTGCTGCCCTTTTTTCCCTGGAAAAGCTTGTCCACTTCTTTCAGATATTGCTCTTTGGCCCAGGTGGATTGGAGCGATTTTTCACTTCTGCTTTGCTCATCCCGGCTTACGTGGCGACTGCGGTCGCGCTTGCGGTCAATATCACGCCAGCTTGGCTTTTCTCTTTCATCTGAGTCGGAGTCAAAGGGTGGTACCATAATTTTCTCCCAAAAATCGTAAAAAATTAGTAGTTATCGATGCCGGCTGGCTCCAGTTCATGGTAGGAAATCAGTAATGGCCATCAAAAAGAGAGTTGCATTAAGAGATTATCTTAAGCCGTGCCTTTTCGCAATGCTAATCTATCGAGAAAAAAAGGCTCAAGGCTCAAGGCACAAGGCCTGTGTTAGCTAGCAGCAGGCAGCAGGCAGCGCGCAGAAAAAAAATAACGGTTTCTATGTTCTTATATACTCCATGCTCCATGCCCTATGCCCTATGCGATCTGATCTGACCCAGCGCCGGGTATTTTCCCTTGACTTTACCGGGTCGATTCAGTATCAAAATTTGTTTACCCTTTAAAAGCAAAAGTGAGTTGGCATCGTGGCGATTACTGGAATAAAAGGCATCAATGACATCCTACCCAATGCTGTGGGCAAGTGGCAACTGGTGGAGTCCGTAGCAAGAAGAGTCTTCACCAACTTCGGTTATCAGGAAATACGAATACCCATTCTCGAAAAAACCGAGCTTTTCGCCCGCAGTATAGGAGAGAGCACAGATATTGTGGAAAAGGAAATGTACACTTTTCCTGACCGCAACGGGCAGCTCCTTACCCTCAGGCCCGAGGCTACTGCCTCTGTGGTTCGAGCCTTTATTCAGCATCGGCTGCACCTGCAGCCCACGATGCGTAAGTTTTACACCTTTGGACCCATGTTCCGCCATGAGCGCCCCCAAAAAGGACGGTACCGCCAGTTCCATCAGATCAATGTAGAAGTATTTGCCATCGATGACCCCATGGTTGACGCCGAGGTCATCTACATGCTCCTGGTATTTCTTGAGGAGTTGCATATACCCGACATCACCCTGCACATAAATTCCATGGGCTGCCCCGACTGTCGTCAGCCTTTTAGAGACTCCCTGACGAGCTACCTTGAAAGTGTGAGCGGCAAACTTTGCTCGGATTGCCAGCGCCGCAAATCCACCAATCCCTTGAGGATATTCGACTGCAAAGTCGAGTCCTGCCGTCAGTTGGTTGCTGAGGCCCCAGTTCTTCTCGATCATCTCTGCAAAGACTGTGTAGACAACTT
>JBFFBS010000033.1:0-23627 GCA_041560295.1 Syntrophobacteria bacterium | reverse complement strand
TGGAACACTTACTAAAATAGACACTCCTATTCTTTTGCTGCTCGCTGTCTGCTGCTAGCTAACACAGGCCCGTGCCTTGAGCCGTTCCCTGATGTGACGTCGCTATGATACAATTCCAGCCTGAGATTTGTTAACTATATTAAGGAAACTCGATGCTGCTTGCGTGAGAGAGAATTTCGATGATCGAGCAAGGTCCCATAAGACCCCCAAGTGAAAGCAAAAGTCTGCTTCTGAGGCTGACTCGTAACTGCCCCTGGAACAAGTGCCTGTTTTGTCCAGTCTATAAAGAAACTGCCTTCTCTCGCCGATCTGTAGCCGAAATAAAAGGGGAAATCGATGAAATCGCTGAGGTTATTGAGGATATTCAGAGGATTTCGAAGAAACTTGGTTTCGGGGGGAAGGTTACAGCAACAGTGATTTCCCATATTTATCCTAGTAGAGATCACGCTCTTATCTATCGCCAGATAGCGCACTGGTTATATTTCGGAGAAGGAAGCGTTTTTCTGCAGGATGCCAACAGCCTCATTATGAGGCCTGAGGATCTGGCAGAAATTCTTCACTATTTGCGTGAGACAGTTCCCGGAATCCGCAGGATAACCAGCTATGCTCGGTCCAGAACCTTGGCCCGGAGAACTTTAAAGCAGTTGGTAATGCTGCGCCAGGCGGGTCTGGACCGCATACATATCGGCATGGAGAGTGGTTATGACCCCGTGCTGAGTTTTATGCAAAAAGGGAGTACGGCGGCGGAACATGTCAAGGCGGGTTGTCTTGTTAAAGAGGCCTCCATCTCACTGTCGGAGTATGTCATGCCAGGTCTTGGGGGGAAACTCTGGTGGCGGGAGCATGCCCTGGCAACAGCAGACGTGTTGAATCAGATCAATGCTGATTTTATCAGGCTCCGCTCCTTGCGGGTTCCCAGGTCTGCTCCACTTTCCGAGAAAATTGAGACCGGCGAGATGGAACTCCTCGACGATGACGGCGTGGTGCGAGAGATCCGTCTTTTCATAGAGCGTCTCGATGGAATCACCTCAACGGTCGCCTCTGATCACATCATGAACCTGCTGGAAGAGATATCTGGAGTTCTGCCTGACGACAAAGAGAAGATGTTGTCTGTGGCTGATCGCTATTTGGCCCTGCCAGAAGAGGAACGACTCATTTATAAGGTGGGAAGATGGGGGGGAGCCTACAGGAGTTTGGACGACCTGGAAGACTCTGTTCTGAGAGCCAAGATCGAAAACGTGATAGATCAATGGAATGTGGAGGCAACTGGAGACGTAGATGAGATGATAAAAGAAATGGCCGATCAGTATATCTAGACGCAAAGCGCAAAGCGCATGGCGCATAGCGATAAAAAGAGTGAACGGGAATCAGTAAACGGTGAACAGTCACGGAGCTAGCGCATGATCGGTTTACCGTTCATCGTTTACTGTTTACCTTACGCTTTGCGCTCTGCGCTTAGCGCTCTGCGAACTTAGGAGTTGCCTTTGAGGAAAAACTGCGATATATAGCGCGGTGTCGCACTGGGAAAGCCAGACGACGAGTTTCGAGAGAAAGGAGAAACTACCAACCAGTAATTATCTGACACGAGGATTTTTGCAGGCAAGAACATCAGACTCATTGAGGAACCATCAGGTTCAGGTTGCATAGGGCTCAGGAAACCCACAAGCATAGTGACGCAAGAAATTCACCCACGCTGATTGGCTTTAGCCCCAAACAAAACCCACCATTTCTCGCCTGCCTTTAGGCTTCTTCTAAGAATCCTGCCGGAGTGAGCCCCTGTAAGATTTATTGGGCCAGTGCTGGTTGGTTTTCAGCAAAGCTGAATCTGAAACATATGACCATTCGAATACCTGATAACATAGCCACTTTAAAACCCTACCCACCAGGAAAACCCCTCGAAGAATTGGAACGTGAATACGGTATTAGAGATTCCATCAAACTTGCCTCCAATGAAAACCCACTGGGAGCATCCCCGCTGGCTCTAGAAGCAATTCGCAGTCACTTGAACAACCTGCGCCGCTATCCTGACGGGAGCGGCTATTATCTCAGAAAGCGACTGAGTCAGCTATTAGAGGTGGATGAGTCCTCGATTGTACTTGGCAACGGCTCAAATGAAATTATCGATCTCCTTATTCGTACCTTTGTCCAGCCTGGCGAGGATGTGTTGATGTCAGAGCCCACCTTTCTCGTCTACCGTCTTATGACGCAGGCAGTGGGGGGGCGTCCTGTTCAGGTGGCTCAGAAATCGTTTGCTCATGATTTGGAAGCCATGGCAGAGGCTTTCACCCCACAAACCAGACTCGTGTTTTTGGACAATCCTAACAATCCAAGCGGTACGGTCATAGGTCGAAAGGAATTTGAAACTTTTGTAGACCGAGTGCCTGCTGATGTCCTCATTGTCCTTGATGAGGCCTATATGGAATTTGCTAACCCAGAGCAGACTATTACTGGTCGAGAGTATCTGAGTGGTTCGCCCCCGGTAATCAGCCTTCGAACTTTCTCCAAAGCCTATGGCCTTGCGGGACTTCGGGTTGGCTATGGAATCATGCCTCCAGAGGTGGTGGATTATGTGAATCGCGTACGCCAACCCTTCAATGTCAATAGTCTGGCCCAGGTGGCGGCCCTTGCCGCCCTGGATGACGTGCAGTTTTTGCAGGAGACTCAGAAAGTCGTGCGGGAAGGATTGGCTTTCCTTTACAAGGAACTGGCGGAGATGCAGATACGCACTCTTCCTACGCAAACGAATTTTTTCTTGATGGAAATCGGCTACGATGGGCGACAGGTTTACGAGGCCATGCTGCGAAGGGGAGTGATCGTCAGGGCCATGAATGCATACGGTTTGGACAATTACATTCGGATTTCAGTGGGACGACCCGAGGAAAATAAAAGGTTCCTTACCGCTCTCAAGGAAGTTATGGAGGAACTGGAGACGGACAGTAAAGGCTGATAGCGGAGCGTGAAAAAATCCGAAATCCGAAATCCGAAGCACGAAACAAATTCAAATGTCCAAAGCACAAAATTCGAAACGAACCAGCTCATTGTAGACCAGAGAATCATTCGATGTTTTGAACATTTGATATTCGGATTTAGAATTTGTTTCGGATTTCGATATTCGATATTCGAATTTATTTGACCTGAGATTGAGTGGAGATGTTCGGTGTAGTGCTGCCGACATAAGATTATCTGTGACTCGAAAGCTCGTTATTACCATTGACGGTCCTGCCGGGGCCGGCAAGAGCACCGTGAGTAAACTTCTGGCCAAGCGACTTGGCTACATTTACGTGGATACCGGTGCTATGTATCGGGCTGTTGCCGTGCTTGCGAGAGACAGTGAGCAGGTGAATCCTCATGATGAGTCAACGTTAAAAGATATCTGCCAGGGACTTGATTTGCAGTTTGTCAACAAAGAAGGCACCTTACATTTGCTGGCCAACGGAGAGGATGTCACGACAGAAATTCGCCGGCCAGAGATCAGTTCACTGGCTTCAGCCGTATCCGCCCAACCGGTGGTACGGGAGCGGCTTTCAGAGATTCAGCGGAGGATGGGGGCGGCTGGTGGAGTGGTCTTGGAGGGTCGAGATATGGGCACAGTGGTTTTTCCCGACGCTGATGTCAAGTTTTTTCTGGATGCCAATCCTGAGATTCGCAGTAAGAGAAGATACTTGGAATTGGAGGTCAAGGGAGAGAAGACGACCCCTCAGGAAGTCTATCAACAGATGGTTGAGCGGGATCGAAACGATAGCAGTCGGGAGTTAGCGCCTCTCAAGCCGGCAGCAGACGCCATTGTGGTAGATTCTAGCCACTCACAAATTGAAGAGGTCGTGCAGCTAATGCTCGGGTACATCGAAAAGCAGCGGAAAGCACGTAGCGCATTGCTTTCAACCAGAGAAGCATAAAGGTGAGATAAGCTGTGCCACCCAGTAACTATGCAGGGAAATGGTTTGTAATTCAATATTGTTTCTGTTATACAGGTACAACCTTTCACTCGGGGTCCTTAGTGACAAACCGGGTGAAAGTGAAAGAGGACTAGGAGAAAAGGGTTAAATCCTAACGTGGCTATGCAACATTAGGGTAAAGAGAGATCAAATTAGGCATGGGGGTAATCGGTTAATGGTAAAAAAAGAACAAAACCATCAAGAAGAAACTGTGGAAATGAGCGAAGAGCAAGCAAGTCAGCCAAAAGAGGTCGAGGTGACTACCGGAGAAGAGGCTGAGACCCAAGAGGTTGCAGAGGAAACCGCGGAAACTTTAGCGGAGCAGGAAGATCAGCCAGAAGAGGTCGAGGTGACTACCGGAGAAGAGGCTGAGGCCCAAGAGGTTGCAGAGGAAACCGCGGAGACTGTAGCGGAGCAGGAAGATCAGCCAGAAGAGGTCGAGGCGACCGCCGGAGAAGAGGCTGAGGCCCAAGAGGTTGCAGAGGAAACCGCGGAGACTGTAGCGGAGCAGGAAGATCTCGAGCAAGAGACGGTGACTTCTGTCGCGCAGCTAAAGGATCAGGACCAGGCGCTCACGGAGGAATCCTTCCAGGCGCTTTACGAAGAAAGCCTCAAGAGCATCAAGGAAGGCGAGGTAGTGCGCGGTAGCATCATTCAGGTGACCGACGATTATATAATGGTGGACATAGGCTACAAGTCTGAAGGTCAGATACCCACCGCTGAATTCAAAGATGAAGAGGGCAAGGTAAGTGCCAAGGTCGGTGATGAGGTTGATGTTCTTCTTGAACATCACGAGGACGAAAACGGCGAAATTGTCCTTTCCAAAGAGAAGGCCGCCAAGATAAAGGTATGGGACGACATTAGCAACGTCTATAAAGAAGAGGGGGTCATTGAAGGTCGGATTGTTTCCAAGGTCAAAGGTGGACTCTCCGTCGACATTGGTGTGCAAGCTTTTCTACCCGGGTCCCAGGTGGATCTCCGGCCGGTTCGCAATCTTGACAGCCTCATTGGACAGCAGTTTGAGTTCAAGATTTTGAAATACAACAAGAAAAGGCGTAATGTAGTACTCTCACGCAGGGTACTTCTAGAGAAAGAAAGAGAGACACTAAAATCTGATACTTTGGCGAAACTGGAAGAGGGTAAGGTCCTTGAGGGTATTGTAAAAAACATCACCGAGTACGGCGTCTTTGTGGACCTCGGTGGAATTGATGGTCTGCTGCACATCACGGACATGAGTTGGGGCCGAGTCGGGCACCCGTCAGAGATGTGTTCCATAGGCGATACCATCGATGTCATGGTATTGAGCTTTGATCCCGAAAAAGAACGGGTTTCTTTGGGCCTAAAACAGCTATCACAAGATCCATGGAACACAGTTGACGAGAGATATCCAGTGAGTCACCGGGTAACGGGGCGCGTTGTGAGTCTGACTGAGTATGGTGCTTTTGTGGAACTTGAGCCGGGTATAGAAGGACTGATCCACGTCTCCGAAATGTCCTGGACCGCGAAAATTCGCCATCCATCAAAGGTCGTAGCCCAGGGCGACATGGTCGAAGCAGTGGTTCTCAATCTGAACAAAGAAAACAAACGGATTAGCCTGGGTATGAAACAGGTGGAGCCCAATCCATGGGACGTCATTGGAGAGAAGTACCCTGTGGGCACCACTATTCAGGGAAAGATCAAGAATATTACCGACTTTGGACTTTTCATTGGTATCGATGAAGGTATAGATGGTCTCGTGCACATCTCAGATCTTTCCTGGACGAAAAGGATTAAACACCCTTCAGAACTTTTCAAGAAGGGAGAAGAGATACAGGCTATAGTCCTCAATATTGATAAAGAAAATGAACGTTTTTCTCTGGGGGTAAAACAACTCAGCCCTGATCCATGGGAAGAAATCCCGGAGCGATATCCAGTTGGGAACTCTGTTGTCGGTACGGTGACCAACGTAACAGATTTTGGCCTTTTCGTTGAAATAGAGGAAGGAATTGAGGGGTTAGTACACGTCTCTGAAATCAGCAAAGAGAAAATCAAGACTCCTGTGGGACTTTTCCAAGAGGGGCAGGAGGTAACCGCCAAGGTAGTAAACATAGGCAAAGAAGAGCGCAAGATCGGGCTTTCCCTCAAGAGGTTGGACGAGGAGGAAGACAAGACCCAGTACTATGAGTATGTAGATAGCCCCAAAGCGGCAACCTCAAATCTTGGCCAGCTGTTGAAGGAAGAGTTGGAAGGACGTACCGATAAATTTCTAGGGGGGGATGATAAGGAATAAGTAGTTTCCATCCAGGGTGTCTGTTCAGACACCGACCGGATCCAGACTGGGAGGCAGTAAGGTGCGCAAACGTTCCGTCTTTTTGGCGGCAAGCGTTTTAATCTTGATCCTCGTTGTCATCTTTGGCAGCATTGCATGGTTTTCGCACTTGCGTGGCGGTGATGCAGGACTGATGTTCGGCGAAAAAGTTGCAGTCCTAGAAGTTAAGGGCGTCATAGCCGACTCCCAGCCAACCATAGAGCAACTAGCCACATTCAGAAAAGATTCCTCTGTAAAAGCTGTGGTGGTAAGGATTGAGTCTCCCGGCGGTGGTGTGAGTCCTTCGCAAGAACTCTACCAGGAAATAGACCGGACGGGACGAGAGAAACCGGTGGTGGTTTCCATGGGTTCTATTGCCGCTTCCGGCGGTTACTATATTGCCTCTGCCGCCCAAAAGATCTATGCCAATCCAGGTACCATAACTGGTAGTATCGGGGTAATTCTTCAGTTTACCAATTTCGAGGAACTCCTCAACAAAATCGGCTTTCGAATGGAGATTGTAAAAAGCGGTGAATTCAAGGACGTGGGGAATCCCGCGCGTGAGATGACTTCCGAAGAACGCGCCTATCTGCAGACAATGATTGACAACGTCCACCAGCAATTTGTTCGGGATGTGGCGCGAGGACGGCGCATGCAGGAAGAGGAAGTCCGTGAGGTCGCCGACGGGCGCATTTTTACTGGGGAACAAGCCAAAGAGCTGGGACTAGTGGATGAATTGGGGAATCTTAGGGACGCAATAAGTGCAGCTGCCAAGCTGGCTGGAATTGAGGGTGAGCCGAAAATCATTTATCCCGAAAAGGAAAAGCGCTCTGTTGTGGATTATCTATTTGATCGGGTAACAGAAAAGCTCGCCGATAACATACAAGAGTACATGGGTCTTCTCCTCGTTCCTCCACTTCCGGGGGAACCTAATCTTTCATAAGTATCTCCTCCCGGTCCTCGAGTTCTACCAACCTACAACCATCACATCCCGTTAACCATTTTTTCTTGGAGTATTGGAGTGTTGGAGTGCTGGAGTGATGGGTCTGATTATGGAATAAGTAAATTGCATTCCTGCACTACTCAACTACTCCACTACTCCATTCCTCCATTCTTCCCTAGCCTCAGGCATCATCTATAGAAACGCACTCACGTCTCCCTGGCCTTCTCGAATAATCTCCGGGTAGTCGCCTATCAGGGAGACAACACTGGAAGGTTTCGAGGGAACGGGGCCACCATCTATAATGAGATCGAGGGCATGACCCAATCGATCCTCAATTTCAATGAGAGATTCCAGGATGATACCATCGGGGTCCGTGGCACTTGTACTGAGTACAGGATGTCCTAAATCCTGGACCATAGCCAGGCAAATGGCATGATCTGGAACCCTGATCCCAGCTGTCTTACGTTTTGTCAGCATGATCTTGGGTACGAGTCGGGAGCCTTCAAGAATAAAAGTATATGGACCGGGAAGAAGTCGTTTCATTGTCTTGAAGGCATAGTTGGTAACCTGAGCGTATTGGCTGATGTTTTTGAAATCGGAACAGATAAAGCTGAAAGGCTTGTGTTTCGATCGACGTTTCAACTGATAAACACGGGCGATGGCATTCTTGTTGAAAATATCACAGCCAATACCGTAATAGGTGTCAGTTGGATAAGCAATAACTCCACCGTTGAGGAGAATTTCTACTGCCCTACGAATGAGCCGTTTTTGTGGATTGTGAGGGTTTATCTTCAAGATCCTCATGTGGTTCCCTTTGGACGCTCGCTAGGTTGGTGTGAAAGGTTCTGAAAACACTCTATTTTCTCAGAACAAACCATCAATAACAAGAGGCTCCTGAAAGAAGCACTGAGGCTCTGTATTAGGCAGAAGATCCTAGACATTAGACACCAAGCGCTGGACACTAAGAAAGAAGTACAAAAAAATAGATAATTCAAATCGTTATGTAGTTAAACAGATATATACAGTTGAGGTTTCAGGTGTCAGGTTTCAGCTACTCTGTTTCTTTTTCCTGACACCTGACACCCCGAGATTTGTTAGCGAATCCGTTTCGGCCACTCAGAATCAAAGGAGGCAAGCCACCGTTTTATTGCTTCCTTGAGGACTGCGTAGTAAGCCTTGGAAGAGCCGAAAAACCTACGACCGAACCAATAGTTTATTTCCAATAACAGGGGTTGATTTGACATATCATTCTTATCAAACATTACATCTATGCCAGCCAGGTTAATCCCGGTATGCTGACAAAGGTGGTGGGCTATGTTCTCGGCCTTTTGTAGAAGGTCGAGGTCTGAATGTTGGTCGATGATACCGCCTGCCCTTATATTGGTGAGAAATTGCTCTGGGTCGCTCTGCACCCGCCAGTAGCTTGACAGCCGGTCGTGAAGGATCACAGCACGTACATCACGGCCGCCGTGGTCAATCCACTGCTGGATAATGAATCCCTGTGTTCCACTATTTTCCATGGCCCTGAACTGTTCAAGATAGGTTTCCAACTGCTCTAGATCATGGATTTTGAAAACCATCTGACCTTCGCCACTGGAATTCCCCTTCAGAATAAAGGGAAAAGAGGAAGGAAAATGTAACCCCTCGGGTGGGAATCGCTTCAGGTAGTCGCCCACACTGCTAAATAGAAAGGTTTTAGGATGCGAAATCCCCAGGTTGCGGAAGAGTAGGGCGTCACCAATCTTCCCAGGATGTCTAAAGCGGTGGTCGTAATTTGGGAAGACCCGCGAACAATAACGGAGAGAGAGGTCATAAAGATCCTGTCTCACCCCTTGGGGGAGGATGACAGCATCGGCCCGCTTGATCAACTCTTCTTCTTCTGATCCCGGTGCTCTGCCAGCAACAATTAGATTGACATCAGCATCGATACACGGATGGAAGGAAAGGATCATATATTCAGAACCCTTTTCGTAAGAAGGAATCTGGAGCTCGCAATAGGGGTTTCAGGTGTCAGGAAAAAGAAACATAGAAGCTGAAACCTGTGATTTAGTGCTTGGAAACCGGGGACCCACCCGCAGGGTGTGGTGTCCGAGGGACCAATTTGATATTTTTCAATGCTCCACCACTCCATTGCTCCAAGAGACTTACGCATCAAAGCCTGGCCCTTTTCCGAGCCTGGATTCTTTACTTACCACGAAGTATACGGTGGAGGAAAGCGCAGAAAACGCATATGATAGGGCGGACTCAAGCAGTGACGAGGGAATGGGTCTTATTTCGTATTAATATGCATTATAAGGTAAACCATGAAAGACGTTAGCAAGATTCCTGTGCGACTTCTGGCCACCACTCCGAGGGGAGAAGTTGATCTCGGTGAGAAGAGTAAGGCAACTCGTCTGCCACGAGGCCCGCAAAATGCAGAGGGAGAATCTGAATTACGCTACGGACCCTATCTAGAGGCAGTGCATTACGTGCTACTGAGGAACAACTGCCAGAAAATACTGGAGACCTTGGCTCACCGACTGGGCCGACTTGTAACGCTTGAGGAGGTTGATGGAATTGAAATTCGGACAGAAAAACATGGCGCTTTCTATCACGTGGCCCGCGCTGATTTGAGCGTTTCCGGGCAGACAGTTTCATTCGCGATCAACGTAGCTGTATCCGAGACAGCCAGAGCTGAACTGGAGCGTGACTTTCGTTTCTTACGAGGCTTAACAAATCGATATAATTATAAATTCTTACCTCAAGTATACTTCAAAGGTGCAGGCATGTATCGGGAGCCTGGTAAACCACTGCGCTGGCTTCACATGTTCGTGGCGGAGTGGTTTCGGGACTACCATGAATTTCACCTGCATCGAGAGCAAGCAGATGGTTCAAGCCGGATGCTTTTGTGGGACCTGGATCGTGGCTCACGCTATTTGTCAGAACACCAATGTGTAGCTCTCTACCGGCTGGGTGCGAAAATCCTGACGCTTTACTACAATTGGAATAATTTTAAACAGATATACCCGTGGCATCACGCGGCCGGTGACTTTGTCTTGCGGGAAAAGGGAGATACGCTAGATCTCCGTTTGGTTACGGTGAGGGACTATGCAGCAGTGGTGGATTTCACTACCGGTAAGAAGGCCGGCAAGCTCTTCGCTCTGATGCTCTTTTTTCTGCACTTAACTATTCAAATGCGAATCGATCGGCTGGATGGTGTGGGTGATGTGGTGTGGGCTGAAAGTAAGTGTTTGGAAGGTGTGGTGCCAGGCTTTTTTGAAGGACTCACAGAAGGGCAGGGGGGGTGCAGGAGAGGAATGCCATCACCTGTGGAAATTCATGCCCTCCTCCGAAACTTTACTGGTGAGGAATGGTTGCAATTTCTGGTAGAAGTGCTAACAACTTACAACTTTTCCCAGGAAGAGCTAGCTCTCATTCGTGATCATGGCGATCAACACATAGACCGCTTACAGCAGGTGCTAGCAGCTATGGCTTTCGATGACGCCACCTGAAATCGATCCCTGGATGTGCGGGCTCGATTTCTAAAATCTTCACTCATTCATTCGTTCTAAACCCAATCATCCTCATCACTTACAGGTGCAAATCCCCGTCGCATTGTGTTTTCTGTAACCGAGCGGGGGTCCATGAACTGGAGAAGATAATCGGGACCGCCAGCTTTCGAGCCAACACCCGACATCTTGAACCCTCCGAAAGGCTGACGCTCCACCAGGGCGCCGGTGATGCCCCGGTTGAGATAAAGGTTCCCTACTCTAAACTCCCTCCGGGCTTGTTCCAGATGTTTGGGACTGCGGCTAAAAACACCACCAGTAAGTGCGAATTTGGTGGAGTTGGCTACCTCGATGGCCTCATCAAAGGTTTTGGCTTTGATGATGGAGAGTACTGGTCCGAAAATTTCCTCTTGCGCCAGTCGATGTTCACTCTTGATATCAGAAAAGATAGTCAAAGGAACATAATACCCTTGATCCGGAACTGCGCGAGATAGCAAAAGATCGCCTTCTTTCTTGCCAATTTCGATATATTCCAGGATTTTTTGCTGAGCTGCTTGGTCAACTACTGGTCCCATATAGTTGGCTGGGTCCTCGGCCGGGCCAATCTGCACTGATTTGGCTGCCTCTACGAACCGGCGGACGAACCTGTCGTAGATTGGTTCCAGGACGATGGCTCTGGAGCAGGCTGAACACTTTTGACCCTGGTAGCCGAAAGCAGAGTGGAGTATGTGGACAACAGCTTCATCCAGGTCAGCATCATCGTCAACAATGATGGCGTTCTTGCCACCCATTTCTGCGATAACCTTTTTTACGGCTGTTTGATTGGTTTGGACCGTACTGGCCCTTTCCACAATGCGAAGACCAATGTCCATGGAACCGGTAAAAGCGATGAGGCTGATGTCAGGATGGTCCACCAGGTAGTCACCAATGACGCTGCCACGGCCTGGAGTGTAGTTGAACACGCCATTGGGTAGCCCGGCCTCTTTGAAAATCTCGGCCAAGGTAAAGCCAACCACCGAAGAAAGACCAGAGGGCTTGTAAAGTACGCAGTTACCCGCCACGATTGCCGCTGCAGACATGCCGCAGCTTATGGCCAGCGGAAAATTCCAGGGGGCGATGACCGCGGCCAGTCCTTTCGGTTGATAGAAATAGTGGTTCAGCTCTCCTGGGGCTGTTCCCACTCTTATTTCACTGCCAAGTCGAATCATCTCTCTGCCGTAATATTCAAGGAAATCAATTGCTTCTCCGACATCAGCATGCGCTTGATCCCACTGTTTACCCACCTCTAATACCTGCCAGGCTGCCAGATTGTAGATTTGTTTGCGGGCGATGTTTGCAGCCCGAAAGAGATAGTGGGCCCTGTCATTGGGCACGGTGTCCCGCCAACTTGGGAAGGCTTTTTGGGCAGCGGCAATGGCGGAGTCGATCTCTTGTTTGCCAGCCTGAGAGATGTGGCCCACAATTTCTTTCGGGTTGGCAGGATTAACTGAGGGCAGGGTGTCTTCGGTTTTTATCTCTTTGTCTCCGATCAGGAGGGGATACGTACGTCCGAGCAGAGCGCGAACTTGATCAATTGCCTTCGGAAAAGCTGACCTGGCATCCGGCCTGGTGAAGTCCACAAAGGGCTCGTTGGTGAAAGGACCAGGGCCATGGTCTTTTGAAGCCCGGAGTTCACTAACTGTCGTAGCTCTCGATTTTTCCTTTTGTGTTTCTAACACCTTAGCCGGGTCCTCCAAGAGTTTTTCAGTGTCTATGTTTTCGACAAAACTCTGGCGCAAAAAGGACTCGTTGGCCGTGTTTTCCAGAAGGCGGCGCACCAGATAGGCCATGCCAGGCAAAAGTTCTCCGTAGGGGCAATAGAGTCGAACGCGCTTGGCAACCTTGACAAGCGCTTTTCGAACCGGTTCTGCCATACCATAGAGAACTTGAAACTCATAGCGGCTCTCTGGAACCTTGAGGGCTTTTGCCATCTCCAAAACTGCGGAAATACTGCGAATATTATGAGAACCGCAAGCCAGATGGCAAATATCATGGTTCTCCAAAATTTTCTGCGCCTGGCGTTCAAAGGCGGCGTCGGTTTCAGCCTTAATGGTATAAACTGGCATTTCCCAGCCATGTTGTTTGGCGATGACAGTCTCGAAGTCCCAATATGCCCCCTTCACCAGACGAATAGAGAAGGGGAGGTTTTCAGCTTTCGCCCATCCAAGGAGGTCATTTAAATCCTGGTCCGTGTCACGCAGATAGCTTTGGAGTACTATTCCAAAGTCCCGGTAATCCCTGAACTCAGGAGAGGACCGCAACCTCCGAAACACCTCTAAAGTGATGTCCTTGTATTCACACTGCTCCATGTCTATACGAACAAAAGCTCCTATGCCTTTAGATTTACGTAGAATTGGAATAAAACGTTCACAAATAGCATTAACAGAACCATCGAAGTCAGCAGGCGTAGTCTGTGAATACAAACTGGAAGGTTTTATGGAGATATAGAGTTTGGATGCGTGCCCCCAATCTAGATCCGATTCTGTATCACCGAGGCTTTTCCAGCGTTTTTCCTCCTTGTGCAAAGCATCGAGAAGCTCAAGATAGCTTTGCTGATACTGTTCAGCCTCGGCCTTACTGACAGTGGCTTCACCCAGAATGTCTACAGTAAAGGCGAAGTTATTTTTTCTTAATTTTGTCAATACGTTAAGAGCTTCTTTCGTGTTGTCTCCAATAATGAATTGTTGAGCCATGCTTTCAATATTGGTCCGAATGGTTCTGCCCAACATCTTACCGGTAATCCTGCCGCCAAGACCTGCACCCTTGGCCCCCCATTTGAGCGCAGCTGGTATGTCCAGATCCTGTTTCGCAAAATATTCTTCAATATGGCGGCTAAGAGATTCAGCCGTTGTCAGGTAGGGAAGTACGTCAACAAAGCGGAAAAGCTGGACCTTGAAGTTCTCATTACGCATACACCAATCCATCAGTTTTCCTATCCACCAACCTTTATCGAATATGGTAGGTGCTTCACCACTTGTGATGGAAAAAAGATTTTCGCCTCGAGCATGAATTAAGGCTTCAAGATTTGATTTATCCATAGATACTCGCCTCCAAAAAAGCTAGCAAATATATTAATAAATGATATTAGATTTATATTAATGTGTATAATTAAATAAAAATTAATTATTTAAATATTTCATACATATATAGATTATAATTATTCTTACGATCTGAGCCATAACAGAATACTCTTCGTCCTTCACATTCTGGGTCTCAGAGCAGTCTCTGTCTGATTTAAGATCGTAGATTGTAGATCGTACATTAAGGTGCTTGCAACTCCAAACCGCGCTGTTCAGAGCTCTTCAATCTAAAATCTGCAATCTCAAATCTCCGGTCTTTATTATAGCAGCAAGAATTCCTCTTGGAAGGAGCGTTTTACGACAAAATTACGCCTCCATAATCACGCTGCATTGCCCGCTGTGACGCACAGGGCAAAACTGGTTGCGCTGTATGTGAAGAACGCGCAAGAGTGCAGCGTGAGGGCAAAATTATCTAACTTCAACCAGCTGCAGGGAGAAATGGATTGTGAACACGAAAAGACGAGACAAGAAAACGTATAAAGATAAACGGAGGGTTTGCGATCTGGTGAGGTACTCTGAAGATTATCAGGCCCGCGTTATTCACCGAATCATGCTGCGAGATCCTGGAGCGGTTATTGTCGATCTTGAAGGTTCAACAGATAGAATGTGGCCTGGTTTTGCGATGCAAAGATGAGAAGGGGGGTCTTGCGGATCGGGCAAGAAAATTAAGGCTCATTTATTGGTATGGATTTATAAGTTTACATAATATACATTATCAGACTAAATACTCATGAAACAGACATGGCACAAAAACTGCCAAACCAGGAGAACGGTCAAAAGAACCTCTTCCTCTCCCCCGGTTGCAGACAAAAAAAGGGTCGGACATGCTGTCCGACCCCCAAACAAACACTATTCCTCTATAGGAAAGGAGGAATAGTCTCCTTTCCTCTTTCTGTCAATGAAGGGTTCATTTTAGAAAAAATACTTAATTAGACGCAGCCGGTGGGCTTCGGCAGCCCAGCCATCTTACAGGCACCCTTACCCGGTCCAGAGGGGAAGAGTTCGTAGATGTACTTGAGCTTGTAGCCGGTCACCTTGGTCAGAATCCGCACCATGGGGGCAATACCGTGTTTCTGGTAGTAGTCCTGCAGTACGTGGATGACCTTCCAATGCTCCTCGGTGAGCTCCTGAATTCCCTCAGAGGATTTTACGTAATCAACCCATTCGGGGCACCAACTTTCAAAAGCATCGATGAAGCCGTCTTCATCAATCTCGAAATTTTTGCCCATGTGTTCCACAGTTGCCATGAAAATCACCTCCTGATTTTGTTATCGGACCCCGTCACCAACCCCAGTGTTGGTCTCCCGGTTGTCCAAGTCTTTATTTTTATTATCAAAATTGCTTCTTGACTGACGTTGATGAGCCAGTGCCTTTCGTATCAAGCCCTCAGCCCATTCTGGTGTGCCGGTGGCGTGCACATGCGAATAGGTGGCCAGCACGTTTCTATAACTCACCCCATCCTTTTTATCCAAGATGCCGGTTCCCCTCTTCATGGCAAATGCCAGTGATGTGGGGTTCAGATCGTAGCGGGTCACCCGGGAATAATGAAACTCATGTCCCTTCAAGGTGGTTCCCACTGGATAGAAAGGATTTGCTTGCACCACCTCCAGCCTGGTGTAGCCGTGTCCTTGTGGCTTCTTCTCTAGCTGGAAGTCTAGAGGCAGGGCTTGTACCATAGGATAAGCATTTGATTTAATTGTCAAACTGCGTCCCAGATACATGAGGCCACCGCATTCGGCGTAGACCGGCAGCCCTGCTTCAATTGCCGATCGGAGGGCTTGCCTCAGTTGATCATTGGCAGCTAATTGCGCCGCATGTGTCTCCGGGAAGCCGCCACCAATATAGATCGCATCCAGGGCAGGAAGCGTTCTGTCCTGCAAACTGTTCACCGTCACCAGCCGAGCTCCCCGCTTTTCCAGCTCCTCCAGATTCTCAGGATAGTAAAACTGAAAAGCAGAATCCTTGATAACCCCGATAACCGGCTGGCGGTAGGCCTTGCTTACCCTCTTGCTGGGATAAGCTGGTTTCCAGTTTAAGGGCGGGGCCTGGTTGGCAATGGCGATTACTTTTTCCAGATCCAGGTATTGTTCCACAATCTGGATTCGGGCCACAATGGCTTCCCGTGCTTCCGGATGCTCCTCGACCGTCACCAGACCCATGTGGCGCTCAGGGAAGTCGTCTTCCTTGAGCTTGGGGATAGCGCCCACCACCGGTATTTGGCAGTAACGTTCAATGGTGGTGCGCAGCATCTTCTCATGTCGGGGGCCAGCCACTCGGTTCAATACTACACCCTGAATGGAGACCTCTGGATCTAGATGCTGGCAACCCAAAACAGAGGCAGCAGCGGTGCGGGTGACCATGGAACCATCCACCACCAGAAGCACCGGCGCTTGCAGCAATTTGGCCAGTTCGGCGGTGCTACAGGAGCCTTCAGCGTCCATACCGTCGAAAAGGCCACGATTGCCTTCAATAACCGCGCCCTGCGCTCTTTGCGAGTGCTGCCAGAACGAGTCGAGAATCTGCTCCCCACTCATCATATATGGATCCAGGTTATAACAGGGCTGGCCGGCAGCCAGCGTCAGCCAGCCCGCATCAATGTAATCTGGACCCTTCTTGAAGGGAACCACCTCCCCTCCCCTTTGCTGCCAGGCAGCTATCAGTCCAAGGGCCAGGGTGGTTTTTCCTGAACCCCCGCGTAGTCCTGCAACGACCACGCGGGGTCGTGTGTTATCCATAGGTTTTTTGTGACACCGTTTTTATGCTGCCCTACCACTTGAACTGAGTCGTTGTTCTCCAGGTGGTCATGGCCAGCCGGTAGTCATCGATGTGCTCGTGCCTGAACTCCAGCTCGGTCTTCTCGAAGAACCTCTCCCAGCCGATCCTATTGATCCATTCGCCCACCCGCTCGTAGCGGTTGGCGTCACTGGCATAGGTTTCCACGATCTTCTTTATGGTTTTGACCGTAGTAGGCCAGCGCGGGGGCTCGTTGGGGATGTAAGGCACGGCCAGCTTGGAGAAGCTGGGAACTGTGCGAGCGTTGGAGACCTTACCGCCGACCCAGAGGGCAACTCCGTCGCCTTCGGCACTTGTCATGGGCATGGCCGGGCACATGGTATAGCAGTTGCCGCAGAACATGCAGCGCTCGTTGTTTACGGCCACACTCTTCATGTCATCCACCTTGGACGGCTTGATGGCCGCGGTGGGGCAGGCGGCGATGGCCAGCGGGATTTCGCAGACCTGGCTGACCCGCTCGTGCTCGATGAAGGGCGGCTTGCGGTGCACCCCGAGGATGGCAATGTCGGAGCAGTGCACGGCTCCACACATGTTCAGGCAGCAAGCCAGGGCAATGCGCACCTGTGCCGGCATCCGCATGCCACAGAAGTCGTCATAGAGCTCGTCCAGGACAGCCTTGACGATACCGGAGGCATCGATGGCCGGGGTGTGGCAGTGGATCCAGCCCTGGGTGTGAACGATGTTGGTAATGCCGGCGCCGGTGCCGCCGATGGGGAACTTGTTGCTGCCGGCTTCGAACTTGCGGCTCTTCAGGTCGTCCATCAACGGCTGCACCTTGGCCTTGTCGTCCACCATGAACTCTATGTTGTTCCTGGTGGTGAAGCGCAGGTAGCCGTCGCAGTGCTTGTCGGCGATCTCGCAGACTTCACGGATGAAATCCACACTCATCAACCGGACGCCGCCTACCCTGACGGTATAGACTTCAGCGCCTGTTTCTGAAACGTGGACGAGAACGCCAGGCTCGAGGATTTCGTGGTACTTCCACTTGCCGTAATTATCCTTGATAACTGGCGGAAAAAACTGCTCATAGTGCGGTGGCCCGATATCTGTAATACGATCTTTCATCGGTTCCTTTGGATCAAAAGCCATGTTGTTCACCTCCTAGGCCTGGTGTCTCTTGCGGAAAGCCTTGCCGTCAATCTCCCAGCCGCCAGGTACGTCAGCGGGATCGTAAAAGATGTAGGGGTTGTAGCGTGGCGTGTTGATCATGCGCGGATCGGGTTCAATCTCAGTTGCGTTGAGGAAATTTCTCAATCCGAGACGCTGGATGGTCTCGCCCAAACGCTCACGGTTTTTACCCTCTTCCATCCACCAATCCCACATCTTGTCCACGAAGTCCTTGAATTCCTCGTACGGCTCTTCCATCTTCATAAAAGGAATGATAACGCTGGAGAGCTGCGCGCCTTCAAGGATGGGGGCCTTGCCGCCGCAAAGAATGGTGGCACCAGTGTCGGTTCCAGGTCTCAGAGCCCGGGGCATGACGTTGATGCAGTGCATGCAGCGAGTGCAGTCTTCATCCCAGATTTTCAGGGTCTTGCCGTCCCACTCCATGCAACGGGTGGGGCACAGGTCACAAACCTCTTTCTGAACATCCAGAGTACTCGGTCCCGTGCCGAAGGAATTGCCGTTGGGGGCCAGTTCACCGGCGGCGTAGGCTCCGACTGCTTCCTGGTCGATGCGGATCTTATCGCGCCAGGTGCCGATGATGGAGCAATCGGCCCGGGCAATGGCGGCCACGCAGTCGTTGGGACAGCCGGAGGTCTTGAATTTGAACTTGTAAGGAAAGGCGGGCCGATGAAGCTCGTCCTGGAACTCGTTGGTAATGTCGTGGGTGATGGCCTGAGTGTCCAGGCAGGACCACTCGCAACGGGCCTTGCCCAAACAGCAGCTCGGCGTACGCATGTTGGAGCCGGAACCGCCCAGGTCCATATTCATATCGTGAGTCAATTCGTAGAATATGGGCTCCAGCTCGTCGGTGACAGTGCCGAGGAGAATGATGTCTCCAGTGGAGCCATGCATGTTGGTGAGACCGCTGCCGCGTTTTTCCCAGATGTCGCAGAGCCCTTTTAGGACGTCGGTGGTGTAAAACTTACTCGAAGGCTGGTTGACACGCATGGTGTGAAAGTGAGCCACTTCTGGGAAGAGGTCCGGGCGATCACAGTAGCGGCCAATCACTCCACCACCGTAACCAAGCACGCCCACGATGCCGCCGTGCTTCCAGTGTCCTTCCTTGTCCACGTAGGATTGTTCGAGCAGGCCTAAAAGGTCCTCACACATGGGCTTCCTCTCGGCTATCTGTTTCACGTCCGAGACGAAACTTGGCCAGGGCCCCTTTTCCAGCTCATCTAGCAATGGGGTCTTGTGTTTCAATGCCATTCCGTTTACCTCCTTACACATCAGTTGCAAAATAGGTCTTTGTCTGGCAAATCGGATTTACCTCAATCTGGGGAGTCTCACCTCCTCTCTCGTAGCTGCTATTCACATAAAATAGCGTTTCATTTCGCAAAAAATGCAAATTATTTCAAATATTTGTTTTTGGTGGGGAAAATGGGAAAAGCAATTCATAGCGCAATTCGTGAATCAATTCACTCAGTAAGTTATCTGTGTATAAACCGTCTGCTGAATTTTGTCAATCAAAATAAAATCAAGGTAATAACCGGGGGGGCCACGTGGGCGGATCTGTGTTACAGGTACAAGCGCCCTGCTCTCTCGGATATAAATAATCACCTTACCAGCAGCAAGCTACTGGTTTTCCAGTGGTTGGGGCACATTTAAAATTGGTGACAATAAATCTCAGGTGATGACCTGCTAGTTTATGTCATCTTCTTCTTTTTTGACATCGGCAAACTCGGGCAGCAAGTAAAGGGTTGTGCTCCCACTGGACCAATATTTCAACTGGCCATCATTGACCATCTCATTGATGACTTTCTTAGCAGCACGCATTTTCAGATGGGGAACGGCCTTGCAAAGTTCGTTGAAATAGTGCTTGGTCTTCCCCTTCTTCTTCTTCATGAAATCAATAATCGCCTGTTTTTCTTCCTCGCTCATGCTTTCCTCCTTGAAGGGTATTAGTAGCCCAGATATTTAATGAATTGCCTGCTGCGCTCCGCTCAGTCCCGCAAGCGGGTTCCCAGTTTCACGGTCTCGCGACGCCAGTTCATCAAATATCCGGACTCAACAGTGTAAAAAGAGTAAGTGAATCAATTCACTCACTCTTCATCTATAGTCCCGAGCCAGATATTTGTCAATAGAAAAAGCGGGGGGAGAGGGTCACCAATATTTGCTGTTGTCCCCGGTCAGTATATATAATATAAAGGTTGCGCTTGCGACAGGTTAGCGGGAGACGAAAAGAGGGAACAAGCGAGCAGTTATTTTTCTGGAATCGAGAGAAGCACATGTCACTCAAGAAGCACCTGGATGATCTGGAGAGCTTTCGCGCCACCAACAATGAGGAGGGCATTGCCAACACCTGCTTCAAGATAGGGGATATCTACCTGCACAGGGGAAAGTGGGATGAGGCCAAAGAATACCTGAGAGAGGCCAAGGCAATCTGTGGAAAACTGGGCAGCGCGGAAGGATGCGCCCTCACCGCCATCGGTCTGGGAGATATTTACCGCAACACTCAAAGTCCTGAAACGGCTCGTACTCATTACAAGCAAGCCCTTGATTTTTTTGAAAAACAAAAGGACGAGAAAAATATTGCCAACCTGGTGTCGAGATTGGGAGAGGTGGCCAGAGATCAGGGGGATTTGTCCCAGGCCTTGGAGGCTTTCAGCAGGGCCAGGGATATCTGCCAGGCCCACCAAGACCAACTTGGAGAAGCTCACTTCAATGAAAGAATGGCTCTAGTGTACCGGGACCAGGATGAGTTTGAGCTTGCCCTTGCGAGCTTTCAGGAAGCGTTCACCTACTATGAACAACACCGTGTTGCTGATCGACTCGCCTTCGTTCTGAGTGGCTTGGGTGAGCTGCAGTATAAGGTGGGACAGCCCAAGAAAGCTTTGGAGTGCCTGAGCCAGGCCCTAAGGTTATACCGGAAGCTAGGAGCACGGAAACCCGCAGAACTGGTGGCAGCGGAGATAGCTGCCCTTGAGGCTGCTTTGAAGGAAGAGAAAAAAAGTGTGGATACGCGTTGAGTACTCCCCTGCCCTCTCTATTCGGTTCACTCTTGACATGTGGTGGGGAGGTAGTTAGGCTTGCCAGTCCGAAGAACAGGTTTCAGGTTTCAGGTGTCAGGGAAGAGAAACAAAAAAGCCGAACCCTGCACCCTGTACCCTGTACCCTGAAATTATTGCTGATGGAGTTATATGATTATGGAAGAGAAAAAGAAGGAAGAGGTTACTGAAGATAAGATATTTCGGGCCTTGAGAAAGCAGCTCTTAGCCACGCCCTATTCGGCCCCACTTCACTATAATTTGGGCCTCGCTTATGCGCGGCGGGAGCAGCTTGACGAATCGATTACCTGCTTTCAACAGGCCATAGTGTACGACCCTAAATTGGTTGAAGCCTACATCAATCTGGGTGGTATTTTCCTGCGCAAAGGGAATGTGGAGGCATGCATCGAGGCCAACCAGAAGGCACTGGAGATAAACCCCAACCATCCTCTCGCTCACAGTAATCTCGGGTTCGCCCTGATCCAACAAGGAAAACTGGATGCAGGAATGGCCGAGTACCAGAAGGCCCTGGAAATCGATCCCAATCAAGCCGCGGTGAGGGCCAATCTGGGAGGTGCCTATTTCCAAAAAGATGATCTGGACTCTGCCATTAGGGAAAATCTCAAGGCGCTCGATTTGAATCCCAGCTTTGCCCTGGCCCACAACAACTTGCTCCATGCATACCGTGCTAAGGGCGACCTGGAGGCAGCCAGAACCCACTGTGAGAAAGCAACCGAGTTGGGTTTTCAGGTTAACCCAAAAATAGCAGAAGAGCTAGGCTGCGGCTCGTGAGGGAAGGTGCGTGGTGACAATTCAATCTGAAAATAGCTATGTAACCCTTAAGTACACGGTAACGTTGGAAAATGGTGAGATCGTCAAAGGAGACCCTGAGGAGGGTCTAGCCCATATGGAGTTCGTAACGGGCTACAATCAGGTAATTCCGGGTTTGGAAAGAAGGGTAATTGGCTTGTCCCAAGGGGATGAGGCGGAAGTCACTGTGCCCCCCGATGAAGGTTTTGGTCAGTATGATCCAGATCAGATTCAGGAGAAAACCTTTGCGGAATTTCCGGAGGGGAAGGACCTGGAAGAAGGTCGCTGGGCCCTGGCCACCAATCCGCAGCATCGAGTCACCTTCGGATACCTGGTTCTAGAGAAAAAAACTGACCGGGTCGTTCTTGACTACAATCATCCACTGGCCGGCAAAACTCTTGTCTATCAGGTCAAGGTGGAGATGGTCAGAGAAGCGAACCGGGAAGAGTTGGAGATCCTCAGGCCTTGTGAGTTCGGGGAGGCTGGGGCCCAACCATTGGACGAATCTTGAGCCTCCGTACTAAGCACTGAGTGCGTTTAGTTGCCGGATGTGAGATGTCATGGCAAAATTAACTTCCGAAGAAGAAAAAAAGAAAAGGGACCTTTTTGAGGCCATGTCCCCGAGAAGCCAGAAGCGCATACTGAAGAAAGGGTATGAGGAATGGGACCCTTTTATGCTGCCCAAAGAACCGTTGGCTTACAAATTGAAGCAGGAGGCGAAGGGTGAAAAGGTAACCCTGGACTCCGGCCATGAACTGCACGAGAGATATTTTTCCGAGCATAGGATTCCCGACTACTCACCCGAGTATGTCAAGGGAGTCTTGGAGATATCTCAGGGCCTTTTCCGCGGTCAAGATCGCTACCAGGGTATGTATGATTTCAGTTGTTGGTACGAGAAGTGGCGTAAACAGCGCGAAGAGGAAGAATAGCTTCGATTTTTCATGCTAGACTAAGTTATGAATTTTTTATTGTGCGAGGTTGTTTGCTATGAGTAAGTATGTGATTTATCCTCTGGCTGTGGGCATTAACGATACTGATCAGGGAATTATGACCTACCAGAAAGGCTACGGCAAGCGTATCTATCTACCTATCTATGTGTTCTACGTGGAGGGCAGTGATCAAACAATTTTGGTGGATACCGGCATGGAAGAATTTATGATTCCCGCCGGGGCTGAGGAACAAACCGGCCTGAAGATAATGGAGTTTGAGGAGGCTCTGGACACGGTAAATCTGAAACCGGAAGATGTGGATATAGTCATTCAGACGCATTTGCACAACGATCATTGTGAAAATACCTATAAGTGCACAAATGCTAGAGTTTACGTACAGCGAGCAGAACTGGATTTTTTCAATGAGCCCCACCCTCTCGATCACCGCTTTTATTCTGACCTGCTGGACGAATCAGAGGTAGTTCCCGTGGAAGGCGATACGGAAATTGTTCCCGGGGTTCGGGTTGTATCGACGCCGGGCCACACCCCTGGCGGCCAATCCGTAGCGGTGGAGACCGACGGGGGGACTGCGGTTATTACTGGTTTTTGTTGTAATGCCAACAACTTCCCAAGTGTGGGGCCTGCTGTAACTCCAGGTGTACACCTCAATGCTATCGAGGCCTATGAGAGCGCCCAACGTGTTAAAGAGTTGGCGGATATTCTGATTCCAATCCATGATATTGAGATAGGGCGCAGCGGAAAGATTCCGGCCTGAGAAGTGGATCAAGTCATGCAAGGGAATCCACCTAGAAGGAAGAAACAGCGGAAAAAATATGAGTGCCACTGCTGCAGCGGAGAGCAGCCGTTTTGCTGGACGTGCGATTGCGGCTTCCAGATCTGTCTTCCTTGTATGCAGGAAAACCAGTGGGGCGTCAGCGGGAACTCTGTGACCTGGATTTGCCCTGACTGTGGCGAGTTACGAGGTATTTAACTTGATCCACTTCATTCATTTAACCCTGCCGATGAGCCATGACCTACCCCACAACCTTCTTTAAGCTGAATCAGACGAACTCATTCTCTGAAGTCATCAGGACTGTAAATCACTGTATTTCTCGAGGAGAGCTGGTTTTTCGCTGGCAAGGCCCCCAGAAATCCTTCGCCGCTCCAGG
>JBFFBS010000032.1:0-23784 GCA_041560295.1 Syntrophobacteria bacterium | reverse complement strand
GACCACTGCGCCCGGCTCTGACACTCCTCCACGGTGGTAGGTCTTGCCGCCGCCTTTGGTAGTGGAGCCATGACCAACTCCATTGCTGAGATTGAGGATGCCGACTGCATTTTTGTCATCGGCTCCAACACCACCTCATCGCATCCTTTGGTTGCCACCAGGATCTTTCGGGCCATAGCGAGAGGGGCCAAACTGGTGGTTGCAGATCCCCGTAGAATCCAACTCGCCCTGAAGGCTGATGTCTACGTGCGTCAGAATCTAGGCACCGATGTGGCGCTCCTCAATGGCATCATGCACGTGATCTTGAAAAACAACTGGCACGATCAGAAGTTTGTTGAGGAGCGCTGCGAGGGTTTTGAGGAATTCAAGGCAGTTATCGACAACTATCCTCCGGAGAAGGTGGCCAAGATCACCGGTGTTTCTGCTGATGACATCGCCAAGATTGCCGAATACTACGCCAAGGCCGAAGCAGCCTCAATTATCTATTGCATGGGTATCACCCAACACACCACCGGAGTGGACAATGTCAAATCCCTGGCCAATCTGGCTATGCTCACCGGCAATATGGGCAAGGAAGCCACCGGGGTGAACCCTTTAAGGGGCCAAAATAACGTCCAGGGCGCCTGCGACATGGGGGGGCTTCCCAATGTGTATTCTGGCTACCAGGCGGTAAATGTTATCGACAACCAGACCAAGTTTGAGGATGCCTGGAATGCCAAACTTTCCGATCAGATCGGACTCACCATTCCTTTCATGCTCTCCGGCCTTGCTGAGGGTAAGGTCAAAGCTCTTTTTGCGGTGGGGGAGAATCCCATGGTGAGCGATCCTGACATTGGCCACGTGGAAAAGGCACTCAATAAGGCCGAGTTCTTGGTGGTCCAGGACATTTTCCTCACCCCTACTGCAGAGTTGGCCCACGTGGTACTGCCGGGAACCTCATTTGCGGAAAAGGACGGCACCTTCACCAACACAGAACGGAGAGTGCAACTGGTGCGAAAGGCCATTGAACCTGTGGGTGAGTCCAAGCCCGATTGGGAGATTATTCAGGAAATCTCCAATCGCTTTGGCTATCCGATGAACTACGGCAGCGCCGAAGAGATCATGCAGGAAATCTCCAGCCTCACTCCATCTTATGGCGGCATTACCTATGAACGTCTTCAGGGCGATGGTCTGGCGTGGCCCTGCCCGGACAAGGAGCATCCCGGCACCGCCTTCCTGCACAAGGACAAATTCGCTCGCGGTCTGGGACTCTTTCACGCCATTGAGTACCAGCCTCCTGCCGAGGTGGTGGATGAGGAGTATCCTTTCTGGCTCAGCACCGGCAGGGTGCATGTCCATTATCACACCGGGACCATGACCCGGGTCTCCCCCACCCTTCATGCGGAAATGCCGGAAGGCACCCTGGAGATGCACCCACAGGATGCTGAAAGACTGGGGGTTCACGAGGGTGAGGCAGTGAAGGTTGCGTCCCGCCGGGGTGAAATCACAGCAAAGGTGACGGTGACCGACAGGGTGGGTGTGGGCGTGGTGTTCATGCCATTCCATTTTGCCGAGACCTGTGCCAACGTTCTCACCAATCCGGCCCACGATCCCACTGCCAAGATTCCAGAATACAAGGTGTGTGCAGTGAAAGTGGAAAAAGCCGCATAGGGGCAGCAAGCATAGAGAATCTTGAACCAGCAGGGTAGTGAAGCTACAATTAAATTCGAAATCCTAAATCCGAAGCACGAAACAAATTCGAATTTCAAATCATCCAATGTTCAAAACAAAATCGAACAAATAGATGATTTCGCAGTTTTGGTCATTTGAATTTTGAGAATTTGAAAATTGTTTCGAATTTCGATATTCGAATTTCGGATTTCTTCTCTACTGTGCACTTTGTAGTGATTTAAAACCCATCTTTCTTGGAGGTTTGATGAAGGCAACAGTTGATCCAAACAGATGTGACATCGCCGGCATCTGTGTCGTGATATGTCCTGAAGTTTTCCGTTTCCACGAGGGCAGCAAGAAGGCATACGTGACCAGAAGCGAAATTCCTAAAAACCTGGAAGAGAAATGCTTGGAAGCAGCAAAAAAGTGTCCAAATAAGGCAATTATCATATTGCGGGATTAGGTGTGTACAACACGTCCGGTCGGCTCACATCCATTCCAAATTCTTCCGTAACGTCAAAAGATTAAATCAACGCATTTCTTCCAGAGCTCTGTCCCATTTGCTTCCATTTCCATACATCCCTTTTATTTCCAATAAGGGGACAGTTTTTTTCTCTGCGTTTCTCATTTTTTTCTTCGCCTCAACTCCATAATAACGTAAGCCAGTAAAACAACACCGTCCCTGGAGGCATAGTCCAAAAATTGGTTGGTTTTGGACTGCAAATCTGCTAACTTTATTTGATTAAAGCTTTATTTTCCCCACCATTTATTGAGACGATACCAAGCATGGCCTTGTTTAAGTTTTTAAAGCGAAAGCAACCATCTGGGTCAAGCGGCGACTCCCCTGATACCACCTTGCAGATAGATCAAGGCCTCACCATAGGGTCAAGATCTTCTTCTTTTTTTAGGCGGTTACTCCACAAGCTTGCCGGTAAATCCTCCTTTCTGGAAAGTCAGCAACGGTTACTGAAAAACCTGGAGAAAGAAGGTCTCCTCATTTATGCAGTCAAATATCGCAGCCACCTGGATTTCCTCTTTCTCAACTCAAGGCTTTCACAGGCTGACTTGAGGCCGCCAGTGTTTGCCTTTGACATGCGTCCGATCCTGTGGCTCCCGGCCTTCAGAGCTATCAGATTGATTCTTTCATTTCTGCGTTATTATCTCAAAGAGGGTGCCTTTCCCAATCCTTACCAGACCGGGGACTATCGCGACTTGGTTCTGAATCGGGAAGCCTCGGTGCTCTTCCTGGTAGGGAAAGCTGGATATTACCGACGTTTCGGCTTTACCGAACGCGATCCCCTCCACCTCCTGCTCGAGACTCAGCGTCAGACGGATATGCCCATCATCTTGGTGCCCAGCCTCATCTTTCATGGCAAAGCACCTGACAAACAGCAAAAGGGTGTAGTGGACATCTTTTTCGGTCATAAAGAAAGGCCGGGGAGTTCCCGTAAGCTGTTAGCTTTTCTCCGCAATTACAAGAACAACATCCTTGAGATTGCCGAACCCCTCAACGTAAAGGAATGGCTAGCCGATCAGCCAGCCCAGAACCCTTCAAAATCCAGTCTCGCCTTCCAGCTTCGCAGAGAGCTTATCGACCGCATTGACCGACACCGCCGGGTGGTAACCGGTCCAGTTTTGAAGAGCAGATGGGAAATGAAAGAGATCATTCTCCATAATAAGGACCTGCAGAAACGAATGGAGCGTAGAGTCCGTTCCAACAATCGAACCATCGAAGTGGTGCGCAAGGAGGCTGATGGTTATCTCGACGAAATCGCCACTGACCTTAACCTGACCTACGTGCAGATTGGGGAGCGCTTGCTCACGTGGATCTGGCACACCATTTATGACGGTATTGACCTGGACGTGGATTCTTTGGACATGGTCA
Organism: Syntrophobacteria bacterium; assembly: GCA_041560295.1. GTDB lineage: Bacteria > Desulfobacterota > Syntrophobacteria > BM002 > BM002 > BM002. The sequence continues at coordinate 20,249 of JBFFBS010000032.1, read as the reverse complement.
AACAAGCCGCGAAGAAAGCACCGCTGGTGTATGTCCCTTGTCACAAGAGCCACATCGATTATCTTGTGCTCTCCTACCTTTTGTTTCGGCACAATCTAAACATTCCTTTGGTTGCCGCCGGCAAAAACCTGTCTTTCTGGCCTCTGGGACCCTTTTTCCGCAAATCAGGAGCTTTTTTTATCAGGAGAAGCTTTCGGGGGCAAAAATTCTATACCGACGTCTTTGCTGCCTATATCAAGACATTGGTCAACGAGGGCCATAACATCGAGTTTTTCATTGAAGGTGGGCGCAGTCGGACCGGCAAACTTGTGCTGCCCAAACTCGGTCTGCTGGCAATCCTGATGCAGGCGGTGGAAGAAGGCTACTGCGATGATCTGATCTTCGTACCCTGTGCTATCAATTATGACCGGGTTTTGGAGGAGGGAGCCTATCTAAAAGAGGTGAAAGGCAGCGGCAAGAAAAAGGAAAGCCTCGCCCAGTTGGTGCGCGCCCGCAGAGTCTTGAAGAAACGCTACGGTAGGGTGTATGTAAAATTCTCCCAGCCAATGTCTCTCAAAGATTACATGAACCGATTCAATCTGGACTTCGACACCATGAAGCCCAAAGAACGCCACGCTATGTATCGGGATTTTGCTTGGCGCCTCATTCATAACATCAATAACACTTCTTTGGTAACCCCCTTCGCCCTTGTGGCCGCAGTAATCCTCACCACCTCTAAACGGGGCATCTCTTTGGCAGAGATCAAGCTCATCACCAGCAATTACTACAATTACCTCCAACATAGGGAGGTCCTTACGGTAAGCAGCCTCCAGGACCTAGAAAAGACTCTTCAGGATACCCTGACGCTCATGGTAAAGAGCAAGTGGCTCGATCTGCTAGCGGATGAGGACGAGACCGATGAGGAGGAACGTATTTACACAGTGGACGACAGCAACCGGTTGCAACTCGAGTATTACAGAAACAACATTATCCATTTTCTGCTCCCGGCCGCCTACATTTCCTCCGCCATCTTGACCAAAGAGGCCTTTGAATTCACTTTGGAAGGAATTGAGGCTGATCTCCTCTTTTTCAGGGACTTTTTTAAGTTTGAGTTCGTCTACGACGCTGACGAAAACCTTGGGAAAACCATCAACCAGGTGCTTGCCTACTGCCTTTCCCAGAGGTTCATAATCGAGGCCAGCAGCCAATTTCATACCTACCGTATCACCCACCAGGGACTCAAAGCACTCTCTTGTTTCGCAAGTCTGTTGAGAAGTTACATGGAGTCATATTGGATCGTGCTCAGGGCCACCAAGTACCTTAACAAAAAACCTTTAAGTGAAAAAGACTTCTTGAAAAAAATAAATTCTATGGGGAACAAGCTGTATAAGTTGGAACTTGTCGAACGTTTCGAGAGCATCTCACGCATCACCTTTGAGAATGCTGTCAAGTTCTTCTGCGAAAAAGGCGCTATCAAGAAGAGTGAGAAACACGAAAACGGTAAGGTACAGGTCAGCTACGAGAATGGCAACAATCAAGAAGCCGTCTCCTATTACGGCCGCATGATAGATCGTTTCCTCCGTACTTCCCACTTCACTATCAAGTAGAGGAAGTGCATAGATGTGAGATCTGAGATCTGAGATGTGGGACAATAAATCTCAATAGAAATGTTGAATCTCACATCTCATATCCCACATCCCACATCAATTATTCTCGTTTTTCAAATTTGTGGTGTTTTGTGTTATTACCGGTTTAACTGCTCTCAGTGGTACGGGGTCTCTTGCTGTTATGAAAATTGCATACTTTGACTGTTTTTCAGGCATCAGTGGCGACATGATCCTGGGCGCGCTTATTGATCTGGGTTTTGATCAGAAAACACTCATGAAACATCTGTCCAAATTAAAGCTCACCGGCTATGAAATTGAGATATTGAAAGAACAGCGAGGTCCAATCACTGGAACAAGGGTGAATATCAAAGTTGACCAGGGGGAACAACCCCCTCGTTCTTCAGACCAAATTCGGGAACTCATCAACAAGAGTAAGCTTCCTGACCAGGTCAAGAAGAATAGCCTGGCTGTGTTAAAACGACTTGCCACAGTTGAAGGCAATCTACACCAACAGCCCCCTGAGCACGTACATTTCCATGAGGTGGGAGCGGTGGACTCCATAGTGGACATGGTGGGAGCCTGTATTGGACTCCATGCTCTGGGTATTAGCCAGGTTGTGGCCTCCCCCTTACCTTTGGGTCGGGGATTTGTCCAGTGCCAACATGGGATGCTCCCCCTCCCCGCTCCTGCAACCCTGGCCCTCCTCGAGTCCGTGCCCGTTTATGATTCTGGTCAAGAGAGAGAACTGGTAACTCCTACCGGTGCTGCGATTCTCACTACAGTGTGCTCCGAATATGGCGGCTTTCCAACTATGAGCATTGAAAAGGTTGGTTACGGGGTAGGGCAACACCCGGAGAGTCATCCCCCCAACCTTCTGCGGCTCGTTTTGGGCCAGGCAACAAAGGGTGTGATCAGGGAACGGCTCCTACTTTTTGAAACCAGCATTGACGACATGAACCCGGAATTATATGGACACCTTATGGAACGACTCCTTGATGCCGGAGCCCTGGATGTCAACGTTTTGCCTGCTCAGATGAAAAAGAACCGTCCTGGACAATTGCTGCGGGTCCTGGTTTCAGAAGGATTAAGAGATACCGTGCTCCAGATACTTTTCAATGAAACCACCAGTCTCGGAGTTCGCATTCAGGAGGTGGACCGCTACAGCCTTCCCAGACGTATCATCCGTGTCCAAACTTCCTATGGTCAGCTGCCTGTCAAGGTTGCTACAAACCCGCAGGGCGAATTCACCGTGGCGCCAGAATACGATGGCTGCCAACGAGCAGCCCGGAAGCACAAGGTTCCTTTGCGGCAAGTGTATGAAGAAGCCATGTACAGGGCAAGGGAACGACTCTCCGAGGAGGACGCGGAGACACGGTGACACGGAGAAACAGCGTAACAAAAATTCGAAACTAGGCACTGAAAAGTCATTACACTTCGCTCATGCGCGCTTCGTTGTCATTCGGGCTGATCGCCCGTTATTAAGCCTTACGGCTGTCACTAAGTTGTTTCAAAGCCACAAAGAGAATTAACTATGAATAGCACTCGTAAGAATGATCTCGTTGTCTTCCTGGCTACTGGCTTCTTCACCGGTTTTCTCCCTACCATGCCCGGAACCTGGGGAACATTCGCTGGTATACCTCTGATAATTATCACCCACCGGTTAACCTCGATAATGCAAGTGGCAGTTACGGTTGTCTTCATTACCGTTGCAGCCTATATCGCTGGCAGAGCAGAAATACTTTTCGAAGATCGTGACGCCCGGCCCATTGTGATCGACGAGATGGTGGGTTTCCTCATAACCCTCCTCTGGCTCCCCCTGAACTTTTTGACTCTTTGTTTGGGTTTTGTTCTCTTCAGGTTGTTTGATATCGTCAAACCTCCTCCCATCACCATTTTAGAAAAACGATTGCACGGGGGTTGGGGCATAGTGCTGGACGATGTGCTCGCCGGGGTTTTTGCCAATGTTACCTTGAGGTTGTTACTCATCGCTGCGGGGATTCTATAGAGAATTGGAGTAGTGGATTATTGGAGTACTGGAGTAGTGCAAAATAAAAAATCCGAAGAAGCAAATCTCAGGGTTTCAGGTGTCGGGTGTCAGGTGTCAGGTGTCAGGGAAGAAAAACAAAAAACCTGAAACCTCGATCTTTGTGATTTGTAATTTCTCTTTCTTTGAATCCAGTACTCCATTACTCCATTTCATTTTATGGTTAACTAATTATAATGATTGATGAAAAAACTCAGATCTATGGTGAATTGATTACCGTCGGCGATGAATTGCTCTCAGGAAGGACCGTTAACAACAACGCCGCCCACCTGGGGCATCACCTGAGATTGGCAGGCTTTCAAATTCGTTGGACAACGGTGGTGGGAGATCGAGAGGAGGACATTGTTGCGGCCTTGCAACGGGCTATGGAACGGGCCCCTTTTGTTCTGGTCACTGGTGGTCTGGGTCCCACCGAAGACGACCGCACAAATGCTGCAGTAGCTACAGCTCTCGGGATCCCCCTGCAACGAGACCCCGAATCCTGGGAGGTCATCTCCACCCATCTCCAGAAGCATAACATACCCATGACCCAGCCTATCGCCAAAATGGCAGAGCTTCCCGAAGGTGCACGTCGCATAGATCTGGCTCGCCCTAGGGCGGGCTATTATATGAGCCATGCAGACAAACCTCTCTTCTTTCTGCCGGGTGTTCCTGAAGAAATGGCGGATATGCTGAAAGCGTTTGTTTTGCCCACCCTCAAAGAACGATTTCCTGAGCCATTCTCTATTCGCTCACAGGTCCTCCGCATCTTTGGACTCAGGGAGTCGGAAATAGCACAGCGGTTGGCAGAGTTGGAGAAAAAATATTCCACCGTTGGTTTTGGCTACTTCCCGCACTTCCCGGAAAACCATTTGAGTCTGACTGTCCAAGCTTCAAGTGCGACCTCGGCTGATACCATTCTTGAAGAAGTTGTTCAAGCCGTTGTCCAAGAATTGGGACTCTACGTATATGGCCGGGGAGATGAACGGTTGGAAATGGTAGTGGGAAGGAGCCTTATGGAAAATGGCTGCACTCTGGCCCTGGCTGAATCGTGTACTGGCGGCTTAATTGCCCACCTTATTACCAACGTTCCTGGGAGTTCTGCTTACTTTGATCGCAGTATGGTAACGTACAGTGATGCTGCCAAAACCAGCCATCTCTTGGTGTCACCTGATCTCATTTCCCAACACGGCGCGGTAAGCGCCCAGGTAGCTGAAGCTATGGTGCGAGGGCTGAAAAGAGAAAGCGACTCACATATTGCTCTGGCCATTACCGGGCTTGCTGGTCCCACGGGCGGCACAGCGGAAAAACCCGTAGGCACGGTATTTTTGGCTCTCCTGAGTGATAAAGGTTTACGTACCGAGAGGTTTGAATTTGGGGGTGAGCGCCAGAGAATAAAGCTTGCGGCGGCCTATAAAGCGCTGGATTGGCTGCGGAGGGCAATGATCGATGAGTCCTTCTTCGATGCCGGATAACCCTGGGGCGGGAGATCCAAAGACGCCGAGTTTTGAAGTCTTCGTTCCAGCACAAACCGTACTACCGTCAAGCAATGCACGTTTGGGGGTACTTGGTAGTGCTTACAATCCCATAACTCGAGCCCATCTGCTCTTGGCCAGCTGCTCTAAAGACCAGTTCAAACTGCACGAAATAATCTTTGTGCTGCCCAAAACCCTGCCGAATAAACCCCGTATTGATACTTCCATTGAACAACGTTTGGAAATGATGCGGCTTGGCACCATAGATGTTCCCAATATTTCTCTGGGTCTCTGCACCCACGGGCTGTTTCTGGACATGTGCGCTGCCCTGGAAAAAGTATATCCTCAGACCCCTGAAATTTTCTTCATCACCGGGCGTGACGCAGCTGAGCGGATTCTCAATTGGCCATATCCCGATCCTGCCGAAGCCCTGGCGCGCATGTTTACTGCTTTTCAACTGCTGGTTTTCGAGCGGGAGGGCACGTTGAAATTGCGGGAAAATCCTCTCATTAACCAATACTCAAACCGTATCCACACCGTGCGACTGAGGGAAACTATCGACCATATCTCTTCAACAGATGTACGCCAGAGGATTGTTGCTGGTCGGTCCATCAGCGATCTGGTACCTGATAGGGTGGCAGCCTTTATCAAGACTCACCGTTTATACAAGGAGGCTCCGGGTTAATGCTCCTTGGACCAAAAAAAATGTAATACCTTGGCATTAATTTCGCATGAACTGCTGCAATGCGGTGGTTCTCCAATCAGGTGATGGCGACATCCCTCAACATGAGATAATAGCTTGCTGCGACAGCTCAAGAAGGATCTAACACTATGCAAATCTCAGTGGTAATACCTGTCTACAATGAGGTCAGTACAATCAGAGAAATCGTCGCCCGTGTCCAGGCAGTGGATCTCGACAAGGAGATCATTATCGTAGACGATGGCTCAACAGATGGCACCCGTGAGCAATTAAAGGAAATCGCTCTCTCCCAGGAGAATGCCAAGGTGTTGTACCATGATCATAATCAGGGCAAAGGCGCTGCTTTACGCACAGGCTTTGAGTCCGCCACTGGTGACATTGTCATCATTCAAGACGCTGACCTGGAATATGATCCACGGGAGTATCCAGTCCTATTGGAGCCTATTTTGGATGGCAGGGCTGATATTGTCTATGGCTCAAGGTTTCTTGGCGGGCCCCATAGGGTGTTATTCTTTTGGCATTACTTGGGTAACAAGTTTTTGACCTTACTTTCCAATGCTCTGACGAACCTCAACCTGACAGACATGGAAACCTGCTACAAGGTTTTTAAGAGGGAGGTCCTCAGTGACATACAACTCAAGTCGAACCGCTTTGGGTTTGAACCAGAGTTTACTGCCAAAATAGCAAGAAAAGACTTTCGCATTTACGAAACCTCCATTAGTTACAGCGGCCGCACCTACGCCGAAGGCAAAAAGATCGGCTGGAAGGATGGGATAAAGGCTATTGTTGCAATTATCTGGTTCCGATTTTTCGATTGACGGCTTGGTAAAAAGCCCATCTGCGGCGTTGCACTTCATCTTTAGTCATTGCAGCGTACAGCAAAGTACGCCTCATTCCTAAAGCTTATTCGCGCTCGCTCCGCTCCGCTCAGTCCCACCACTTCGTGGCGGGTTCCCAGTTTCGTGCGCCTTGCAACTGGAGCTTTTTACTGTGCCGTCTAAGTCATCACTTTTAGGGGTTATTTGAGTTTTCCACTGAAAACAGCACTTCAAGCATTCTGGCAAGACTTTCCCGCCATGGCTTGGAACGGATGTGAAAGGTCTTTTCTATTAAGGAGCAATCCAGAACTGAATTGCTGGGCCTTTTCGCTGGAGTGGGATACTCGGATGTGCTGATTGGCTCTACCCGCTTCACTTTCAGGGATTCATACTCGCTCGCCAGTTGAAAAATCTCTTCTGCAAAACCGTGCCAACTCGTCACCCCTTTGCCGCAATAGTGGTAGGTCCCCCAATGAACCTGCTTACCCTCCAGGACGTGGGCAGCAACCCGCAAGATTGTCTCCGCCAGATCCGCAGCATAGGTCGGGCAGCCATACTGATCATCAACCACCTGGACCACTTCTCTCTCACGGCCCAAGCGCAGTATGGTCTTGACAAAATTGTGTCCATGAACCCCATAAACCCAACCGGTGCGGAGGATAAGATGCTCTCTCAGATGTTCCCTTACCTCCACTTCTCCTGCGGCTTTACTTTTGCCGTAAACACTCAGAGGGGAGACCGGATCTGTTGCAAGGTAGGGACCTTTCTTCTGACCATCGAAGACGTAGTCTGTGGAAATATGGACAAGGGGAATTCCAGCCTTACCACAGGCTGAAGCAAGATAGGCCGGTCCGTCACGATTTGCGGCAAAGGCGAGCTTTGGCTCCGACTCAGCTTGATCAACCGCAGTATAACCAGCTCCATTAATCACCAGTGACGCACCAGAGCGATTCACTTCTTTACTGACCGAAACCGGGTCAGTAATGTCCAGGTCAGAACGATGCAGAGCCAGGACCTCAAAACCCCACTGCCCGCCGCGGTTCGACAGTTCCCAGCCCACCTGTCCGTTTGCACCAGTCAGCAGGATCCTCATCTGCTTTCCTCATAGACAGGCAAGCGCTCGGGTGGAATATCGGCAAGACAGGGGAGCCGGCTGTCTTTATCTGAAAGCAACGGTTCCGAAATAGGCCAGGCTATGGCGAGAGTGGGGTCGGACCAGAGAACGCCGCCCTCATCTTCAGCGGCATAATAATCCGTACACTTGTAGACCACTTGAGCAGATTCGCTCAGCACACAAAATCCATGGGCAAATCCCTGCGGCAAGAATAGCTGGCGTTTGTTCTCATCGGAAAGTTGAACGGATGTCCATTGGCCAAAAGAGGGCGAGCCCCGTCGGATATCCAGAGCCACATCAAAAATGGTACCCTCGATCACCTGTATCAACTTTGCCTGCGCCTGCTTTACTTGATAGTGCAAACCCCTCAGTGTTCCACGCACTGAATAGGAGAGGTTATCCTGCACGAAAACGGATTCGATGCCAGCCTCAGTGTATCGTCTCTGTCGATAGGTCTCCATGAAAAAACCCCGCTCGTCCTGGAACACCGAGGGCTCAATTATTAAGATTTCCGGTAGAGAGCTGGGGAGTATCTTCATGGCAGCACACCTTCATACTTGATGATATCCAGGAGGTACTGTCCGTAACCATTCTTCAAAAGTGGCCGGGCGAGTGTTTCGAGTTGGCCGGCGTCAATGTAGCCCATCCGAAAGGCAATCTCTTCGACACAGGCCACCTTCAACCCCTGTCTTTCCTCAATGGTCTCGATGAAATTGGCAGCCTGCATGAGGGTCTCGTGGGTTCCGGTATCCAGCCAGGCTATCCCGCGTCCCAGCTTTTCAACCCGGAGCTCTTTCATCTTCAAATAGGCCCGATTGACGTCGGTAATTTCCAGCTCGCCACGAGCCGAAGGTTTTAACTGGCCTGCTATATCCAACACTCGATTGTCATAAAAGTAGAGCCCGGTAACCGCCCAATTAGACGTGGGCTGCTTTGGTTTTTCTACAATGTCTAGGGCCTGGTCTTCTGCATCAAAGGTCACCACACCATATCGTTGCGGATTTTTTACCCAATAGCCGAAAATGGTTGCTCCTTCTTTGTGAGCGGCAGCCTGGCGCAGTTTTTCGGGCAGACCGTGACCATAAAAGATATTGTCCCCAAGGATAAGGCAGACCGGATCGCGGCCGACAAACTCCCGGCCTATGATAAATGCCTGGGCAATGCCTTCAGGACGCGGCTGCTCTTCGTAATCAAATGAAAGACCCCATTGCGTCCCATCGCCGAGCAAATCCCGGAACAGGGGTAAGTCCTGAGGGGTGGAAATCACCAGAAGCTCGCGCAGCCCAGCCAACATAAGTATCGATAGGGGATAGTAGATCATGGGCTTGTCATAGATCGGGAGCAACTGCTTGCTCACCACCTGGGTGATGGGATAGAGGCGAGTTCCCGAACCACCAGCTAATATTATGCCCTTCATACGCTTATCCTCTCAGCAAAAATCTCTAACTAAAAAGAAGCATAGCAGCCGCTAAATTCGAAATCCTAAATCCGAAGCACGAAACAAATCCGAATTTCAAATTCTCGAATGTTCAAAACAAAAGCGAAAGAATCAATGATTTTATATTTTTGGTCATTTGAAACTGGGGACCCGCCCGCAGGGTGGGGAGTCCGGAGGACCAATTTTGATCATTTGAATTTGTTTCGGATTTCGATATTCGGATTTCGGATTTATTCTTTACTCTGTTCTCTGTGGTTTAGAATTCCCTCCGCTATAATTACTCCCGTTCTCCATAGTTGATCTCAATCCACTTGCGATATTCCCCACTGCGCACGAGTTCAACCCAGTCCATGTTGTTCACATACCAATCCACAGTGGCCTCCAGCGCTTCCTCGAAATTGTGGGCAGGACTCCACCCTAGTTCTCGCTTGATTTTGCTGGCGTCAATGGCATAGCGTCGATCGTGCCCCGGCCGATCAGTTACAAAACGTATGAGCCGTCGACTAGCTTTTTCAGCAGATCGGTCCAAGCGAGAGTCAAAAAGGTCGCAAAGGAGATTGACAACTTCAATATTTTGCCTCTCAGCACCCCCACCTATGTTGTATGTTTCGCCAGGTCTTCCCTGTTCAAGGACCCTGATGAGGGCATCACAATGATCGATTACATAGAGCCAGTCTCGAACATTCTTTCCATCTCCGTAGACAGGCAGAGACTTTTCCTCCATAAGATTCAGAATCATCAGGGGAATGAGTTTCTCAGGAAACTGATACGGGCCGAAATTATTCGAACAATTTGTGATCATTGCAGGGAGACCAAAGGTGCGGAAATAAGCTCTGACCAGATGATCAGAACCGGCTTTGGAGGCCGAATAGGGACTCGAGGGGTCATAGGGGCTTTCCTCAGTGAAGTATCCCTCCGCCCCTAGGCTGCCATAGACCTCGTCGGTGGATATGTGGAGGAAACAAAAGTCTCTCGGTTTGCCGCGGCTCTGCCACTGTCTAAGACTTGCTTCTAGGAGGCGAAAGGTTCCCACCACATTTGTCTCTACAAAGGCTTCAGGGCCAAATATGGAACGGTCCACGTGAGATTCGGCAGCAAAGTGCACTACTGCATCAAAGGCTTCTTCGGTAAACAGCTGCTCCAGGAGAGCGCTGTCCTGGATTGCGCCATGGACGAATCGGTTTCTTGCTGCAGAGTCAGGGGGAAGATCTTGAAAATTGGCAAGATTGCCAGCGTAAGTCAAGGCATCCAAATTGACAATACGCCATTGGGGTCGCTCGGTAAGAACTTGGCGGACGAAATTTGTCCCAATAAATCCGGCGCCACCGGTTACCAGCAAAGTTTTTGTGCTCATAGTATTGTATGTACGGTTGGTGAAGCGCTGGGGCGGTCCCTCACCCACAGTTCTAGATCTACAACCTTATTCCAGTTATGACCCTGAAGCCTGTATTATGCCTTCCAAGCAATTGATGTGCCAGCAGGAGTACTCTAGAAAGACGCAATACCCTGTCCTACTTTGTTCAGAAAGTCTCAGTTCACTCAACATGGCGGGATCTCTACACAAGATTAGCGAAAGTATGGTACACTTCTCCTCGGAAATCAAGCAATAGGTTGCCACGCCTCCCTGAGAGAGAATGAGGAAGTAAGCGGTTACCAGGATGAGGTTCCACACTCAACCTTGGAGGGCTGCCTGTCATCAGACAGCCAGCTGGCACTGATTTTGCTTTTTTCTCACTCAAAACAGAATACTTCCGGCCCGGAAGGAAAGTACAGTGTTTAGAAACAAAAAGGTAATCGTGGTCATGCCCGCTTACAATGCCGCTCAGACCCTACGCAAAACCTATGAAGAAGTCATGGAACAGGATGTTGTCGATCAGGTGATTGTGGTGGACGATGGCAGTGAGGATGAGACCGCTGCCATCGCCAGGACTTTACCCAATACCATAGTCCACAATCATCCACGCAATCAAGGCTACGGTGCCAACCAGAAGACCTGTTACAGGTTAGCCCTGGAACAGGGCGGCGACATCATTATCATGGTGCACCCGGATTATCAATATACCCCGAAACTAATTCCTACCATGGTGTCCATGATCGGCAACGGTCTCTACCACTGTGTATTGGGTTCCAGAATTCTCGGAGGCCATGCTTTAAAGGGCGGAATGCCCATCTGGAAATACGTTGCAAACCGCTTCCTGACTTTGATAGGAAACATTCTGCTCGGTGCAAAACTTTCGGAGTACCACACCGGCTATAGGGCCTTTTCCGGTGAAATCCTGAAGCAGATTCCGCTTCAATACAACTCTGATGATTTTGTCTTTGACAACCAAATGTTGGCGCAGATTCTATGGTTTGATCACACGATAGCCGAAATCACTTGTCCCACCAAGTATTTTACCGAAGCATCATCCATTAATTTGGTACGTAGCATTAAATACGGCTTTGGTTGCCTCTTCACAGCCTTGGTATTTCGTCTGGCTAAAATGAAACTCATTGATGCCAAGCTATTTCCATCTATGAAAGAAGATAGAACACAACGTGATTGACATGAGGAAACTATTCGAAATAGTGAGTACGAACTGATCTTTCAAATCATTACTAGTAGGCTGTAAACAAATGAGTGTTTCCCAAATCGACAATTTTGGGAGTCTTTTTGAGAACGAAAACTACGTTCTCTTAAAAAACTACCTTTACAACTATCTTCTAAGGAAAAAAGCTGTTGAAAAGAATACCCCCATTGGCAACCAAAGCTTTGTCCTGGAGGTAGGGAGCGGCCTCTCCCCACTGGTGACAAACACCACCACCGTTGTCTACTCGGAATTATCATGGGAAGCGCTTCGAATCCTAAAGCGCAGACACGGCAGAGGGAGTTATGTAGTCGCCGACGGAATGCGATTGCCTTTCAAGGTTGGCATCTTTGATCACATCATCTGTTCAGAGGTTCTGGAGCATGTAGAAGATGATCGCAAAGCTTTGCATGAGTTGGCCCGGGTCTTGAAGCCCCCTGGTCAACTCATCATTACCTTTCCACATCGCAAATTCTATCTCGCTTACGATGATCATTTTGTAAAGCATCTGCGCCGCTATGAGCTGCCTGAAATGGAGGACAGACTGCAAACAGTCGGACTCAGCACGGTTTCGATTCAAAAGGTCCTGGGACCTTTGGAGAAAGTGACAATGTGGACCGTGGTTTCTTGTTTCTCTCTTATGCAAAAAATCAGACCAAATAAATCCAAGGAAAACGGATTTTCTAATCTAATGAGTATCGTCGCACCATTATTTAAGTGGGTTAATGTGTTCTATGCTGGGCTCGCATGGTTGGATGCCAAGATAATGCCTCGTTCCCTTGCGACAGTCTTGCTCATTCGGGCGGAGAAAAGGTGAGGTAGTCATGTTGTTTTCCAAGCTCTTGCGGTCAATTACTTTATTGCAGGCATCAAGATCGCGGCCTCGCACTTGAGAAATGTCGGGCCCATGATACCCAATGACCGTGATGAGAACAAAGACAGGATCAGGCACCCCATAGCATATGAATAGTATCAAAAAAAACCCCTCCCTCCTGCGGCGCGATGTTTTTATCTGCCTGTTTCTGATTATGACCACCCTTGCTGTCTTCTGGCAGGTGCACGATCACGGCTTCATCTACCTGGATGATCCTGGCTATGTTACCGAGAATCCCCGTGTGCAAGAAGGTTTGAGCCGCAAGAACATTGTCTGGGCCTTTACTACCCCCCACATGGGATTGTGGATCCCCTTAACCTGGCTGTCATTCATGCTGGACTTTGAACTCTACGGCTTGAATCCCGGGGGCTATCATTTAACCAATCTCTTCCTACACATAGTTAATACCCTCTTGCTATTTCTCGTTCTCAAGCGTATCACCCAGTGCCCGTGGCGGAGTGGTTTTGTTGCCGCCCTTTTTGCCCTCCATCCGCTCCGGGTAGAATCGGTTGTGTGGGTGGCCGAGCGCAAGGATGTTCTTAGCACTTTGTTCTGGATGCTGACCATGTTGGCATACGTCCAGTATTCTGAACGTTCCAGGCCATACCAGTATCTTTTGGCAGTACTTGCTTTGGCTTTTGGTCTTATGGCCAAACCCATGCTGGTAACCCTTCCCTTTGTATTGCTTCTTTTAGATTACTGGCCTCTCGACCGGCTTCAGCCCAGACTGACTGCTGGTGAAATTGATGCGCAATCCCGAGATAGCGGCTCGTTGATTTTCACGCTGATCTGGGAAAAACTTCCCTTCTTCGCCTTGGCTGGGGCTTGCGCTGTAATAACCTATCTCGCACATCAAAGCGCTGGATACATTAAAACTTCGGATGTCCTTCCATTTGGGGTTCGCTTAGCCAACGCAGTCGTTGCTTATGTCGCTTATATCTGGAAGATGATCTGGCCCCTGAATTTGGCAGTCTTTTATCCTCTCTCCGTTGAGTCTTTGCTCACCTGGCAGACTGCAGGGGCCGGCTTGCTGTTGCTGCTTATAACTATAACGGTCATGCGGGCAGGCCGTCACCGTCCATATCTTGTTGTCGGCTGGCTCTGGTATCTGGGAACCCTGGTACCTGTCATTGGACTAGTGCAAGCAGGATCTCAGGCTATGGCTGACAGATTCACCTATGTGCCGCTCATCGGTCTGTTCATCATCATCGCCTGGGGTGTGCCTGATCTTTTGCATGGATGGCGACACCGAAGAATCTTCCTTGGCGCGGCAGCGAGTATACTGGTTTTAGTGTTGATGTTTTGTACTTGGGGACAGGCCCAACACTGGAGGAACAACATAACCCTTTTTGAACACGCGTTAAACGTCACCGATGACAATTTTCTGGCTCACAACAACCTAGGTGAGAGGTTAGCCCAGCAAGGCAAGATGGGTAGAGCCATAATCCATTTTTCTGAAGCCCTGCGAATTCGCCCCGACCTGGCTGGGGTGCAGAACAATATGGGCAATGCCCTGGTCAGCCAGGGGAGGTTTGATGAAGCCATTGTTTATTATACCAAAGCCTTGCGGATTCAGCCGAATTATGCAGATGTACATAACAATCTGGCAATTGCCTTGGCAAGTCTGGGCAGATTCAACGAGGCGACCGTCCACTACTATAAGGTGCTGAAACTCAAACCCAAATCTGCCGAGACCCATAACAATCTGGGGGTCGCTCTGGTCAAATTGGGAAAGGTTCAGGCGGCGATTGGCCACTACACTAAGGCGCTGGAGATCGAACCGAGGTATGCAGAGGCACGTAACAACCTGGGAAATGTCCTTGCTGACCGAGGAATGTTAGAGGAGGCCGCGGTTCAATTTACCAAAGCCCTGGAAGTCAAACCCACTTACTGGAAGGCTCACAATAACTTGGGGGTCACTCTAGCACGCCAGGGTAAACTCGAGGAGGCCATAGGCCATTTTGAAGAAGCTTTGCGGCTAAAACCTGACTTTGAGCAGGCCCGCAATAATTTGAACATCGCGCTGCAGGAGGCAGGTAGGAGGGGCGGGGCACCAGCCACGTACTAACAACGTACAAAACTCGGAAAAACCCAAAATAGTCAGCCGAAACGGTGATGGAATCCCAACGACTCTGACTTGTTTGACTGGCATTGAATTTGCTTGTTTTGACCGTAATAACTCACGATCTCGACATCAGAGAAGAAATAGTTTTTGAGAATTATGGGCATATTTATTATGGTAGATCTCGATTTAATAATCTCGAATTTAGGAGATCAAACATGAATAGCCTAGAACAAATTTCCAGCAATAAAGAGAACCCTTCTCGTCATGCAATTGAACTCACTGTGATTGCCCCCATGTACAATGAAGCTGAAAATATCGTCACCACTGTAACGAAGATCCAGGAAACACTAGCAGATTTCGACGACAGCTGGGAACTCGTATTGGTGGATGACGGAAGTGACGATGACTCTCTAGCTATTGCCCGTGAATTAGAGACAGAAGTATCGAACCTCAAAGTGATCTCCTATCCCATAAATTGTGGACGTGGAAAGGCTCTCCGAACCGGATTCGAACACGCCCGTGGCCGATACGTTGTAACCATTGATTTTGACTTGAGTTACAGTCCCGACCATATCCTCAGAATTTATGAGGAACTTACGGATCCCGACCAGATGAATGATGTGGTCTTGGGCAGCGCTTATATGAAAGGTGGACAGGTAGTAGGGGTCAGTCCATTGCGGCTCCTAACGAGCAAAATGGGCAACAGAATTCTAGAATATACCTTTCCCCTACCGTTCAAAACCAGTACTTGCATTCTGAGAGGCTACAAGCAAGAGGTGCTTGAAGCCTTAGAACTCGAATCTGATGGTAAAGAAATCCACCTGGAAATCCTCTCTAAAGTCTGTGCCCTCGGATTCATGGTAAAAGAAATGCCTGCAACCCTGCACAGTAGAAAAAAGGGCACGTCCAAATTTAAATTCAGAAAAACATCCGTTTCGCATCTGATCTTTTCAGTCTTCGAGAGACCCATTCTACTTTTTGGGGCAATTGGTCTTATCCTCACGTTTTCTGGTTTTTTTATTGGTCTCTATATCATTTATCTAAGATACTTCGGAACGTTGAATCCGGTCAGGCCGTTAATACCATTCCTTATCCTTCTACTCATCATGGGAAGTCAGTTCTTCTGCTTCGCGTTTATAGCATCACAAAATAACCACCTTAGAAATGAAGTCTACAGGTTGCAAAGGCAAATCAACTCGCTCCACACAGAATAATGTTGAATTATATTTAGTTGAAATGTAATTAATAACAATACTAGTATTACTATGTACATGTACTCGTTTAATAAAATAGTAAAGAGAATCATTTGACGGACAAACACAAAATCTGTTTAGTAACGCATATTTTTCCTTGTAACAGGAAGGATTATAAGGGTATTTTTGTTCTTGAACTGGCAGTCGAACTCAAGCATCGCGGCCACGAGGTCCATGTTGTCACACCTATGCGTCCAGGCGCAGTCAAGGAAGAAATACAAGACGGCATCCGTATCCACCGTTTTGCCTACTGGGGATGGCGCAAAGGCATACAGTTAGGAGACTTGAAGGGCACTCCTGTCTTACTGCTAGGTTCTTTCATGGTTCTGGGGATTATAAAGTGCGTTGCAATTATTCTTAGATTTCACCTGAACATGATTCACGCTTATTGGGTGGTACCGGGTGGGCTTATTGGTCTCATAGCTGGGCGCATGACAGGATTGCCAGTGGTGGCCACTGCCGCAGGTTCTGACCTCTATGTCGCACCTCGACATAATTTCACTCGATTGCTCATTACCTTGACCTTGAAATGGTTAAATAAACTTGTAGCTGTAAGTACATCCATTGAGCAGGCTGCCTTGAAGCTAGGTGTGCCAGAAGATAGATGCACCGTAATACATGGGCCTGTTGGCATTGACCTAGGAACAATAACCAAGAGGAGAGGGCAGTCGGAGCCCGAGAAAGAATATGGTCAATGTCTCCTCTTCGTGGGCAATCTCACTCCGCCCAAACGGGCTGACACTATTATTGGGGCAATGCGACGAGTGGTAGAAGTATTTAAGGACTGCCACTTGATCCTCATTGGTGAGGGAGATCTCCGACCAGCTCTTGAAACACTGACCCACAAGCTCGGATTAGCAAGGCGTGTTCATTTTCATGGAGCAATGGAGCATGGTCAGGTATTGAGGATGTTGCAGTCCGCCGATATATTTGTTCACTGCAGTGACTATGAAGGCCTTGGGATAGCTATCATGGAGGGCATGGGTGCTGGCCTGCCGGTGGTAGCCAGCCGAGTTGGAGGAGTCCCGGATTTGGTACGCGATGGAGAAACTGGTTTTATGGTCTCTGCTGATGATGTGGAAGGATATGCGGATAAAATTCTTTTGCTGCTGAGCGATGATGATTTGAGAAAACGTTTGGGTGCCAACGGACGGAGATTTGCTGAGAGTCGGTTGGACAAGAAGAAAATCCTTTTACAACTGGAAGCAGTCTATAACGAATTACTAAATTGATATGAAATGGGAAACCAAACTACCATTTGGTTACCAAAAGCCAGGATCTGTACCGCTAATCTGTAATTAGCTACATATCGATAAAGGGACTGTATTGAATACTCGAAAGGTACTGCGCATTTTAATTCCATCAGTACTCATTGTTATTGCAACGCTCTATATCCTCAGTATTCTCCCAAAGATTGAATTTAGCATTCTCTTGGACATTAGTTTGCACACGTGGTTATTAGTAATTTGCTTGTTCATAATAGTTCAATTGCTAAATATCTGGTACTTTCAACTAATCCTCACGAGAATGTGTAATATCAATTCATTACCAAAACTTTTTCAGGTCCTATTTGCATCCCACTCATTTAATTATGCCGGTCCCTTGAAGTTAGGTATGCCTGTCAGGGTCTTTCTCTTCAAACGAATTCTGGGAGTTCCCTATACTGCTGGCATAGCCACCGTGATGGCAACAACCGGTCTGGATGTTGTCATCATTATAACTCTAGTTGTTTCACTCTCTGCCTGGATTTTCATCTCCCCCCTGGTGGGCTTAGTTCTGGGACTGGCCCTCACTACTATCCTCCCAGGGCTGGCAGCAATTTCCAAGAAACTTCCATTTTTTCGCCCAGATAGACCCGCATGGCTTGCCAACTTTTTTGCCGATATAATGAATCTCTCTCCTTTCGCTATCTTTCTCGCTGTTCTCATTTCAGCCACCAAATTCCTATTGAACTCTGCCGCTGGCTGGATAGTGCTGAAAGGCTTTGGAACGACTACTGGCCTGGCTGAATTCTCATTGGTCTATTTTTCCTCACACCTGGCTGGCCTGTTATCTCTCATACCCATGGGTATAGGCATAAAAGATGCATCAGTTATTGAACTCCTCGGTCGGATGGGTACATCTCCATCTGTTGGGATTGCATTTGTCGCAATCGACAGACTGATTTGGTCCGTGCTCCCTCTGGTCATTGGTCTCATGGCTGGGTGGCACTTGGGAGTAAATGAGTTGATAAAATCCGTCAGAAGTGAATCGGAGCCAGATAAGGTCGGTATTCAATAAAGGGTAGGGCGTGAGTGTAGCAATTTTGGCCGGAGCGGCTTTGCAGTGTTAGAGTGTACTCTGGCCAATGGTCTCGCGACAGCAATTCATTAAATATCCGGGCGAGGGGCTAAGGGTTTAGCTCTGCACTCAGGGACATCATGTCAATCCTAGGAATGAGATCAAACACAAGGAGAACAGACTCGAGTATCTCACTGTACAGCCTCACGGAGAAAAAGTTCTTTCTCCTTACAGTATCCTGCGTTTTGCTTCTGATTATCCTGGTTTATGCCAATTCCCTCCAAAATGATTTTACCAATTGGGACGACAGGGGCCTCGTTGTAGAGGACCCCGCAATAAGATCACTGAGCTTTGCTAACCTCCTAGAGATGTTTACCCCTCGGCCCGGCAAAACTTACCAGCCGGTGAGGGTTTTAAGCTATGCTATCGACTATCATTTCTGGCAATTGAATCCTGTTGGCTACCACTTGGGCAATACCATACTACATGGTCTTTCCGCGATTCTTCTCTATCTTCTCCTCACCGCAGTATTGAATCAAATACGCGGAGAGGACGAGGTGGGGTCGAATAGGATGATCTCCTTCATTACCGCCGTGCTCTTCACGGTTCATCCCGTAAATGTTGAGGCTGTTGCCTGGATAGCCTCGAGAAAGTACGGGCTTCTTTCCGTCTTTTATTTTCTTTCATTTTTTCTGTTTGTAAAGGATTCGGAAGAAGGAAAATACCGTCCCATGTATTATATACTTTCAATAATCACTTATGTCTTTGCATTACTCTCAAGTCCTTTTAGCGTAACCCTCCCGGCAATGCTCTATCTTTATGACTATTGTCGTAAACCTGAGATAAATTTTCTGAGCGTCCTGAAGAAGCGATTTCTTTATTACATTCCCTACGTCCTGCTGAGCATTTCCCAGTCTGTCATTATTATGCAGGTCGTATCGGTCGGTCGTGGGGCCGCTGTAAAAGGTCACTACCACAACAATCCTTTCGCTACTCTGGCGGTTATGCTATCAGCATTCTACGGCTATATGAAAAACTTGCTTCTCCCTCTTTGGCTTAACAATTGGTATGTCGAAAATGTCTCATTCACACTGTCCAGCTATAAGATAGCGATTTCAGTTATTACCATCCTGGCTCTGATTGCCGTCGTGCTGGTGCGCTTAAGATCTGGGGAAAAACTGGCCCTGTTTTGTCTTGCCTGGTTTTTCATCACCCTGCTTCCTGTCTCGAACATAATTCCAATTTCAACAAAGATAGCTGACCGCTATCTTTATCTACCGGCAGTCGGTCTATTTCTGTGGTTTTCCCTGATTCTCTACAGCCTGACAAACACCCTATTCCCCAAGAAAGGTAAGACATTAATAACATTCACTATGGTCGCTTTTCTCGTATCATCTCTTTCCTACCTCTCCATGCAACGGAATAAAGTGTGGGCCAACACCATAACTCTCTGGTCAGACAGCATAGATAAACAAGCCAATAACCGGACCGCGCACTTGAATCTCGGACAAGCCTTATCTGAACAAGGTAGGCTCAATGAGGCAATGATTCATTTCCGGGAGGCTCTGCGGCTGAGCCCCAACTATGCCGAGGCTCACAACAACTTGGGAAGTGCGCTGGCTCAACAAGGAAAGCTGGAGCTTGCTATCCCTCATTTCTACACGTCCTTGAAAATCTTACCCGACTTTGCCGAAGCCCACAACAACTTGGCAGTTGCTCTCGCCCGCCAAGGACGGCTTGAGGAAGCAGCGAAACATTATTCTGAGGCGGCGCGACTCTATCCGGACTCCGCCGAGGTGCACAACAATCTGGCTGTTGCACTGGTGAGCCTGGGAAGGGTAGACGAGGCTATCCCCCACTATGTGCGAGCAGTGGAACTAAAACCTGACTATGCAGAGGCGTACAATAACCTGGGAAATGCGCTGGCTCAACAGGGAAAACTAGATCAAGCTATTGCTTATTATTCAGAGGCTCTGGAGATTAAACCAAAGTACGCCAAGGCGCATAATAACCTTGGAGTAGCCTGGGCTCGGCTGGGGGAACTCGATCAGGCCAT
>JBFFBS010000031.1:0-24287 GCA_041560295.1 Syntrophobacteria bacterium | reverse complement strand
TCCGGGAATTTCGTACAGGGCCGGGTCCGTTTGTCAGCACAGCAGAAACCACCTCAGCACCGAAGTAACGATTCACCTCTTCAATCAGGCTTCGATCAGGTTTCACTCTGATTCTATCACCCAAGCGTATCACGGCCTCACAGTGCTCGTCCGTGCACAGATGCACGTATGCCTTGCAATCGCCTTTGTGGCGCCCCAAAATAGCTTTGAGGTCAGCCAGATTTTCCTTGGTGACTGTTTGCGCCGGGAGTTTAATGTGAATTGCTTGGGTCATATGCTCCTTGGCTTCCAGGAGGGTGAGAATGCGCTGTGCTATGATTTTGGCTCCCTTCTCCTCCTGCTGTACAGTGCCGACAATCAGCAAGGGGTCATCCACCTCAAGGAGGTTGCGGCTACTCTGATAGGTGTCGCTAAAAATAACCACTTCCACAGTACCCTTGCGGTCTTCCAGGGTTAGAAAGGCCATGCGGTCACCTTTTTTCGTGGTAATCTCCTTGAGATCGGCATTGAGGCCACAGAGGATTATTTGAATTCCATCAGTCTTGTCTGCAATGCTTGGGATATCCACTATGGTGAAGGCTTGCATCTCTTTTTCGTAAACGTCGAGAGGATGACCGCTAAAGTAAAAACCGAGAGCCTCTTTTTCCATGGCAAGCTTCTGCCGATGGTTCCATTCAGGGATATTGGGTAAAGGGGGCTCGGAGTTACGCTGCTGTCCGGCAAAAGTGCCGAACATACTTATCTGACCGCTCAAACGATCTTTCTGGATGGTTTGCGCCATCTCCATTGCCTCTTCCAGTACGGCCATGGCTTGACTCCGAACAGGATGAAGAGAATCAAAACCGCCGCACTTGATGAGGCTTTCCACGACACGACGGTTGACCCGTTGCAGATCAACCCTTTCGCTGAACTCATAGAGAGATGAGAAGGGGCCACCATCAGCTCTTGCCTCAGTTATTGACTCCACTGCAGCCGCACCCACGTTTTTTACTGCACCCAGGCCGAAACGAATACTGTCACCCACTACAGTGAAATCCCAGTCGCTCAGGTTTACGTCAGGAGGAAGTATTTCCAGCTCCTTTTCCCGGCACTCGTTCAGGAGCTTGACCAAGCTGTCGGAGTTGCTCAAAAAGCTATTCAACAGTGCCGCCATATACTCGAGAGGATAGTGAGCTTTGAGATAGGCTGTCTGGTAAGCTATAAGAGCATAGGCTGCACTATGGGATTTGTTGAACCCATAGCCGGCAAATTTTTCCATGAGACTAAAAATGTGCGTAGCTTTTTTGAGATCAATACCGTTTTCCTCGGCTCCTGCCAGAAAACGATCGCGCTGTGCTGCCATTACTTTCGGGATTTTTTTGCCCATGGCCCGCCTCAGAATGTCGGCTTCACCGAGGCTGTAATTGGCCAGGACACTGGCAATCTCCATTACCTGCTCTTGATAGAGAATGACCCCGTACGTGTCCCGGAGAATATCCCGCAGTTGCTCCAGTTCGTAGCTGACTTTTATGTTACCGTGCTTTCCGTTGATAAAGTCATCCACCATACCGCTCTCCAGGGGGCCGGGGCGATAGAGAGCAACCAGGGCAGTAATGTCATTGAAATTTTCAGGCCTGAGCCGCACAACCAAGTCGCGCATCCCAGAGCTTTCCAACTGGAACACCCCCGTTGTATCCCCGCGACTCAGGAGTTCATACGTTTCCGCATCGTCCAGGGGCAGGTCACGCATGTCCAGTTCGACACCATTATTCTCCTTGATGAGTTTTACGGCGTTTTCGATGACTGTAAGGTTGCGCAGCCCCAAGAAGTCGAACTTGATAAGGCCGGCCTTCTCCACGTATTTCATGGGAAACTGCGTTACCACTTCGCCCTTGGACCCCTTATAGAGAGGCATGTACTCGACGATGGGAAGATCTGAAATAACTACGCCGGCAGCATGAGTGGAAGCATGACGTGTGAGGCCTTCCAGGGCCAAGGCCACATCGAAAAACTCTTGGAGAGCTGGATCTTTGCGAAGTTCCTTGAGACGGGGCTCAGTCTTGAAGGCTTTTCTGAGCGTGATGTTGAGAACCGGAGGAATGAGTTTGGCTATCTTGTCCACGTCTCCATACGCCATGCCAAGGGCGCGACCCACATCCCGGATAACAGCTCGCGCCTGCATAGTGCCGAAGGTGGTGATTTGGGCAACCCGATCTTGGCCGAAATGTTCCGAAACATACTGCAGGACCCGGTCCCGGCCATTCATGCAAAAATCAACGTCGATGTCTGGCAGGCTAAGCCGTTCAACATTGAGAAAGCGCTCGAAGATCAGGCCATGATCAATAGGATCGAGATCAGTAATGCCAAGGCTATAAGCCACCAGGCTGCCAGCCGCAGACCCCCGCCCAGGGCCGACAGGTATCGAATTCTCTCTGGCAAACCTAACGAAGTCTGCGACTATGAGAAAGTAGGTGCTAAATCCCATCTCTTGGATGACCGAGATCTCGTGGGCCAACCGGTGGCGATATTTTTCCTCCTGCTCAGCGCTGAAGTCTGGTTGTTTTCTACGAATTTCATCAAGCCTTCTGGCGAAGCCGTCCTCGGCTTCCCGTTCAAAACGGGACTCTGCCGACTCACCCGGCTCTAGAGGAAACTCAGGGAAGTGAGGTTTATCAAGCTCCAAACTGACGTGGCAACGTTCCGCTATTGCCAGAGTATTCTGCAAGGCAGTCGGGACATCGTGGAAGGTAGACCACATCTGCTCAGGAGATTTGAAAAAGAGCTCACTGGTTGAAAAACGCATACGGTTTTCATCCAACACCGTCTTTCCTGTCTGGATGCAGAGGAGCACGTCGTGGGCCTTTGCATCTTCTGCTCTCAGGTAATGACAGTCATTGGTTGCAACCAGAGGAATGCCGGTTTTTTCACTGAGGTGGATGAGATCACGGTTGACAATTTCCTGCTCTGACATACCGTTGGCCTGCAGTTCCAGGAAGAAATTGTCCTTGCCGAAAATGTCGCGATACTCCATCGCAGCCTGTTCGGCCCGGGTATAACTGGCGGCCAACAGATGGGATGCCACCTCGCCATGTAAACAAGAAGAAAGGCCAATAAGCCCCTCGTGATACGTGGTGAGCAGTTCCTTGTCCACCCTGGGTTTATAGTAGAAACCTTCGAAGTTGGCGAGAGTCAGCAGCTTGAGCAGATTTCGATAGCCTGTATTGTTCTCAGCCAAGAGAACAATGTGATGGTTTCGCGCCCCACCGAGTCTTTCTCCGCGGTCTCGGCGGCTTTTTGGCGCCACGTAGATCTCACAACCCAAAATCGGCTTGATCCCAAATTCGTTGGCTTTTACATAGAATTCGAGAGCGCCGTGCATGTTACCGTGATCAGTGACAGCGACGGCAGGCATGCCAAATCCAGCGGCGGTCCTGAGCATGTCAGTGATACGGATGGCACCGTCTAGAAGGCTGTACTCGCTATGCACATGTAGGTGGACGAATTCCTTTGACGACATATTCGGAAGTCCTTAATTGAGGAGTCTTTCCGTAACTGGAGCGGATTATATTAAATCCGAAATACGAATTTCCCAATGTTCAAAACACTTACTAGCTAGAGTGTCAAACTGTAAATCAAAAGTTTTGGTGATTTGAAACTGGGGACCCGCCCGAAGGGTGGGGAGTCCGCAGGACAATTTTGAGAATTTAAGAATTGTTTCGGATTTCGAAATTCGGATTTCTCGTTTACTAACTCGTTATATTACCCAATTCCCAGCGAAGATTCTCAACGGGGATTGGCTGAATAACCGCTCGTCCAATCTCAGCAAGAAGCACGAAGTGACAGATACCAGCTTGAATCTTTTTGTCTTTTTCGAGAGGAACGAGGAGTGTCTCCGGATCTATGTTCGGTGGTATGTCTGTGGGAAGGCCTAGTTTCTGGATGAGATCCAGAGCACGATTCGCATTATCCTCGCTGAGCCCGGCCCATTGCCGGGATAGTCGGACGGCAAGTCCCATGCCGATAGCCACCGCTTGACCGTGAGATATAGTATAATTGGCCGCAGCCTCTAAGGCATGTCCTAAAGTGTGGCCGAAGTTCAAGATGCGTCGCAATCCACTTTCATGCTCGTCACGATTCACCACCCGGCACTTAACTTCACAGGCTTTGGCGATGATAGTTTCCAAGAGCGGATTGCCGGTGTCAAGAAGGTCAGCCCCTTCCTTTTCCATAATTGAAAAAAGCTCAGGATCTTCGATGAGGGCAGCTTTGACAACCTCGGCAAACCCGTCGCGCCTGGCCTCAGAGGAAAGAGAGGTTAAAGCGTCAAGATCGGAGAGCACAAGCCGAGGTTGATGGAAGGCGCCTAACAGGTTCTTCCCTGAAGGTAGATCGACACCGGTCTTCCCCCCAAGGGAGCTGTCCACTTGGGCCAGCAGAGTAGTAGGAACTTGGATATAGGGGATACCTCGCATATAGATGGCAGCAGCAAAGCCGGTGATATCACCAATCACACCGCCCCCAACAGCCAGTAGTAGACTTCCGCGGTCAAAGCCCTGAGCAAGGAGCTGCTGGCAGAGGTCGAGGACCGTTTCTATGGTTTTTGCGCTCTCACCCGGGGGTAAGGCAATTAAGGTTGTATCAATGGAGTTAGACCGCAGTTGATTTTGAAGTGGTTCAGCCACCAACGGTCTCACCACCTCGTCAGTCACCAACCCATAGGAAGAATAACTTCCCAGTCGTTGTATTTCGCTGTGAAGACTAGCTAAGATACCTCGACCCACCAATACGTCATATGAGCGATCAGTATGTTGCTTCAGCTCCAGACGGAGACGTTTCATGGCTCATTCGAGTAGCGCGCCGCAAGGCTTCTGATAAACGATTCAGTAAATCTGTCTCCACTCACCGTTTACTCTTTACCAATTACGGTTTAGTGCCTGCTAGCTAGCTTTTCATGTCTTTGAGCAGTTGTTGCCTTTGATCCTCAGTCAAAATAGGGAGGATCTCATTGACCAACTGGGTGAATTGTGTGGGGAACAAAGCTTGCTGGCCATCACTCAATGCCTTTTCTGGCTCATGGTGTACTTCCACCATCAGACCATGGGTTCCGGCAGCCACAGAGGCCCGACTCATGGGAATCACCTGGTCTCGACGGCCGCAGGCATGGCTCGGATCGGCAATAACTGGTAGATGACTTTCTTGCTTAACCACCGGGATGGCACTCAAGTCCAAAGTGTTGCGGGAATGGTCGGCAAACGTGCGGACGCCACGCTCGCAGAGAATGACATTACGATTCCCCTTGGCCATGACGTATTCGGCAGCCATGAGCCATTCCTGGATGGTGGCGGACATACCACGCTTAAGGAAAATAGGTTTCCGGGCCTCGCCAGCTCGATTGAGCAAGGAGAAGTTCTGCATATTCCGAGCGCCGATCTGGATGATGTCGGCATACTCTTCCACCAGATCGCACTGTTCGCGGTCCATAGCCTCGGTGACAATGTATAGCCCCGTTTCCTCTCTTACCTTGGCGAGAATCTTTAGCCCCTCTTCTCCCAAGCCTTGAAAACTATAGGGTGAAGTGCGAGGCTTATATGCACCGCCCCTGAAAATGCGGGCTCCTTGGCTCCGAACTGCGCGGCCAATAGTGAGAGCCTGTGTCTCGCTCTCGACTGCACATGGACCAGCAATGATGACGAAATGATCGCCGCCGATGGCAACGTCCCCGATGGTGACGATAGTGTCGGTTTGTTCGAACTCTCGACTTACGAGCTTATAGGGTTTCGAAACAGGGATGGTCTCTTTCACCCCGGGCAAAAGCAGAAAAGGGGCAGGATCAACTGGTCCTCTGTTTTGAAGGATGCCTATGGCGGTACGCTCACCGCCCTCTATCACTCGGGCAACGTTGCCTTGCCGTTCGATGGCAACGACGACCTGAGCTATTTCTTCTTCGGTGGCATAGCTGCTCATAACCACCAGCATATGAATCTCCTTTCAATTGGGAACCAAACAGAACTCGAAAAGGAGCGGAGGGTTACCCCTAACGAAGTTCCATCTCTCGCGGGTGAGCATCCCTCTAACATACGGGCTCAGTTGGTGTCAACGCATTAAAAAGCTACCCTTCTTCTCTCGCCGCAAGGAGCATAGGGCATAGGGCATAGAGCCTAAAGTTTGAGGTCGGAGGAGCGCTCAGGTCCGCTTCACGGACCTTCGCTTGAGGTTGGAGGCAAAGACAGCTCCAAGCACATTCTTTTTTTACTGCCTCAAACCTCAAACCTCCAACGTCAAAGCCTTGCGGCGTGTGCCTCCTATTTCTCACTGTGGAAACAAGCCTCGAAGCAACATGGCCTCCGCCACCCGCTTCACCGCGACTATATATGAGGCCATCCGCATGTTGACCTTCTCAGTCTGGGAAAGATGCCAGACGTTTTCGAAGGCACGATCCATAATTCCCTTGAGCTTGGAATTCACTTCCTCTTCAGTCCAAAAATAACGTTCCAGCCCTTGCACCCATTCAAAGTAGGAGACGGTCACCCCTCCTGCGTTGGCGAGAACATCAGGGAGGTGATACTTGCCCCGGTCATAAAGGATGTCATCAGCCGCAGGAGTTGTAGGGCCATTGGCTCCCTCAGCAATAATATCCGCCTTGATACGGTCGGCATTTCTTTCGGTAATCTGGTTTTCCAACGCTGCGGGTATTAGAACCGTGCACTCCACTTCGAGCAACTCCTCGTTGGTGAGGTTGTCTGCACCAGGATATCCTTGCACAGTGCCGCTCTCATTCTTATGTGCTGCCAAATCCCGGGGGTCTAAACCTTTGGGGTTGTAGACTCCACCTCTGCTGTCGCTGGCCGCAACGATGGTGGCTCCAGAATCGTGCAGAATCTGGGCAGCGTGATAGCCAACATTGCCATAGCCTTGAACCGCAACCGTTTGTGCATTCACCTCTCGATTCAATTGTTTGAGTATTGAGTAGATGGAGAATACGCAGCCACGGCTGGTGGCCTCATTCCGGCCCAGAGATCCCCCAACAGGTATGGGTTTACCGGTAACCACGCCGGGTTCGGCATAGCCAATGGACATGCTATAGGTGTCCATGATCCAGGCCATTATCTGCGGATTCGTATAAACGTCCGGTGCCGGAATGTCAGTCCTGGGACCAAATACATTCACGAGTTCAGAGGTATAGCGGCGGGTCAAATGTTGCAGTTCGGTTCGAGACATCTGCTTGGGGTTGCAGGTAACCCCTCCTTTGGCTCCGCCATAGGGTATATCCACCACCGCACATTTCCAGGTCATCCACATTGAGAGGGCAATTGTCTCATCCAGGGTGACATCGGGATGGTAGCGAATGCCCCCTTTGGCAGGACCACGGGAGGTGTTGTGGTGTACACGATAGCCTGTAAAGACCTCAACGCCGCCGTCATCCATCCGCACCGGGCAGGAAACTATATAACATCGAGCTGGAAGGCGCAGCCGCTTGTGAATGGCTGAATCCAAGTTGATTCGTTCGGCAACCAGGTCAAGCTGGCGGACAGCAACGTCCAAGGCATCGTCTGTGCCACTCATTGTCTCTCTCCTCTCTAGAAACACGCAAAGCGCGGAGCGCAGAGCGTTGGTTCTCTTTCTCTAATTATCTGCCCAGTAATTTATGCAGGTTCTTCTCCTTCCAGGCTTGCAGCTTTTCGTAATGGCGATACTGCGCTTCCAGTTGGCGAAACCTTTTGGAATGGGCTATTTTACGGCCATTGCGATGCTCAACTCCCACGTGATGGTGTAGCATCTCGTGGTAAACGATACCCTTGATGACATACTTTGGCACGTAGCTCTTATCCAGCGCAGGATGGACGCGGATTGTTTTGGTTCTGTCAGAGTAACTGGCAAGCTTAATGGAATTTTGGTTCCGGACCCTCCTGTTGGCTCCCCACGTGATAGAGCAGTCAATCTGGTTCGTGAAGTATTCACGATTGACCTGGTCAAACAGACTGTTGAGATCGAAAAAGCGTCCCTTGGAGCGCACTATAGTCTTCTGGGACTTGCGAGGAGATTGCTTTATTTTATGTGAGTTGGCGGTAACAAAACTTCTTAAAACTGGGGGTGCTTTCCTATTGCGGCTCTTGACGAAGCGAGCCAGAGAATTCAAGACTCCAGTGTCTGCCTCGAGGAACATGTGATGAAGACGCATTTTATAGCCACTGTTGGAAGGCCTGATGTGTATCATCGAGTGGCTGTTGTCGGTGATAGTGAGGTGAACCGGTTTCTTAACCAGACGGCAGAGGTTTTCTTGGAGATGGGTGGCATCCTTCCGGTTGAACTTTTCCATATAGTTACCTAGACTTTTGTCTTGCCTCCTGCCGGTCTTTTCTGTGCACTTCTAACAGAAAATGGATGACAAATACCAGCATTAATTTCTATTCTAGCACAACGTCGAGGCTTCTTGTTGACGGGACAGATTTGAGATGTGAGATGTGGGATTGAATATCCTTAGGTTTTAGCATCACACATCCCAGATCGTAAAAAAACTTCTGAGAGGTGAATCATGGACCCAAAAATCAAAGAGGCGATGCAGAAACAAGTTGCGAGGGAGCCCTTCGCCAAGAAGCTTGGTCTACAATTGATCGACGTGGACGAAGGCTATGCGCTTATTGAGATGAAATGTACCACAGAGATGGAAAACATCTTCCAGATGACCCACGGCGGGGCCATATTTACTCTCATCGACGAGGCCTTCGAGATCTCGTGCAATTCCCACGGCACCGTGGCCGTGGCACTAAACGTAAATATTACCTACCACAAAGCTCCATCCCCGGAAAGCACGTTGCGGGCTGAGGCCAAGGAGGTGGCAAAGACCCGGCGAACAGGCAACTATTACATCACAGTGAAAGATGAGAAAGACCATCTTATCGCTAGTTGTCAGGCACTTGCTTACCGGGTGGGGGAAAAGTTGCCTTTTCTCAAATAAAAAGGGGGTCGGAGGTCAAAATGGTTACAAGGGCAAAAGTCGCTCTTGCACTCTTGGTCTGTCTCGTCTTATCAGGTCCTGCCCATGCTACCACTGATCCACAGGCCCAAGCCTTGGCACAGGTGCAAGAAGAGGCCAAGCAGGGAAACTATCAACTCATAGCGCCTGAGACCATTAAAGCTCAGTTTCTCAAGAATCCCACTTCTCTGTTTCTGGTGGATACACGGCAAGAGTGGGAGTACCAGCGGGAGTACATAAAGGACGCGGTAAATCTGCCGGTACCCCCCACGTGGTGGACCC
This sequence comes from Syntrophobacteria bacterium, assembly GCA_041560295.1. GTDB lineage: Bacteria > Desulfobacterota > Syntrophobacteria > BM002 > BM002 > BM002. The sequence continues at coordinate 15,052 of JBFFBS010000031.1, read as the reverse complement.
AGTATTCTCCTCGGGCCCGGTCCGAGATGAAAAAGCTCCTGGGACCTGACAAGGAGCGGCACGTAGTATTTTACTGAGATGGTCTCACCTGAGTCCGCAGCGACTCAGCGGCCAGTCTGGCCGTTCGCCTCGGTTACAGAAACGTCTATCGTTACGCTGAAGGGCTCCCAGATTGGAAAAAGACGGGTTTGCCCACGGAAAGAGGGCAAATCTCGTTGGCGCAGCCTTCGGGAATCGGTGCGGTAGGTTACACACTTTTCCAATCAGGCTTACTTCTGACCCTTGTGGGTGTCTTTTTTGGCGGCCTTGCTCTCAACCTTACCCCCTGTGTTTATCCACTGATTCCTATAACGGTTTCCTATTTTGGTGGACGCTCCACAGACAAAGCCGGCCTTCTCGCTGTTCACAGTCTCTTGTTTCTCCTGGGTCTTGCCGTTACCAACTCCACTCTGGGGGTGGTGGCTGCCCTCACTGGTGGTCTCTTGGGGTCGGTGCTCCAGCACCCGGCTGTTCTTATTGCACTAGCCACGATTCTTGTGGGATTGGCCCTGAGCTTTTTTGGTCTGTGGGAACTCAAGCTTCCAGGATTTCTCACCCAGGCTGCATCCCGGTCGTATGGCGGTTATGGTGGCAGTCTTTTTATGGGGTTTACCCTGGGAGTGGTAGCTGCACCCTGTATCGGCCCTTTCTTGATAGGACTGTTGACTTACGTGGCCAGCACCGGCAATCCGTATCTGGGATTCATGCTCTTCTTTACTTTGAGCCTCGGCTTGGGCATTCCCCTGGCTACTCTGGCCTTCTTTTCCGGGAAGTTGGACAGGCTCCCCCGCTCTGGGGAATGGATGAACTGGGTGCGAAAGCTCCTTGGATGGGTACTGGTGGCCATGGCCGCTTACTTTATCAAACCCCTTTTCTCTTCACACCTTGCGGGAGTCATTCTGTTGTCAACGGTCATTCTGGCAGCAGGAGTGCACCTTGGCTTCATAGATCGGACAACGGGCACTTTCCGTAGTTTTGGCTGGTTGAAAAAAGGAGTCGGTATAGCTCTCATCCTGCTTGCCACCTATCAGATTGTCTCCACTGTCTCCAGGGGACCTGGCGTTACCTGGCAGCCCTACTCCGAGCAACTGTTAAAAAAAGCAACCAGCGTGGCAAAGCCAGTAATTATCGATTTCTACGCAGACTGGTGCGCCCCGTGCCGGGAGCTGGAACAAATCACTTTTCACGATCCTGAAATCGTCAAACTGGCAAAGAATGACTTGGTCATGATCAAAGTTGACCTGACCCGCAAGGGTGATCCGCTCAATGAACGTTTGCTGCGGCAGTATGAGGTCAGAGGGGTACCAACCGTGGTGTTTTTGGACGGAAATGGCAGGGAGCGGCGTGATTTGCGTGTGGTAGACTTTGTGCCTCCAGCGCAGTTTATCAAACATATAGCCGTTATCAGTAATGCGGGCTAGAAAGGAGAAAGAATGCTGAAAGTCAGGTTTTTTATGAACGATCCCAACGGAAAGCCGTGAAAGCATTTCAAGGAGATGATGCCCAGGCTGGGCCAGAAGTATGAAATCGGAATTGAGACCATATCAAAGCCGAAAGCGGAATATCTGACGGATGAGTATTTTGAGTTGGATCTGCCGGTTGCTCCTGCTGTGATGGTAGGTGAAGAGATCTTAGTTGAAGGGACTGACGTTTCGGAAGAAGAACTTGAGGCGGTGATTTGTCGACATCTCGGACTTCCACCGCCAGAGCCGCAAAAGAAAAGACTCCTCGGGCGGCTATTTAAATAATCCTATCCTTATCTCATTACAAACAAGTAATACTTCAGTAAATCAACCACCTTCTGACCGACAACCTTCTTTGCACTTCCCAGGTAGACAGAGACAGATCAGCTGCTATTGAAAAACGTCGCAGTTCTGACTCATAAGAAAAAGCAGGGATAAGCGGTATTTTCCATAGAGATTTCCTATTTGACCAATCGGTATATACAGGAAATAATTGCTGGGAGTTAGCAAGCAGTCGGGAGATAATCGCCGAGAAGTTGAGTTGATGTAAGGAGGTATTTATGAAGAGAAGATTGTTGGTCGTGCCTGTATTGTTCTGTTTGATCTTCGGTTTTACTGCCATGACACTGGCTGAAACGAGTCTTCCAAAGAGCAAGCAAACGGTTCTGGGGCTTTATCTGACTGCGAAAGAGGCTTTTACAAAATGGCATGCTGGTTCCGACAAAGTAGTTATCTTAGACGTTCGGACACTGGAGGAATATATTTTTGTTGGTCATGCGGTGATGGCCAGAAACATCCCCGTCAAGATCTTGAACCAGGAATTGACGGCTAAGAAACGAAGACCTGTAATGGAGATGAATCCTGCTTTTGTTTCTCAAGTCAGAAAAAACTACAAAGCGAGCGATACGATTCTTATCATGTGCCGTTCAGGAGGGCGCAGCGCTCTAGCGGTCAATCTTCTAGCCGAAGCTGGTTTCAGGAAGGTTTACAATATCGTTGACGGATTCGAGGGAGATGCAGTCAAAGATCCTCAGAGCTACTACAACGGCAAGAGGGTCAAGAATGGCTGGAGAAATTCCGGAGCCCCCTGGACCTATAAACTTGAATCCAATCTGGCCTATAACCCTCAATAAACCGAGCTTAGGCCTCTTGACTTTTCAATTTCGCGAGTTACTCTCCAGGAAGTGGGTAAAGAACAAGACCCCAGCGGAAGCAGAGGGGAGGCGATATACATGGCACAGTCAAGATCCAGCAGTGCTGGAGCGTGTTGCTTCAGTGAAAAACGAAGGCTGGTAAAGGAACTGAGCCACTGCGGCTATTGTTCCACCAGCTTTGAAGAGTATAAGCGCTGCAGGCAAGAGGCACGTCGCGAGAGTGGCGAGCGCTCCAAGGAATGCATGATTGCTTAAATAGGCTTGACGCCTCGTAATAACCTTACAATCAACCACAGAGCTCTGTGGTGAAGATTATTTAAACCTAGCCAAGAGTCCGGAGTTTACTCTGGGCTCTTTTTTGTGAGATTATTATCCGGAATGTAGGGTGAATGGCAGAATTTTTGCAGCATTAGACCCTAGCATTTCAGGCGAAAACGATATAAGCTATCCGCTAGCCCGGTTCATGAAATATCCGGGCCTGATACAAACAGTATGCAATGGTCACGGAGGTGGAAACATGACTGGATCTTGGCTCCATAAGATATTAGTGGTTTTGGTTTTTATTTTCTTGGTGGCTGCCTGCGCTGGACCCAGTGTGAAACGAACCGAAGTTGATGAAACCATCGATCTGAGTGGTAAGTGGAATGACACTGACTCCCGTTTGGTGGCCGAAGAGATGATACTAGATTGCCTGGAAAGGCCATGGCTCCAGCGATACGAAACAAGCCACAGTGGAAAAACCCCAGCGGTAATTGTCGGCACAGTGAAGAATCGGAGCCACGAGCACATCAACACCCAGGTTTTTATCAAGGACCTGGAGCGTGCCCTGATCAATTCAGGTCGGGTGGCATTCGTGGCCTCCAAGGATGAACGGATGGAGCTTAGGGAAGAAAAGGCCGACCAGCAGTATGGCTTCACCTCACGGGAGACTCAAAAATCCATAAGTGCTGAGGTGGGAGCTGACTACATGCTCCAGGGCTCCATCAATACCATCAAGGATGAAATTAAGGGCAAGTACGTTATTCTCTACCAGGTGAACCTTGAACTGATTGAGTTGGAGACTCATCTGAAAAAGTGGATCGGCCAGAAAGAAATCAAGAAATATGTCAAACGCAGTCGCTTTACCTTCTAGGGAGTAGGAGATCTCTCCTAGGACATATCACGTTGGCCCCTTATGAAGATTACCATTCAGAACTATCAGTACTTGAACCGCAGGCTTGCTTTTCTGGTATTGCTTGCCGTGGCTGGACTCCTGCTGACGAGCCTATCAGGGTGCGCGGGACCGCGAAAGGTTTATGGCACTGTTGACGAACTGAACGCCCAAGGCGAGTTTATCCTGGCCCGCAACTACGTGGAAGAGCACGCCAAAGATTACGGTAAGCGCAATCGGTTGCTCTACCTCCTGGACCGGGGGATGTTCGCCTTCTCAACAGGAGAGTTCAGGGAGGCAATTAGCTCCTTTACCGAGGCGGAACAGCTGATGAGTGAGCTGTACACTATCTCACTCAGCCAGGAGGCCACTACTTTTGTGGTCAATGATAACGCCGCACCCTACCGGGGAGAGGATTTTGAGTCCGTTATGGTCAACCTCTTTCTTGCCCTCTCATATGCAAATCTGTCTGAAATCGATGAAGCTCTGGTGGAGGCTCGCAAAGTTGACAGCAAACTCACGGCAATCAATCTCCAGTATGCTGAAAACGAGCAAAATGCCTATCGGGAGGATCCTTTCGTCCGACTGCTCATGGGAATTCTCTATGAAATGGGCCAGACCAGTAGTGACCTGAACGATGCCTACGTATCCTACAGTAAGGCCCTGCAGGGGTATGACTCCGAATACCAACGTTTCGGGGTTTCATTTCCGGAGCCACTGGTGGAAAACTTGCTTTCTGTGGCCTCGTTTATGGGCCGAGCTGAGTTGCGCAAAGTGCAGCAGCGCTTTCCGTCTTACCGCTTTGTCTCACGGGCAGACAGGAAAGAGATGGCCGAAGTCTATGTTCTCCACTTAAACGGCAGAACACCGATCAAACAGGAAAATGTTATTGTGGTTCCAACGCCTGACGGTCAGGTGGTCAAGGTCGCTTTTCCAAGCTATGAGAAGATTCCCGGGCGGATTGTCGGTGCACGTTTACACGCGCTGCCCGAGCTTGGCAAGCAGCAGTACGTAGCCGATTTCAGAGTGGGAGAACCCATCGGTGGTATTGCCATCGAGAACTTGCAAAATCGGCGTGTGCGAATCTACGCCAAGACCCTGGCTCGGGTCACGGCCAAGTACCTGGCAGTAAGGGAAGCACAGAAGGAAGTTGAGGATCAATTTGGCGGTTTGGCCGGTTTGCTCACCAAGGTCACGGGAGATATGCTAATTTTTGTGAGTGAGAATGCCGACTTACGCTCATGGAGGACTTTGCCAGAGGAAATCTTGATTAGCAAAATTACGATGCCGCCTGGCAGTTATCAACTTTGGGCTGAGTGCCTAGATGCTTCAGGTAGGTTCGTTGAGAAAGTTGAGCTTGGAAGGCGAGAGTTAAAGGCTGGAGATAAGATTCTGATGCAATTCCGCACCACGGAATAAAAGAAAGGCGCAAGGCACAGGGCACACGGCGCAAGGGTTAATAAATGTAGTCAGTATATTTGAGCATGGGGCATGGGGCATGGAGCATGGAGTAAACACGAAATCCTTCATTCGATGTCCTTTGTCTTTAGCCTTTTCGACGCGTCTCCGTCTCTCCCCTTCTCCGTGCCGACCTGTGGTGCCTAGTTCCTAGTGCTTAGTGCCTAGTATCCGCAGCCAGCTGCTAGCTGTCAGCTGCCTACTGACTCTTGCCGCGGGCCGCGATTTTGAATTCCTCCACAACCTTGCCATCCCGCAGCCCATAGGCCCGATCGAATAGATTCATAACCGCGCAAGCATGATTGGGAATAATCCGAACTTTGTCCCCGATGTCAAGGTCCACCGTGGGATCGAGGGTCATGATTCCATGTTCTTCTGAGAGCCTTGCCAATATTGCTTTCTTGCCCAACACCATACCAAAGCCGGTAACCATTTCTTTGCCGTGCGCGCCCTTGTCCAAACCGAAGGCTTTGCTCCCTCCATCTAGGACCGCCCTCTCTTTCTCAGGTCGGCTAATAACGGTGGCCACGATGGACAAAGCGCATTCCTCCAGAGTAGCCGCGCCGAGAGAAACCTGTATGGCATCGTGAAAAATGTAATTGCCCGGGCGGATCTCATTGACAGCCTCATGCCCCTGCCAGACCTTCATCGTTGGAGTGGAGCCTACGGAGACAATATCCGGAGAAGTTCCGACCTCGGCAAATGCTTGCGCGGTCTCGGCCATTATTGTGCTTTCATGGCAACTGACTTCCTTCACTTTCGAGAGAGAATCTGCACCATATACCTGACCGGCATGGGTAAAGATTCCTTTGAATCTGAGAGAGGGCAGGGTATCCACAGCCTGAAAGAGCTCCACTGCTTTCTTCCCTGGTAAGACGCCACATCGATTGAGACCACTGTTAATCTCTATGAGATATTCAATGGTGAATCCGTAAGCAGCACATACATCTGAGAGTTTGGCAGCTGCTGCGGCGCTGTCCAGTCCTACTGATATGCTCACTTCTCTTGAGAGAGCTGCTAGTCTATGCAGCTTTTCCTTGGTCACAATCTGGTTGGCGACGAAGATGTTCTTAATTCCCGCCGCAGCCATGACTTCTGCTTCTGAAACTTTGGCGGCGGTAATCCCGCGTGCCCCGAAGCGCATTTGCAGCTGAGCCAGCTCGGGTATCTTGTGAGTCTTAATATGAGGACGAAGAGCAACCCCGTAATTATTGGCTTTCTCCTGCATCCGTTCCAGGTTGCTGTCAACAATATCGAGGTCGATTAAAAGGGCAGGAGTATCTATTGGCGGTAGCTCAGAGGGTGTCATAGTTGATCTCTATAAAACGTGGAGGGCGAGTGCACTTCGGCGAAAGGCTCGAGGCACAGGGCTCAAGGATTCGAGCATGGGGCATGGAGCATAGAGAAAAACCCCAAATTCGCAATTGTCCTGCGGACTCCCACCCTTCGGGCGGGTTCCCAGTTTCGCAATCCGCAATCCGAAAATTAAACTCCTGGCTCCTGACTCCTTATGTTTGCCTTGCACCTTACGCCGTGTACCTTGTGCCTGCCGCCTTAGCGGCTTATGCAGCTAAGGTTGCCGTCGATCCCACACAGCTGACAGCAAAGGTTTCGCCAAGTTCCTGACTCATGCGGATGTGGGGCCGGAAACCGGTGCAATGGCCGGTGAGCGCCAGTTCAGCTCCGCAATCTTTGATCCCCTTGATAGTCTGGGTGAGGACTTCCTCGCCCACTTGAGCCAGATGCAGACCGCCAATCACAGCATATATGCGAGAATTTCCCGTAATTTCCCGGGCATATTGGATGGTATTAACGATTCCAGGATGAGAACAACCCGAAATAATTACCAAACCCTTCTCACCTAAATTCACCACCAGGGCCTGCTCATCGAGGAGAGGGTCGTCCATATCCTCACCGTCTTTGATAATTTTGGCCCCAGGCATGGGACCCTCAAAATCGGTGCGGCGGGGAATTTCACCGGTAAGAAAGACACCTTCCTGCAATTGCTGAACATCCGTAGCACAGGTCAATTGAGCACCCGTTTCCTCGATCTTCTCACGTTCAAGTTTCCAAGGACCAACCTTGCCCCGGGGAGTCATAAGATATTTGGGCCAGAAGACATCAGGGTGGCAGTAGATGGGCAGAGGTGTCCCCCGCCACTCCAAGAAACCGAGAAGCCCTCCATAGTGGTCAGGGTGTCCGTGGCTTAGAAATAAGGCATCAATCTCGGTGGGGGTTCGTCCCAAAGCTTCAGTATTGTGTTTCAAGGATTCAAAGGCATTGCCGGTATCCATGAGCAAGCAGAATGTGCTTTCTCCCTGGCTAATGTCCACCAAATATGCCAGCCCGTGACCGGCCAAAAGCGGCTTTTTCAGCTTGCCAACCACGGCGCGCTCAACCAGAGGGGTGGAGGGTTCAAAAACGTCGATGTAGTTGTCAACGACCGCGGTGACACTAACTCTTTGAGGCAGCGACTCTTTCATTGAGACCTCCTTTTCAGTCCTAAATGCCTAAAATGTCTAAAGTGTACTAAAATGCCTAAAGTGCATAAATTTAGGAATTCGGGGATTTAGGAATTTAGGGATTTAGAAATCAAAAAACAAAGATTTCCTAAATTACAGGCTAAAATCATCAGCTTAATTCCGCAATTTCTCAATCCCCTGATTCCTTAATTTTCAATTCAGTCTTCTACCTATTTACAACAAATGACAGCGAAGCGAAACTGGGAACCCGCTTGCGGGACTGAGCGGAGCGCAGCGAGCGCGAATAAGTGACCTAATGACGCCGGCAGGCATATGACTAATGTCTTACCCCATGCTCTATGTCCTATGCCCTATGCCTTCCTCAATCAAGACTCCGACTCCGGTCCACTGGACTGGTCTAGATCAATGATGCGCTTTCCCCCCACATATTCCGTACTGGCATAACGGGTGATCTGAGCCAATTTCTCTGAGACCTCTCTTAAGCGGTTGGCATGGTCCAGGACCATTTGCGCTAGCTCATGTTCGGAATCATATGGTTCTAGCCGCTTGACCAATTGCTCCAGACCGCTAATGATCACCGTAAGTGGCTGATTTATTTCATGACTAGCGCCACCAGCTATTTCGAGGATGCCGTTCAGTTTTTCTTTTTCTCGTAGTTGAGATTCTAGATATTTCCTCTCAGTGACGTCTCTGGACAGGTGGATAATGTGGGCCACCTGGCCGGAGGCATCTATCAGGGGATAGGTAGCAATTTCAGAATACAAATCTCGACCGTCACTATCCTGGTGAATGTGTTCAGTAAGCGACATATTGCCGCTTGATACGCTTTGCTCTAGAGGGCAAAGACTGTGGATTTCAGCCTGACTGCACGGAGAAGATACATGATGAGTGACTTCGTAGCACTTCTTGCCCACCACTTGCTCACGGGTCAGTCCATAGGAGGCCAGAAAAGCACTATTTACCTCGAGAATCTCAAAGGTTTTCGCATCGAGCAGCATCAGTGCATCTGAAATTCCGTCAATGATCGCTTCTTTTATCCTGAGCTGCTCGGCAAGTAGGTCAGCGTGGTCAGGTATGTCGGTAATTTCTGGCATTCTTTCTCCGATTATCTAGTAAGACTTTATAACATTGTGCGCAAAAGTGCAAAATTTTTTGGCCTCGTAAGCTTCGGAAAACAGCAGCGGCGGCTAATGATTTCGCTTTATTACTGTACTATGGTATTATTTGTTGCAAAAGGTTGCAACATTCATCCCGGACTCTCGCTATCTGATGCGATACTCACTAGGCCAGGATTAGTTGCAAATCAGATGCAACAAAGGGCGCAAGATTCATGGGTCGACAAGATCTTCCAACCGAAACGAGTATTTTACACGGGCAAATCAGCCAGCTGCTGGAGAACCTGGGAATCGGTGTTTTTACTGTCGATATAGAGCGGAGGATCACATCATTTAATGAAACTGTAGAGCGGTTAACCGGTCTCAAGGAAGATGAGGTCATAGGCAAGAAATGTTATGAAGTGTTTTTCAGTGACCTGTGCCATGGCCAGTGCATGTACAGCGAGGCGGTCAAAGCGAGTGGTAAACCGCTGGCATTTGATATGGAGATTCAAGAAGAAACCGGGGGGCGCCGCCACATCACCAAGCTGGTGTCGCCGCTCTTGAGTGACGCTGGAGAGGTAACCGGGTGTATCGAAATCTTTCAGGATTCTTCTGCTTATAGCGAATTGCTGGAGAGGATTCGCTATGACGAGCATCGGCTCAAACTTATCCTGGACAACCTGGACATTGGGGTTTTTACGGTGAATCGTGGTGGACACATAACCTCGTTCAACTCCATGGCAGAGACCATCACCGGCTACAGGCGTGAAGAGATTGTAGGCCAGCATCACGCCAAACTCACGGGTTGTGATCGGCCAGGCGAGACGTGCAGCCTGGCGGAATCGATCACCACCGGTAAGACCCTTGCCAACCTCCACCGGCGATTATTTACCAAGGACGGGCGCAATCTACCCATCCGGGCAAATTTTATGGCTCTCCGTAACGAAGGGGGAAATACTATTGGCGGCCTGGAGACCTTCCAGGATCTCTCCCTAATCCAACAGCTCAACCGTGCCATCAGCAATAAGTACACCTTCGCCGATATGATCGGCAAAGATGGTGTAATGCAACAAATCTTCGAGATTCTCCCAATAGTGGCTGACAGCGAAGCCAACGTCCTGGTAGAAGGCCCTACGGGTACAGGAAAGGATCTGTTGGCCAAAATCATCCATAATGCTTCACAGCGAAGAGACAAGCCTTTCGTAAAGGTCAATTGTGCAGCCTTGCCTGATAATCTACTGGAATCAGAGATGTTTGGCTATGTCAAAGGTGCCTTCACCGGAGCGGACAAGGACAAACCGGGCCGGTTCCAGGAGGCAGACGGCGGCAGTATTTTCCTAGACGAAATAGGTGACCTGCCTCTTGCCCTGCAAGCCAAGCTCCTGAGGGTATTGGAAGACAGAGAGTTTTATCCGCTTGGTGGGAGGAAACTCTGCCGGGTGGATGTGCGGATCATGGCGGCCACCAACCAGATTCTGGAGAATCTAGTGAAGGAGAAAAGGTTTCGGGAAGATCTTTTCTACCGTCTCAATGTAATGCGGCTGGAGTTGCCGCCACTGAAAGAACGACGTGGCGATATTTCACTGCTAATCAGTAATTTTATCAAAAAGTATAACGTTACCAAGGAAACTACGGTATCGAGAATAGGCGAAGATGCCATGGAGGTACTCCTTAACTATGACTATCCCGGCAATGTAAGGGAGCTGGAAAATGTCGTTGAACATGCCTGTGTCCTTTGCCAGGGCGCAGTAATCGAGCGAAGACATCTGCCCATGTATCTCCAGAAAGCGTCTGACAGCCTAGAGGACGAGATTATTTCTGGACCTGAGCCTACTGAAAGTCGTGATGCCTGGGAACGGGAGAGACTTGTGGATTCGTTGAAAGAACATAGCTGGCATCGACAGAAGGCTGCCCAAGCCCTTGGTATGGATCGAACCACGTTGTGGCGCAAGATGAAGAAATACAACATCTCGCCATGACTTCCATAAGTTGCACGTCCTGCAACTAACGTTGCAATATGTTGCATTTTGGTATTCAGCGCAAAAAATCTAAAGATTACAATCATCTAAAAAAACAACTTCCAATTAGTGTTGCATAACTGCAGCAACATCACATCCCCCATCCTTCCATTATTGCCAGCCTCATGTGGGGTAATCATTTGAAATTAAAGGGATTTATTTTCTTTCACCAGGAGTGGCATGACCTTGGCATAAATATCCATACACAATTCCTTTGGAGTGTTTTGAATGAGCGGAGAAACTAGAAACAATTCAGGCCGTGATTTTCTGAGAAGATTTAGGCAAAGTCTCAGCTTTAAATTAGGGTTGGCTGTGGGCCTGATCTTTTTGGTGGCGGTTCTCGCTCTGACTTTTTACCTGGTCTCACTCCAGGAACAGCAGGCTTTTGAGCGAATGGTGGAAAATGTCAACCAATTCAGCGACACGGTGAAACGTGGCACCCATTACAGCATGCTCAAGAATCAGCGAGAGAGCCTGCACAAAATCATCGAGGCCATAGGCGCCCAGGCGGGAGTTGAAAATATCCGCGTATTTAACAAAGAGGGCGCCATCATGTTTGCCAGCCAAAAGGAGGACATCGGCAATTATGTCGACCTGCAGGCGGAGGCCTGTTACGCCTGCCACCGTCGGGATCAACCCCTGGAACGGCTGAGCATGAGCGACCGCAGCCGCACTTACATGAGCACAGCGGGCTATCGAGTGCTGGGGATGATCAATCCCGTGTACAACGACCCCAGCTGCTGGCAGGCCACCTGTCACTATCACCCTGAGAAGCAAAAGGTTCTTGGCGTACTGGATATTGGTCTCTCCCTGGAAACCCTTGATCGAGAAATCCTGGCCACCAAGCAAAAGATCATCTACTTTGCCGCCCTCATCTTTCTGGGGGTGACCGCTATTGTAGCCGGTTGCATCCTCTACTTTGTAAACCGGCCAATCAGCAGATTGGTTTCGGCTACCAAACAGATTGCCAACGGTTATTACGATCAGAAACTAACAGCTATTACCCAAGATGAGATTGGTCACTTAGCCCTTTCCTTTGACGAGATGCGCAAGAAGATCAGGGACAAGGCCCTCGCCTATCAGAAGAGCACAGAGGAATACCAGACCCTCTTCGAAGAAGTCCCCTGTCAGATCAGTGTGCAAGATAGGGACTTCCGCATTATCCAGGTAAACAGAGTCTTCCAAGAGCGGTTTGGCGATCGACTGGGGGAATACTGCTATCGAGCCTACAAAGGCAGGGATGAGGTCTGCCCCGTCTGTGCAGTTGAAGACACATTTCAGGATGGCAAGCCCCATTTCAGCGAAGAAGTTGTGATCGGCAAAGACGGGAATCCCGTTTACATACTGGTTTCCACTTCTCCCATTTTCAATGAAGAGGGTGAAGTGATGGCCGCCATAGAAATGTCAACAGACATCACCCAGGTTCGACTCCTGGAGGAAGAGCTGAAACGCTCAGAAGAAAAATACCGGACCCTATTCAACAGTGATCCCAACCCGATTTTTGTATTGGATCTCAATACGTTAGAAATACAGGACGCCAACGAACGGGCTTTGAAGTCCTATAGCTATGAGAAGGAAGAGTTACTCGGAAAGAGCTTTCTGGATTTGGCCGAGCCCCTGGAGTGGGATCGCCTCAGGAAAGTCTCCTGGGATAAGGAGGGTGCGGTTTTCAAGGTGAAACACCAGACAAAAAACGATGAGTCGATTGTGGTGAACATACGATTCTCCAGCCTCAAAAATTTAGGACAGGATACGGTGATTGTAACTACCTCCGATGTCACCGAGCGAGTAAAGAGCGAAGAGCAACTCATTCAAGCGAGCAAAATGGCAACCTTGGGAGAGATGTCCGCCGGCGTTGCCCACGAGTTGAATCAGCCCCTTTCAGTGATAAAGACTTCTGCAAGCTTTTTGGCAAAGAAGATCGTTCGGGACGAGCCAGTATCTCCTCAAATCCTTCGGGAGTTAGCAGATGAAATGGACAGCCAGGTGGATCGAGCCTCTCTGATTATCAACCATCTGCGCCAATTTGGCCGTAAAACAGATATTCGCAAGATTAATGTGCAACTCAATGACTGCATCTCAGGCACTTTTACGGTTCTCGGGCGCCAGCTGGAGGTACACGGCATCAGCGTAGAACTCGAACTGGACGAGACCCTGCCACCCATTAGGGGAGACCGCAATCGGCTGGAGCAAGTCTTTCTTAATCTGATCATGAATGCCCGTGACGCCATGGACGAGAAAGAAGAGGTGGAGGGTCAAGGTCTTGAAAAAACATTAAGAATCTCATCGAAGACAGAAGATGATGAGGTGGTAGTGAAAATATCCGACACCGGATTGGGCATGAGCGAAGCTGTGAAAGAAAAGATTTTCGAACCGTTCTTCACCACCAAACCGGTGGGTAAGGGAACCGGGCTTGGACTCTCCATTAGCTTTGGCATCGTCCGGGATTATGACGGAGTCATAGAAGTGGAAAGCGAAGAGGGGCGCGGAACCACATTTACCATAAGGTTCCCGGCCGTTGCAGAAGAGGAGAGTCTGGAATCCATGGGGGGAATCGGTGGCTGAAGCCAAACTGCACCACGTCCTCTTGATTGACGACGAAGAGGGTATCCGCAAGGTGATGTCAATTGCCCTGAGGGATGCGGGCTACGCGGTTTGGATTGCCGAGAGCGGTGAGCAGGGACTGGAAATCTTTGGACGTGAACTGCCGGCGCTTGTGCTGACGGACATAAAGATGCCGGGGATGGACGGCATCGAGGTTCTGCGGCGTATCAAGGAATTGCAGACCGACTCGGAAGTCATCATTATAACGGGCCATGGTGAGATGGAACTGGCCATCAGCGCCCTGCAGCTGGAGGCCTCGGATTTCATTACTAAACCAATTCATGATGAGGCTTTGTTTGTAGCTCTGAAGCGCGCTGAGGAAAAAATTACACTGAAGAGACAACTACGTGACTACACCGAGAATCTAGAGCTGAGGGTGAAGGAGGCCACCGCTGAAATCCGGCGAATAAGCGATTTTCAGGGCAATCTCATCGACAATTCCCTGGATGGCATTGTGGCTGGTGATCACGAGAGAAAGGTGGTCATTTTCAACACCAGCGCCCAGAGGATTACTGGATATGGGGAAGAAGAGGTGGTGGGGCGACTCACTCTTGAAGATCTCTACGGCAAAGAGCTAGTTGATCATTGGCTCAGCCGTCAGAGTCGAGAGGGCGAACCCTCGGGTGAGGAGGTCAGTGTTCATCTAGACACCAACATCCAGACGCAGGACGGAAAAAGAATTCCAATACGACTTACTCACACAATCTTGCGGCAGAAAGGCCATAAGGTGGGCTGTGTCACCTTCTTTCAAGACTTGCGTGAAATTCGTCGTTTAGAAAAACAGCTGGTCCAATCAGAACGACTGGCTGCCATCGGCGAGACCTCTGCCACCATCGCCCATGCCATAAAGAATATTGTCGGTGGGCTAAAGGGCGGTATGTTCGTGGTCAACAAGGGATTCGAGCTATCAAAGCAAGATTACCTCCAGGACGGTTGGGGCATGGTGCAGCGCAACATCGCCAAGATCTCCAGCCTGGCCATGGATCTGCTCACTTACTCCAAGGAGCGCAGACCTGAATACCGCTTGGCTCACGTTAATGAGGTAGCTGGCGAAGTGGTGGAGCTCATGAAAGCGCGGGCAGAAGAATTCAAGGTCGATATCATTCTGGAAGCCACTGAGGGGCTGGAGCCGGTGGCAATGGATGTAAGCGGTATTCATCAGTGTTTGGTCAATCTGCTCAGTAATGCCATTGACGCCTGCTGGCCGGAAATCTGCGGTCATGAGCAGGGGCAGGTTGTGGTGCGCACTTGTCGGCACCCGGACTGGGCAGTTTGTGTAGAGGTTGAAGATAACGGTTGCGGCATTGAGGAGAGCAACAAAGAAAAACTTTTTACCGGTTTTTTCAGCACCAAGGGTGCTGATGGAACAGGACTGGGCTTGATGAACGTCCAGAAAATAGCTCGAGAACATCAAGGGCGCATGGAGGTTGAATCGGTGCCGAATAAAGGCTCGCTATTTCGCCTCCTGCTACCTTCCGGGCCAGCCGAAGAGCGGGAAAATGGTAGTGAATCTTACCCAAGAGAGAACTCAAACCTCGAATCGCCCTCGGCCGGGGCCCAAGCAGAGAGGAGGAAGTCATGATTGA
>JBFFBS010000030.1:0-24719 GCA_041560295.1 Syntrophobacteria bacterium | reverse complement strand
TACTTGAATGACACCTCTTATCTCAAGTCGCTGGGGAAAGAAGCCCTGGCTGACTTTTGATCCATCCCCCACCACAAGAAAGCTTTTTAGCCCCATAAAGTTCCCTCTGTCCGTCACTCCTTGAAATAATGTGGCTAATTATTATATGATCCTTTGCCTTGGCTGTTTCACCATACTTACTGTTTGCCCGATCTTTTCAATAGAATCAGGCTTTTGTGTAGAACTTTTTCAAATCGTTGTTGTCTAATCTCGATAAATGGGTACAGAATCGTTGGCTCACCACAGCTCAAGCGTTAAACGTCAGGAAGAGCAGCTGCTCGTTGATCGTTGTCGGCGAGGAGATAGGGAATCTTTTGCCCAGCTGATGCGACTGCATGAAAAACAAATCTACAATTTCACCTATCGTATGCTGGGAAGTGAAGGGGAAGCAGAGGATTTAACCCAGGATATTTTCATTGCTGCATTCCGGGGGATACGGAGTTTTCGGGGTGAAGCCAAGTTTTCAACCTGGCTCTACCGCATTGCCCTCAATCAGGCGCGAAATCGCATCAAGTACCTGTCGAGAAGAAATTTTTTTGCCAGACAGAGGAGAAGAGCAGATTACGGAACAAACACCGTGTCGGAAACTCCAGAGGGACTGCCCGATAGTGCTCCTACCCCGGAACAATGGACGATGACAAAAGATCTGGCCACCCAAGTGCAGAAATGTCTCGACCAAATACCACTCCAGGCCAGACAGATACTGATATTGCGGGATATACAGGGTTTTTCCTATGACGAATTGAGTGAAATGCTCTCTTTAAAGTCGGGTACAGTGAAATCGCGTCTGCACCGAGCAAGAGCCGCTCTGCGGGAATGCCTCTCAGAAAAGTTAGAGTAACCAAATGAGCTGCGGGAAGTATCAATCACAATTCAACGATTACCTGGACGGCGATCTGTCGCTGCGAAAGCGCGAAAAACTACAGTATCACCTCAAAGAATGTCTGGGCTGTTATCGCAAGTGGAGTTCATTGCACAAAACCCAGGAAATTTTACAGCAACTGCCGACCCTCGACCCGCCAGAACATCTTAGTGCCGTGGTAATGGCACGGTTGAAAAATCGTCGTCTTCATCGGCCTCTTTGGTCCTCTGGCAACTTCCCCCGTTGGCTTCCCCTGGGCGTGGGTGCAACTTTACTGTTTCTTATCTCTGTTGGTCTCTGGCAGGTAATGCCGTCTCAATACCCTTGGCAATCACTTTTCCCCGGCTCCCGGAAAAATGTAGTTACTTCTACTCGACCTGCCGAGCCGTCCCAAGAAACCTTTAAAATAAGGGAAGGAGATTCCGATTCTTCTGCTCCGGTTATGGTCCTGAGGG
Source organism: Syntrophobacteria bacterium (assembly GCA_041560295.1). Classification (GTDB taxonomy): domain Bacteria; phylum Desulfobacterota; class Syntrophobacteria; order BM002; family BM002; genus BM002. The sequence goes on along the minus strand of JBFFBS010000030.1, from coordinate 23,363 downwards.
TCAAGGACTTCTCCAGGGCAGATCAAGAACTGCAGTCAATGCTGCGCTCGTTTACGAGACCACCGCTGCCGGAAAAAACGTCGAGCAACACCCCCCATGCCAGATCAGCTCGTTTAATCCAGCTCCAGGTCTCGGGCCAGCGTTTGCCCCATCTGCTCCGGGAATTGCACAAGATCGGCCATCTCGACCAGAGTCAAGTGGAGAGGCAGAAATTGACCAATCCTGGTCAGCAAAAACAGATCTCCATTCGTATAGTGGTGGTGAGCAACGGTTCTGATGTGGAGATACGTCAACTACGGGAAGGAAAGTAAAGAATCCGGACCCAAAGGACCCGGCTTGGGACTGTCTCTTGACCCAAAGCGCTAAGCGCAGAGCGCAAAGCGTGAGGTAAACAGTAGACGGTGAAAGGTAAACCGACCATTCACTGGCTCCGCGACTGTTCACTGTTTACCATTTACCGTTTACTCTTTTTTCGCTATGCGCCATGCGCTATGCTCTATGCGATCTGACCTGGCCCTAGGGACCGGGGTTTCGAGGGTGAATATGCTCACTCAATACTCTTCCAGCGTGTGCCTTCTGGGGTATCGACAACCTTAATCCCTCTCTCTAAAAGTTCCTGACGCAACCGATCAGCCTCGTCCCAACTCTTGTTGCGTCTGGCTTTATCCCTGGTTTCTAAAAGCCGGCAGGTATCTTCATCCAGCTCAGGCTCTAGGCATTGCAAAACATTCAATACAGAATCAAGCCGTTCCATAGCCGCAAGAGCTGTTTTCTTTTGATTTTCACTTATGCGGCCATCAGATAGATACGGATTGAGTTTACGGATAAAACCAAAAACTGCCGCCAGTGCCGATGAGACATTCAAATCGTCCCCCATGGCCTGATCAAAATTCTGCTCAACTTCATAGACGAATTGGTCGACCTCCTCGGCAGCCTCGCCGGTAACCACATGTTGTAGCCGCTGGCTGAATTCATCCAGCCGCTCTAGACCCCGAGCAGCCTCCCGTAAGCGACCCTCGTCGAAATGCAAAGGTTTGCGGTAATGGGTAGCGAGCAACCAATAGCGAATCTGCCTGCCGCTGTAGCCGCCATCTAACAATTGCTGCACCGTCACCCTGTCCTCTCCCTCTCTGGACATCTTTTTACCGTCCATCAACACCCGTTCGCAATGGATATAGTAGTTTGCGAGCGGCTTGCCGGTGGCGGCCTGGGCAATGGCAATCTCGTTTTCGTTGTGAGGGAAGAGAAAGTCCAAGCTGCTGATATGGATGTCTATGGTCTCCCCCAGCTGCTTCATGGCTAAAGCTACTGTCTCAAGGTGAAGAGATGGCAGCACATTTCCCCAGGAGGTTTTCAGATAGATCCCACGCTTCAACTCTGCCAGAGTAGCGCGTCTGAGTAAGGTAAAGTCCCGGGGATTCAGCTTCTCATACGCTTCAAGATCAACCGTTTTCCCGAGCCTGATTTTCTGCAAATCCACTCGAGATAGTCTGCCGTAGTCCGAAAATTTTGAGATGTCAAAATAAATAGACCGCAATTTCTCGTAGGCAAAACCCTTTTCCATCAACCCTTTGCTGATCTCCAAAATATCGTCAACATGCTCGCTGGTGCGCGGATAGTAAGTGGCCGGCTGTACTCCCAAGGTACTCAGATCCCGGCGACAAATCTCCATGTATCTCTTGGCATTAGCGTCGAGATCAGAATCGGTTCCACCGGGGTCCAGTAGGGCCTTTTCCCCCATATCGGTAATATTGACCACCTGGTTTATCTCAAAACCCTTGTATTCCAGATACCGCCGCAGAAGATCAGCGACCACCGAACGGCGACTCTCAGTCATATCGAGGGATTCGCCCACAGCCGGCCCGGTGGTAAAAAGGGAGACTTTGCCTTCCGAGATGGGTTTGAAGTCTTCTTTCTGGCGGGAAAAGGTATTGTGAAAGCGAAAATCAGGTTCCATTAAGGTGGTAAACAAGTTAGTGCTCAGATAGCGTTCACCACCATCGGGGAGAATTACCACAATGGTTCCTTGCGTCAGATCGCTGGCTATCCGAAGCGCAGCCGCCATGGATGCCCCGGCGCTCATTCCCACAAAAAGACCCTCTTCTCTAGCCAATCTCCGCGCGGTCTCGAAGGCCTCCGCGTCCTCGATATGGACGATCTCATCCATGATTTCTTTGTCGAAAATGCCCGGCACGTAGGACTCCTTCATATTCTTAAGACCTTGAATCTTATGCCCCATATAGGGTTCCACGGCAATGGTCCGGACATTTTTCTCGTATTCCTTCAAGCGCCTGGTGACACCGATAGCAGTACCCGTTGTCCCTAAAGTCATTATGACGTGAGTCACCTTGCCTTCGGTTTGCTCCCAGATTTCTGTGGCGGTGCTATAATAATGCGCTTTCCAATTGTCTTCGTTGTTGAATTGATCAGGCATGTAATACCGATCAGGAAACCTACGGACTAATTCGTAGACCTTCTCTATAGAACCATCCGTACCCAAAGCTCCGGAAGTCAGCAGGATTTCTGCACCCAGGGCTTTCAATATCTTCTGGCGTTCCTGGCTGGCGGTTTCAGGCATCGCCAGCGAGATACGGTAACCCTTCACTGCAGCAACCATTGCCATACCAATGCCGGTATTGCCGCTGGTGGCTTCGATTATGGTCTTCTCCGGAGTCAGTTCGCCGCGCCGTTCGGCTTCCTCTATCATCTGAAGGGCAATGCGGTCTTTGACTGAGCCGCCGGGATTTTGAGACTCCAGCTTGGCGTAAATATCAACGTTGGGATTGGGATTGAGGCGGCTGACGCGAATCAAAGGGGTGTTGCCGATCAACTGCAGAATATTATCATAGACATTTCTCATGGTTTATTCCCGTAAAAAACCCTTTGTTTTGCTCGGCTCAGTCTACTATCGGATCTGAAGCTTTTGAATGTTGAAAAAACATACTAAAGAACCGAAATACTGGCAACAACAAATGATCTAACCAATGCGGCTATCAGCAAGACAAACCCCGGTTATGCCTCAGGTTCCGGTCCGATACCTTTTTCCCGGGAAGCTGGTGGGCCACCTTCCCTTGCGTCTCGTAAGTGTTTATTATAGCCTTTAACGGTGGACAGAAAACAAGGAGATTCTTATCTCATGCTAATGAATCGGAAAATCTTCGCCTTAGATTTGTCTGTGGAAGCTACCTCGGCCTACATTCTCATCTGCACCCTAGCCGAAAGCGGTGCGCCGGTTACCATTGAGTCGGCGGGTTCATTCTGGAATGACAGTCCGGAGGCTTTAACAAGGGCCTTAGAAGAACTCAACCGCCACGGTGTAATTTACGAAACACTTGACTCCAACCAAATGCGGCAATACTTACTCAATCCTCCTGACCGCTGGGAGAAGGCCGAAGAATAATAGCTCAAAATAACGAGGCACTAGGTAAGCACAGGTTTCAGTGTTCAGGTTTCAGGTTTTTTATTTTTCTTCCCTGACACCTGACACCTCCAGAAAACTCACAATCTTTAAAGGTACATCCACTACTCCACTGCCTTCTCTTTCAATTCGAGTTCTCGAGCGATTTCCCTGGCGGTTTCTTCCACAAAAATGTTGAACTCATCTGGAGGCAAGGGCTTTCCGGGTGCGGGCAGTCTTTGCACTCCTGGAGCCTCAACCAGAGTGGGGAAGTTTCTCAATTCAGGTTTGGGCACTATCTCATACGCTGCGTCCAGATCGTCGGCAAAGTAGCTTTCCTGAAATCCAGCAAATTTAAGCGCGTGCGCGGTAGCATTCAGCACCGCAACCTCCTCTGTTGAGACAGCCCCTTCCTCCCTGGCCCGCAGTAAGCCTGCCAAACATTCACCACCCTGAGTGCAGGCAATGTGACCATTTCGATTGGCAATGAGCTGGCAGTCCATAATCTCCTGTTCGCTCACCTGGACTACAAAAACACCAGGGCTGCTTGCAGCCTGTTCGTAAGCTTCAACCAACCTCACAACCCGAGGCATGGACACAGGGTTGCCAATCATTGCCGCCTGAGCCACACTGGGCCGCACGGTTACGGGGCGAAATACCCGCTTGCCCGGAGCCGACTCTCGGTAATAGCGGTATACCGGATCGGCATGTTCTGACTGCACCCCGATAATCTTGGGCAGAGTTTCGATCACTTCCAAATCCAGTAGTTTCAGAAATCCCCCCATAATCGCAGTAATATTGCCCGCATTGCCGATGGGAACCACCACCACCTTTTTCTCCAGCTCATAATCAAAGCTCTGTGCCACCTCAAAAGAGTAGGACTCTTGTCCTTGAATGCGCCAGGCGTTTTTTGAGTTTAGCAATGCTACATTGTACTTCTCTGCAAGATATTCTACCACTTTCATGCAGTCATCAAATACTCCCGGAATCTCGAATACCCGGGCACCACTCCCTAGGGGCTGCGATATTTGCTGTGGTGTGACCTTCTTGTGCGGCAGCAGTACTGCCGACTTGACGGTCTTACTCATGTAGGCAGAGTACAGGGCTGCGGCAGCCGAAGTATCTCCCGTGGAAGCACATATCGAGAGCACCTCGGTCAACCCTTGACTGCGAACCAGGTAATTCAAGTAACTTAAAGCGCAGGCCATGCCTCGATCTTTGAAGGAGGCACTCGGGTTCTGACCGTCGTTCTTGAAATAGAAATCCAAGCCAACCCACTCCTGCAGTTCATCATTAGCCTGAACAACAGGAGTGTGACCCTCTCCCAGGTATATGATATCTTCCAACGGTATCACCGGAGCGATCAGTTCGTGAAAAAGAAATATTCCCTTCAGAGCAGGGTGGTTAAGCATTCTCCTGTGGTCAAAAAGCTGCCGCCAGAATGAACCGCTGTACTGTTTCAGACGCTCCCTCTCACGGTCTTCAATCAGCAAGATGCTCTTGCACTGAGGACAAGTGTAAAGCAACGACTCAATGGAAAAGAGTTCCTCGCACTGTAGGCATCTATAGATCAGATCACCCGTAGTTTGAGGAAAAAGGTGGGGTCGAATGTCATCGGGAAAGTCAGAAGCTTTCATTATTGTCTCCGTGATTTTGTGTAAGTATACTTACCTAGCCCGCATCTTTTATTCTGAGGCATCCTTTCTGTCAAGCGCATTTCAATTATTGCTTTTGTCTTGAACTATCACCAATAAACACACTATACTGACTGCGCGTCAACAGATCAATGGCCAGCGAAAAAGGAGAACGTGATGATAGACCTGCTTTATATTCGCGATGAGGAAACACATCCAGACGGCACAGTCATCTTCGAAGAGGGAGGATTCAGCGATTGGGTCTACGTTATCATGGAAGGTGAAGTCAAGGTCAGTAAAAATACGCCGAAAGGAAAAGTAACCGTCGCCACGCTGGGCGAGGGAGATTTCATAGGCGAGCTTGAATTCTTGGACTTAGGAAAAGAAGCCCGCTCGGCAACAGTGGCTGCCGTAGGTCCCGTTAAGTTAGGGGTTCTAGATCGTGACAAGCTAAGGCGGGAGTACGACAGCCTCTCCCCAGACTTTCGCAAAATCATTCGCACTGTAGTCCAGAGGCTGCGACGCATTACCGTGCAGGCTGCATCCTTAGCCAGCTCCTGATGGAGGAAATGGAGTAGTGAAATAATTGAGTACTGGAGCAGTGGTGCATTACAAAATATCAAATTCCAAGCACCAAATCTCAGGGTGTCAGGTGTCAGGTGTCGGGTGTCAGGGAAGAAAAACAAAAAATCTGAAACCTGAACACTGAAACCTGAAACCTGAAACCTGAAACCTTCAATTATTGTGATTTGGAATTTCTTTTCCTTCAATACTCCATGACTCCATGCGGTATTTCCTCCGACAGGGTAGCCAGTTTTTTTCACAGCCAATAACCCTTAAACGTGCCCCCTATGAGTCTCCTCTCTGTTCTTTCCTCATGCTTGACCGTGGTGGAGCAGAGCCAATTTGTTCATATAGATGCCGCGGCCATCTCTCACCTTCTCAACAGCAATTCATCCATTGAGATAGCAGTCCCACCCCAAGGACCTGCACCATACCACTATTGTGACGGTACCGGAGTTACCGCCGAATGGATCTTCGTACTTGACACCGTCAACCATTGCTTCTGGCCGGAAGCTGGGTCTTCACTCTGGACGGTTCACTATGGAAACGAAGCGCTATCGGGCTACTGGGCGCTGGCTGCCAGTCTGAAGCGAGCCATGGAGGAAAAAATCCCCATCCACCAGGCAAAGATACTGTCTATCCTAGACTCACAGACCTTGGCTCACATCTTCCGTGGTAGCGGCAAGATTCCTCTCTTTCAGGAACGATTGACCAATCTCCGCCAGACTGGACAGGTGCTCATGGATCGATTTCAGGGAAGCTTCATACACGTGCTGGAAGAGGCCGGGGGCTCGGCAGTGGAACTGGTTCACCTGTTGGCAGCTGAATTTGCAAGTTACAATGACACCACCACGTATCACGGCAACAAGGTATATTTTTTCAAACGGGCTCAGCTATTGGTTTATGATTTGTGGACTACTTTCTCTGGAGACAGCTGGGGAAATTTTATAGATCTGGAGAAACTCACCGCCTTTGCTGATTACAAATTACCTCAAGTCCTTCGCCATCTGGGTATCATCTGCTACGAACCCGAACTGGCAGAACTCATCCAAAGGCGGGAGCATATTCCACCGGGCAGCCCGGAGGAAGTGGAGATCCGAGCGGCAACAATTTGGGCTGTGGAACTCCTGAGACAAGAGCTGTGCAGACGAGGTCAGGAAATAACCTCTGCTCAACTGGACTGCTGGTTGTGGCATCTGGGTCAGGATGATACGTACCGCTCCCTGCCGTATCACCGCACCCGGACGATTTTTTATTGAGGCGGGTAACTTTAAATCCTCGAACCTAGCCCCTAAAAAAGGATCCCCTATCGGCCCGGCGCACAGTGGCCGATAGGGGCAAGGGGCACCAAGGGAGACTGGCGTCTCCCTATTACGCATAATTTACAATATTGGGATGTATTGGTCAAGAAAATTATTAGGTGAAGCCTTCTACCCTCTGGATTCCCTCCCCCCACTGAAACGGGCTAGGCTAACTTCTGAAGAAGTTGACAAAAACCAGAGGCGCTGAAAAATTCCAACTCGGTTTCAGGTCCGAAAGAAATGACATCTGCATCGTCTAAATTCATTTTCACTGACGGCGATATCCTGTCGCCATTGATAAAGGTACCGTTTGTGGAGTTCATGTCTACTAACTGAATAACTTCACTGCCTGGCACTTGACCGAAATAGGCATGAAGCTTTGACACCATTTTGTTGAGCAGGACGATATCATTGTTGGCTGAGCGCCCTACAAAAATCATGCGGTCCGCCGAATCCTTATCCCTCTTTTCCAAGGGAATAGCCCGGGCCTGAAGAAGGGGCTCGCCCTCGCTAGTGCCTACTGGCGAGATGAGATTCTCTACGTCTATCTCAGAAATGGTTTCCACCCTCCCTAGCTTTGTCCTGCTGGAGGGAGCCAGGTAATTTTCCAACAAAAATGGATGTCTGTATGTAGCCAGAAATTTCTCCGGCCCTAGCCCTTGCAGGCTCTGCAAATAGTCAAGAACCTTTTCATGATGCACTTCCTCCATGAGGTCCTCCTTCGGTTTTTTATTCAAGCCCGGCTACTTTAACAGAAAGCATGATTCATGCCACCAGAAAATATGGTGATTTAAGCATATCTTGATTTCGTTGTTGGAGGGATGATGCTGCGGGAGCAGGGGATCGCTCTGTGTCTCGAGGGAAAATGAAACGCAACTTAGGAAGCCGTAAGCGTCTCGTTTGGCAGGAGCTACCGCAGATCATGGCGACCGCTAGCGAGGAGAGCGCCGGCTTGGCATTTTCTCGTGCCCTCTCTGCGAGAATATGGGGGTTTCTATTGTTCATTCCAGCAATCGAATGAACATCCTCGAAAAAATGCCCAATACCGAATCAAGAGGCTTCGAGTCTTTCTGTCCATCAACGAAATAGATCCTAAAACTCTTCCATAGCGTCTCCCACTGAAGAAACTATTGGGAAGAGAGAGACAAATCCGGCTATCTCAAAAACCTCCTTGATATATTCCTTCATTGAGCAGAGCACGATTTTTCCATCAGAGCGTTTTAGTTCCTTGGTAGCTTTCAAAAGCACGCGCAACCCGGCGCTTGAAATATAATCCAGGCTCTCAAAATCTACGATGAGGCTTTTCATCCCATCTCCGATTACTTCGAATATTTTTTTCTCGAATTCCGGGGACGTATTTGAATCAAGACGACCAAGGAGACCCAAAATGCAAATTCCATTCTGTTTTTTCTCTACGACTTCCATCTATCCTCCTCTCTTAAACCCTTTAGTGTTTGCAAGAACAATTTCGTACAACCTAATGACTGAACAGACTCAGTTGTGAATCTGTTGAAGCCTAGACTGAGTGTTCGCAGATAATCGCTATGTAGCGGTTATCTTCTTCTTTACGGTCAAAATATTTTTGTTCCCCTGCCTTTCATAGACCATATCATCCATGAACTTCTTGGTGAGATGAATACCAAGGTTGCCTATCTTACGCTGTTCAATGGGACATTCACAATCTGGCTCCTCTGCCTTGAGAGGATCGAAAGGAATTCCGTCATCTTCTAGCCGTATGATAAGCATTTCGTCCTCATGTGAAATGGCCAATTTTATCCAGTGCACAGCATCGTCAGTATATCCGTACGAGACAATATTGCTGAAAAGCTCTTCAATGGATAGAGAGATCTCGAATAAAATCCTGCTAGAGAGTCCTAGCGTCTCTCCGAACTGCTCTAGACTGCTCCCCAATGTGCTCAGTTCAGAAAGGGAGTTTTTGAGTTCCAATGAAACGCTATCTGCTATCATGACCGTAAACCTTCTATAAGTATACATGCATATTTCATGGCTCAGAGCTTGTTCCTCCTGTTCATAAAAGACTCACACCACCTTTCTTTCTACACCTATCGCATAGTCCTTCTTGATCAATGAGAAGCCTTTCTTCCCAGGAACGAATCCGGTCAACCATGGTTTCCAGAACTCTCGGCATCAGCTCAGGAAATTGCTCAATGGCCTTAATAAACTTCTCCCTGGTCATCACAAGGCACCTCATGTCCGTCTCTGCTTTGAGGGAAAAAAGACGTCGCATGTCACCGAGTAATGCCAGCCCACCCAAAAATTCGCCCTCACCATATTTGCCCAGAGAGAATTCGCCGCTCTCATCGTTGCGCACTATCTCGGCAGTCCCCGACAAAATGTAGAACGCTATGCCGTCATTGTCATCTTGGCGAAAGAGATAGTCTCCTGGCTTAAACATCTCCCTGGTAAAAAGATATGCAAACACCTTGAGAGCTTGAAGAGACAGAGCCGAGAAGAAATCCATTTGTCGCAGGATCTCGAGATTTTCTTGGAACTCGCTGGTATCAGATGCTTGCCTTTTTTCCATAGATGAGTTCATATAACATCCCTTTCCTGGCAATGAGGTCGTCGTACGGGCCCATTTCACCGATTCTTCCGGCCTTCATAACCGCAATCTTGTCATAGCGTTTGATAATGTCAAGACGATGCACCACCGAAATGAGAGTACTTTGCCCCTTCCATCTGGTGTCGAGCAAACTCTGTATACGCGCCTGGGATTTGTTATCGAGGGCTGAAGTGGCCTCGTCCATTATAAGAACCCGGGGCGCTTTCAGGAAAACTCTTGCTATGGCCAGTTTCTGGCGCTGACCACCGGAGAGCCTGTCACCTTTACTCCCCACCTGGAATTCCATTCCTATTTCTACAATAGTTTCCAGCAAGTCTTCTTCAATAAGAACCTGGATGATACTCTGATCGATCTTCTCCTCTGCCTGCGGATTGACGGTCTTGGTCTTTCCGAAGAAGATATTATCAAGAATAGTCTGGGAGTAGATATATTCCGAGGCCTGATAAAATGTCAGAGCCCCGGGATCATCTCTGGAGATACTCTCCTTGAAAAGTGCGCGCCCCTCCAATATGAGCTTTTCCAAAATGCTTGGCATCCCAACCATTTTGTGTATTCCAGGAATAAAACGCAAGGCGAGTCGCAAAAGGCCGGTCCTATCGTCTGGCGAGAGACGATGCAGTTTTGTTTTTGCCAGACGACTAGCAAGCATTTTGTATTCATCCAGCTCGTCCGCTCTAATGGGGCTCTGCTCGAAGAAAACCTTTTCAGGCGGCATGTCACCCAAAATATCCACCGTCTGCCTGCAGAGCTCTGAGCCGAGAGTTAACAGCGGCCGGGTGAGATCGGCCTTATCCAGAAATCGCAGAAAATAGTTATTTACGGCCAGGTTTTGCAGGGTAAAAGACTCTACGTTGGGTGAGCCGAAGGTCAAATTCGCAGCTATATTGGAGTGATAAAGATAGTTGTCCTCAGCAAAAAATTCAACATAATCAGCCAGTTCCTCACCAAATTCTCGCTTGAAGTGGTCGCGAACTCGAACAATCTTTGATGCCAAATCCTGGTGCTCATCATACACCAGGATGGTATTCAGTCCGAAACGGAGAACATCCACAAATATGCCCGTCTGTTGGAGAGCTTCGATCATATCGTCCAGGGATGGCATGGCGTCACTCTCGCTTGTTTCATCACTATCAAGCTTGGCAGCACAAGAGTAGAGGATATTATCCTTGATTGTCCCTTCGAAAGTAAAGGGCGTCTGGGAAACAAATCCGATGTTGTGAATCATGTCTTTCTTGGACAGTTCGGTCACTTCCTCACCACCAAGAAAAACATGTCCACCAGTATATTTGTAGAGCTGTCCAACGCACTGGGCCAAAGTGCTCTTCCCACTGCCGGAGAAACCCACCAGGGCCAGTTGCTCTCCTGGTTTCAGTGAGAGATTGATTCCATCGAGCAACTTGATACCACCTTCGGCCAGAAATGACAGGTCTCTGACCTCTATACTGCCCTCCAGCTCGTAAGGCTCGCGGTCAACTGGTTCGAGAGCGTGCTCGGGCAACTCATCGAAGTATTCCATGGTTCTCTTGTAGCGAACACTGGCGTCCTGATAAACTTGGTAGAAGGCAATAAGCTCTTTCCAGGGATCGTAGATTTTCTCCTGAGCCGAGATAAAAGCGACCAGCGCTCCAAGGTCTAGTCGGCCTTTGATGGCCAGATAACCTCCCACGATAAAAACGAGAAAAGGGCTCAAACTGTTAAAAAAATTGTTTACCGATTTGACCGAAAACTTATAGAGATTCCAGACTATCCTGATTTTGTACAATTTATCAATCATTCTGTCATATCTGCGGTTTTCAATCCGGTAGGAGCCGTTGCCGTGAATCTCATGAATGCCGCTGATGGCCTCGCCGATTTTACCTGAAAGTGTCCTGGTGTTGTCCACCCTGCGTTTGTTAGCCTTATTGGCTTGCTGCTGCAGTCGAGGGAGCAATATGAGAACCATGGGGTATATGCTGAGTGAGATTCCCGCCAGGAGAGGATTGAGCCAAATCAGATAGCCGGCAAAAGCGAACAGCGTAAGAATGCTGGCCACCGGGACGCCTATTGACATGTCCACGAAGTTTCCTGCCGAGGCGAGCTCGGTAACCAGAGAAGCAACCACCAAACCAGGCTGGGTCTTTCTGAAGAAATTGAGAGGAAGGGTCAGAATGTGATGATAGAGAGCCTTTCTCATGTCGGCCAGGGCTCGCTCACCGATGACATTCTGGAGAGCGCTGATCAGGTATTTTAAGCCGGTGGCGACAACGACCGCGGCAAGATAGAAACCGCAGTATAAGAACAATAGCTGGATTTCTCCGAACCTGATAGCTTCATTGACGATCCTTTTCTGCATTTCTAGCGGTAGGACCCTGGCAAAAACCGTGACCAGGATCACCAGTAAAAGGAGCGCTTGAAGCTTAAGATTGCTTGATCGGATCCATGATGAAAGAGACCTTTTTACCACGGGGGTTTCAGTCTTTCTCATAACAGACAACTCCTCCACCTTTTTTATATGATCATGAGATGTGACGATTGCTGATTGAGGCAGTAAAGTATTGTAAACTGCCTTTGGTTGATATGCAAAAGTTTTTCCTTGTCTTTTGGTGGGTTACACCCTCTCCCAGAAAGAATCGATTTATCTCCTCGATCCTGCCGTCGTTGAAAATAACCAGCATAATCTTTACAATATACCATTGTTTTTATACTAGAAACCCGAAAAGGCCACCACCATGAGAGTAGCTTTTCATTCCCTTTTTGCAGCCTCAGTCCTGACCATGTATGGGGGACAGGTCTGACCTTTTCTGGCAACTTGACCCCCCGTGAGGGCTGGACGCCCGGCAGCGTTATTATCGTAGATACCGACGGTATTCGTAAAACCCACAATGAAAAAACGAGATGTTCGGCCTGGACCGTTTCCGGTAAGTCATTCGCAAACACGCCGCCGAACCCGCAGAAAAAATTCAAGAAGGAGTCATTGACGCCCTTCTCACTTTTCAAGGAGATGCTCCCCAGGAAGATGACATTACGCTGGTTGTGGTCAAATTTGTATGAGCAAGAAGGCAGAGAGTATGGGGCGTGGAGCATGGAGAAGGAAACGAGACGGGCGACACGGAGATAAGAGATAGGAGAACAGAGGGCAGCAGGTAGCGGGCAAAAAACAGAGACCAGCGATCAGACGTCAGAGGTAAGTCGTAAAGCTGATCTCTGATCTCCGACTTCTGACCTCCGTGATAGACGGCTTCAACGGTTTGAACGATTTCAACGACTTCAACGATCGAATATATCTCAAATGGAATAGACGCAGTTCAAGGTTGCAGCTTTAGTTCGCAAGCGCGATCGTGGATCATCTGGCCTTTTCGCACTTTATCCAAATCAGTTCTGTTATTGATTTCAAAAACAAAATCTACCAGGGACTCATACGCCTCTTGATATTTCAACCTTCTATCTTCCGCCGCAATTTCCAACAGAATGGTCTGATGCATCAGATTCAATCCGGATACTATGTTTTGTGAAGTAAAAGCACCCATAGAACCTGCAACTTCTTTACAGCTGTTGGCCATATTCATCCAAAACTCTCTCGGGAACCTGACCTCTGTTTCAAACGTGTTATTTTCGCCCTGTGCGTTGCAATGAATTTTGACCACAGGATAAGATGCAGGTTCTAGCTTAAGCTTGACTGAACGGTTCTCTACTTCCATGGTTCTCATCTCCTTTTTCTCTCTCTATAACGGTTTTGACGAAGTACTCAAGATTACTTGCCTGACGGCGATCATATGGGTGTCCACTCATCCCTTCAAGATCCCCGGGGATTCCTCCCAAACTTGGAAACCGATCTAGCCAGGATAATTCATGAATTGTCCGGGCTAGGCAGTGAATTAAGAATGCGTAATTAGGTAAGATTGGAACTCTCAGGCTGATCTGAGGCTACCAAACACTATGTCAGAATGCAAGAAAGAATCATTGCATCTAGACAGCCTTTTCTGCTTTTTTCCTGAGCTCTTCGTCCAGCTCAGCACCATGGTAAGTTGTTGCTTTGGAAAGTTGCCTAGCCGATAAATTCTTGACTCTCCGAAGGTTAGCCCAACGCAGGAAAGCTCCCTCTAAATTTGCTTCGGCAAGGTTGGATCCCATGAGACTTGCATTATCCAGAAAGGCACCACTGAGATCCGCCCCAGTAAAGTCTGCGCCAATTAGATTGGCTCTTTCCAGAAATGCCCTGCTCAGGTTTGTACCTATGAGCTCAGCCCCTATCAGCTTGGCTTCGTCAAGCAAGGCCCAACTAAGATTAGCCCAGCGCAGATTCGTACCGCGCATATCAGACCCACGTAGGTTGGCCCGACGAAGATTCGCCCCGCCTCCTCTCCGGTCGGTTCCGCTGAAATCAGCCCAACGTATGTCCACCTCGCGCAAGTTGGCCCAGCGCAGGTCAGCCATACAAAGAATTGCATCTCGGAGGATAGCTTCACGGAGAAACACTCCACGGAGATCAGCCTCGCTCAGATTTGCCCCAACGAGCTGCGCTCCGTGAAGAATGGCATCGCGAAGGTTCGCCCTATCGAGCAAGGTTTCGCGCAGATCCGCCCAACTCAGGTTTGCCGCGCTGAAATTAGCCTCGCTCAGGTAACCCCAGCGAAGGCTGGTCTCACGAAGGTCTGCCCCGCTAAGGTTTGCTCGCCGAAGGTTCACCTCGCGCAGATCTTTTCCCTGGAGGTTGGTGTCGCTGAGATCTGGTACTACGTCTGAATTTTCCAGCCGCCAGCTGTTCCAAGAATCCACTCCTTGTTTCAGTTTTTCTAAATGCTCCTTTTCGGCCATTATTATCTCTCCCACTATGGTATTGCGGTAATAGGCAAGAATCTTAGTCAGAGAAAGTGCAGACCCGGGCCCTTCGAATATCCCGCTGTACGGGGGAGTACTGATCTGAAAAAATCTGGGCTGTCGGCAAACTCGGAAATGTTGCTCGCAGGAGAAATGTGCTGTTTTCAAGTTACAAAACTGCAGTGAGTTCTGGCAAGGAAAAAATGCTTTGAGCCAAATGAAAAAGGGACTTGAGTTTTATCACAAGTCCCTTTCATTTAACGTGGTAGCGGGGCCAGGATTCGAACCTGGGACCTTCGGGTTATGAGCCCGACGAGCTACCAAACTGCTCCACCCCGCGTCAAATTTTCGAACTTTTATTTGTAACTCTATATTACCAGTATTGTCAAGCGAAGGTTGTAGAATTTCTGCACTTTACCGAACCTTAACGCTCAGGGCCCAAAGCTCACGGCAACTTCACGTATTTGCGGTCTACTGAACCAATGACAGCGCAGCGTTATGACGGCAAAGCCAAATGACCCGACAGCGACTTTTGCCTTGCGCCGTTTGCCCTGAACCTTGTGCCCTGTCTTTTTACAGAACCCCTTTGGTGGAGGGTACAGCATCGAGACCAGGCTCTATCTCACATGCGTATCTCAGGGCTCGAGCCCACGACTTGAAAATGGCCTCTATAATATGGTGGCTGTTGTCCCCATAAGAGACATTGACATGCATGGTGACTCCAGCATGCAGGGTGAACGCCCGAAAGAACTCTTGAATGAGCTGGGTCTCGAACTCCCCTACCCTTTCGCTTAGCTGGGGCACATTGTAAACCAAGTAAGGCCTATTGGACAGATCAACAGCCACCGACGCCAGGGCCTCATCCATAGGAATCAATTGCTGGCCGTATCGCCGAATAGACTCCCTCTTGCCCAGAGCCTTGGCGAAAGCCTGTCCCAAGCAAATACCTATGTCTTCCACCGTATGGTGTTGATCCACCCAAAGATCACCCTCGGCCTTTACTTCAAGATCGAAACGGCCATGGGCTGCCAGCAAGGTGAGCATATGGTCAAGAAAACCCACGGAGCTCTTAATCTTGCACTCACCACTACCATCAAGAACAAGCTTCATGTTGATTTTGGTCTCTTTGGTTTTCCGAGTTATGTTTGCTGTTCTTGGCACCCCATCTCCTCCTGTAATGTCTAAGGTAACCAGATTTACTTTCAAACATACATTTTGGCTGCGAACTATAGGGGAAATCTGAAGGCCTGTCAACGATGATCGAAACACGTTGAAAACGTTCAAATCGTTGAAATCGTGTTTTCCAGGTGATAGGTCATGGGTTATACGTGATAGGTTGTTCCCTATAACCCATTACCTATCACCAATTACCTATTACCCTATGCTCTATGCTCTATGCTCTATGCTCTATGCTCTATGCTCTATGCTCTATGCTCCATGCTCCATGCTCGTTTTTCACTGATTCTTCTGCATTTGTATCTCCATCTCCCTTGTCTCTTTTTTTTCTATATCCCGCAGCTCTTTGGTGGCATCCAGAAGCTGGCGCTGAAGGCGGATGAGTTCTTGATTCTGTTGATACACCAACCCCAAGGCCTTTATCAGGTAACGATTGAGAATCTCGGCTCGTTTCTCGGGATCTTTTTCGCGCTTCAGGGATTGATCCAGAAAAAACTCCAGCGACTCATACTCGTCAGCTGCACCATAGGTCTCTCCGGGAAAACTGGAAATGCACAATAAAACAACGAGAGCCAACATAGTTATTGCCGTTTGCCTCATTGCAACCCTCCCTGAAAAATAGTTATCTCTCGATTGAGATAAGAAAAACCGCGGTCACGGCCGCGGTTACCATTCATTGGTGGAGACGATGGGATTCGAACCCACGACCTCAGCGTTGCGAACGCTGCGCTCTCCCAACTGAGCTACGTCCCCGGTAACACGTTTATTTATAAGCTCTCGCCAAATCAGTGTCAAGAAAATCAGGGGAAGGGCATGCATAGAGCTGGCAGAAGACAAAAGTCAGAGGTCGGAGGTCAGTGGACAAGCGTGAGACTGATCTCTGATCTCCGACTTCTGACCTTTGTGATTGGCACTCCACTCAGCAAAATCAGTGGATGCCAATCACCTGGACTAGATCCTTATACACTTTATAAAAACGCCGGTGGTCGGCCATAGCACGTTCAAGTACGAGTTTCACCTTCTGAATATCGCTGACATTGATCACGGCGTTGACACTGTTGGCAAATGCCAGCAGGTTGTCTAACGTTCTGATTTGGTTACTAATCATCATCAAAAAGATGTTCCTGCGAGTAGACATGGGCATTGGCTGCAGATAGCGCAGTATGGTGTTGTTGTCAGCACTCTCCCCACAGAATTCCTCATCCAGCATCACCAGATCATATTGATTATAGCGGAGCTTACTGAGTGCCTCTTTTACTGAGGAAGCCACGCTGGTGTAATAATTCAAGTCTTCAAGCGCTTCTTTCACAGCCCTGAGCCGCTCGGGTTCATCCACACAGACAAGAGCGCTCATGGCACCTTCTTCGAGAACCTCCAGGGGAGAGTCATAGGCGCTGGTCGTATCGAGGTCAGCCTCAATCGCCGTAGGCGCATCAGTAACCTCCGAAAGAGAGACGTCAACGCCAATTGAAGCACCTTTGCCTCCGGAGCCTCCCTGCGGCTCCACTATAATGGTACGTCTGCATTTACTGCAGGTCGCCTTGAATAGCCTGCCCTTGGGCATCTTTTCATCAGGCACGTTGAAAGCAGCCTGGCAATGATCGCACTGTATTCTCACTGATTATCACCCTCCGGCCCGGGTTGACCGTGCTTTGCATATCTACTTTTTAGTTTTGTCCCGGGTCCCGTATCCTCTGTCTACTTCAAGACCTTCGATGTCGGTTACCTTTTCACCGCGAGCGGCCTTGATCCGGTCAATGCCGCGTCTCATAATTGCCTTCTTGGAAGCATATGCCATGGCAGTATCATGGCTTATCTGACCCTCCTGGAAAAGTTCTACGATAGAGTCATCAAACGTGCACCAGCCGAAGGCCCTATTGCTCTCGATGACCTCATAGAAAGTCTTACCCTCACTCTCACCATCAAGAATGATTTCCTTGACTCGGATGTCTTTGCCCATTATCTCAAAGGCCGCCACTCGACCGCCACCCTCTCGAGGAAGGAGACGCTGGCACACAACGTAACGAATGGCATCGGAAAGACGAATTCTTATTTGCTTTTCTTCTTCGGTATCGAACATGCCCAAAATTCGGTTTATGGTTTGGCCGGCATCCACCGTGTGAAGTGTGGTGAGCACCAGGTGGCCCGTTTCTGCGGCGCTGAGTCCAATCTCGACAGTTTCTCGATCACGCATTTCACCCACCAGGATAATTTTGGGAGCCTGGCGTAGCGACGCCCTCAGACCACTGGCAAATGTATCAAAATCGGTCCCCATTTCCCGTTGGTTAAACGTGGCCTTACGATGATGGTGGACAAATTCCACAGGATCTTCCAGGGTCACAATGTGCACCGGCCGAAGATCGTTTACCTCATTGAGCATAGCTGCCAGCGAGGTGGATTTACCGCTACCTGTTGCCCCGGTTACAAAAATGATGCCGTTTCTCTCATGGGCCATTTCCTTGAATACCTGCGGCAACTTGAGATCCTCGACGCTGGGAATCCGTGTTTCCAACTTGCGCATGACCACTGAAAAATAGCCCCGTTGAGAAAAAACGTTGACCCGAAAGCGGGCTTTCCCAGCCAAGTGGTAGGAAAGATCGCACGAACCCTCAGATAGCAGGGCTTCTACGTTGCGTCGATCACCTCCCAGCAGGTTTAATGCAAAGGTCTCGGTCTGAAAAGGCGTCAAGTTGTCAATCTGCACATCCATGGGAACGGCCATGAGTTCGCCGTCGGATTCCACCTGAAAAGGACGGTCTACCGTAACAATCAGATCAGAGACATTTTCGTGAAAATCCAGCATCTTGCGAAGAAAATGATCTACCTCTCTCTTGCGCATAAAAGTTTCCTTTACGAGTTGGCTTCAGCAGAATAGTCCGCCACCACATTGGACTCCATCGGAGCAATCAAATAACGGTGGCAACTCTGAAATCCATAAAAATGGTTTATGTTACATTTTTTCTGAAGATTAGAGCCAAAACTCAACATACAACCGACCCCGTCAGAACCGTAACCCGGACAGCAACTAAACCTCAGTGAAATCAGTAGGTGGATTTCGCAAGAATGGCCGAAACTTCTCCTTATCATCACACTTCATATAGGCTTCGTCGGCACTAATCCGGTTTGACTTCAACTGGGTCATGATTGCATCGTCCAACGACTGCATGCCATATTTTTTCCCTGTCTGAATGGCCGTGGGTATCTGATAGGTCTTGTTCTCACGTACCAAGGCTCGTACCGCATGGGTGGCAATTAATATTTCCGGACAAACAATGCGCCCGGGAATATCTATTCTCTTGAGCAAATTTTGCGCCACCACCGCCCGAATTCCGTCGGCGAGGGTGGAGCGTATCTGTGCCTGCTGCTCGGCCGGAAATACTTCGATAATTCGATCCACAGTCTTCGCTGCGCTGGTGGTATGGAGGGTAGCAAACACCAGGTGTCCGGTTGCGGCGGCCTCAATGGCCAAAGAAATGGTCTGCAGATCACGCATTTCGCCCACCAGAATAATATCAGGATCCTCGCGCAAAGCACCGCGCAGTGCCGAAGCAAACGATTTGGTGTGCATCCCCACTTCCCGCTGGTTCACGATGCAGCTCTTGCTCTTATGGACAAATTCAATAGGATCTTCGATGGTGATGATATGATCCTTGCGCTTTTCGTTTGACTCATCAATAATGGCTGCAAGCGAGGTGGATTTGCCGCTTCCGGTGGGTCCGGTTACCAACACCAACCCCCTGGGCAACATGGCCAGTTTAGCCACCACCGGAGGAAGACCCAGCTCCTCCACCGACAAAATTTCACTGGGTATTTCACGAAATACCGCCCCAATGCCAAAATTCTGTTGAAAAAAGTTTGAGCGGTATCTTGCAAGCCCGGGTATTTCATAGGCAAAGTCCACATCCCCGGTTTCCTCAAAGGTCTTTATCTTCTCCTCCGGCGTAATCTCATAGAGCATCCCTTTGAGTTCATCGTTGTCAAGTACTTTGAATTTGACTCGCTCCATTTCGCCTTGGATTCTCAAAGCAGGCTGCTGCCCTGCCACCAGGTGTAAATCGGATGCTTTCTGTTCATGCATCAACTTGAAAAAAGCATCAATACGGGCCATAACTCAACTCCGGTTCTGAAGGTGGAAACAGAAGTCCTCGACACTCCTCAGCCACATGGTGGACTTTCAGTTCCGCTGTTTGTCGCACAATAAGGATGGTTTTCTAATCAACAGTTCAATCAGAAGGGTAATGCAAAAGGTGGGCCAGACGGGTCTTGTCATTTCAACAATCGGCCATTTCAACTGTACGCCCTTTCGTCGGTTCCAGCTTTGCTGCTTTCTGAGGCCTAGCCCGGATATTTCGTGAATTGCTGTCGCGAGACCACGAAACTGGGAACCCGCTTGCGGGACTGAGCGGCTTGTCTCGTCGAAGCTTTAGCGAAGACGGAAGCGCAGCGAGCGCGAAGAAGATGGGTGTACCGCCTGCTAACTCGTCCCGCGGTACCGCGGGATTGGTTTCCGTACCTGAACGGTACGTCGCAGGGACCGACACCCGAGGACGCCAGGGAGGACGACCATATCCGTGGTCGCAGTCACGCCAAGGCGTGAATTCATAAAATATCCGGGCTACACAGCTGGCATGCATGTTCTCAAGCGCTGGGAAACCCTAGATCTGCAGGTCGCGCTCCAAGTTCCACTGCACCCAGTCGTTCAAATCCTCCTCCATGCTGAATGTCCGCGGTTTAGAAGGAATCCCTTCGGCAC
Source organism: Syntrophobacteria bacterium (assembly GCA_041560295.1). Classification (GTDB taxonomy): domain Bacteria; phylum Desulfobacterota; class Syntrophobacteria; order BM002; family BM002; genus BM002. The sequence continues at coordinate 3,157 of JBFFBS010000030.1, read as the reverse complement.
TTACCGTAATCTGCTGCATCGCCTCCACAATGCGAATCCATTCCTCCACGGTCACCCGGTGGGGTCCGGGAACCCTTGTTGGACCTGGAACCCGCTGTATCTGGCTTCCTGGCTCTCCAGGAGCAGGAATCCGCTGTGCTTTACGCACCGCCACCTTGCCAAGATACACTTTGATTATGGCAGACCTGTCTGCAAGCAAATTCACGCGAAAGACCGTTCCGCGCACTCCCACGATGGCATTGTCTGTTTCCACCTGAACGCCCTTGCTGCTGCCAAAAACTTCCTGGATGTTTGCCCACGTTTTTCCCAGCGCCAAGCTGAAGTGAACGTTGCGCTTTGACTGCGCCGGATTATATTCAGCCTTAACCAGCCGAACATCACTGTCTTCATCGAAGCGAATAATACTCCGATCTGGAAGCTGGAGTTCCAAACGACCACCCTTCATGGTCATGATGCGTTCTCCAGCTTGCACAAAAGTGCCAAGCGGAAGTGCACTCCACGACGCTTCTGCTGTGGTCTGCCGCCGCACTTCACCCTGAACGAAAGTTACCCGCGCTCGTTCACCCTCTATGGGAAAAATGAAGGATTCCTGAGCCAGAATGGCTGGGCCCAAACCAAGCAGCATTACCACAAGCAGAAGGATGCACCAGAACTTATGGGATGTGGTTGGAAGCCACCTCAGTCCAAAATTTTTCATGCCAAACCCGTTCTTCGTTGGTTAAAAGAGGAGTCGGTTGTAAGTCACTCCACTGATAGAGGGATAACGTGTGTACAGGAAATTGTAAGCGGTTTTGCTCATTCGATGCAGGATATTCATTTATCCTGAATGGTCCGCCGGCTCGACTGAAGCTCCTTTGGAGTCCCCAGTCGAAAGGACTGACGGAGTCAGAATGAGCTGCCGGTTGTTCCCTTGCAGCGGAGGACCACGGAAAAATCCTCGAGCTTTCAGAAAACCCTGAGTTGCTCTTTTAATTCCCGTATTGCCAGCAAGGCATCGGCACCTGAGACAGTTGCCATGGGCCGGAATTCTCCGGTACGCTTGTCAGCCACCGTCATTATGTTGCGAGTGGTAACTACCATGACAGCATTGAAATAGGGCAGGTCGGCGCGTAAATCAGGAAACGGAGAGGTACTTCCTATGAATTTGGTGGCTAACTTGTCATCGCGGGTGGCCTTGATCAGAATATCCTCCAGCATCATGGCATAAGAGGCACGGCTGATCTGCTCATCGGGTCGAAATGTATGGTTGGGGAAAGGCTCTAGGCCACGAACGCCTATGCGTATGACAGTATCAATGTCATGACGCAGCACATGGTCGGCAATGTCAGTTGCCGGCGCCATCTTTACTATGGTTTCAGTCTCCATTTCCAAACCTGACTTTGGCGCCTTGAATGAGGTATCAAAAGTCTTAATGCTTAACTTCTCGTAGATTACCTCCAGCTTGAGTTCTTCGACGAAAAGCGCAGCCACATCTGCACGGGTAATGGCTTCAACCAGGGCGATCTGTTTGCCCACGGTCGTACCAGGTTGGGCTCTCTGAATTTTTTGTATCAGTTCCCAGGCCTGATTGGCCTCGGCCGTGTACGCGGTATCCAGATCGAGAACCTTGCGGTACATGGAGGCGGCTTCGGAGAACTTGTAGGCCTGCTTGTATGCCTCACCCATAAAGAAGTACGGCGCTGGTGCTTGATCATCATCGAGAACTGCGTATTCGAAGTTCTGTTTCGCATCTTCTAGCCAACCTTTCGGTTTGGTCATGGTGAAAACGCGAATATAGCCTACTCGTGCAAAAACCTTTTGCTCCTTACCTTTGGCGTATTTCTTGCCGCTCTTCAGACTGTCGAAGGCCTTGTCGAGGAGTCTCTCTTTTTCTTCTATGTCCTGAACCTTGACATATCTGGCGGCCTGAACCAGTCCCATGCCCACGTGCGCAGGGCCGTATTTGGGAGCTAACTCAATGGCCAAAGTGAATTCTCTCTGAGCCTCGTCAAGGTCCCCCTTCTCAAACGATCTCATGCCATTGTTGGTGTGATGTTCAGGAGTGTCCATTACGCTCTCGGGCGCTCTCACCTTGGCGCAACCGACAAACAATGCCAGTGAAAAAACCAGGAGGGCTGTCAATGTCCATAGTCTCAAAAAGGTATGGCTCTTCATCTCCACATCCTCCCCGCAACCCAGTTCCAGTGGGTTGCTGCCAGTTTCCTCCTCAGGCACGATTCTTTGCTCAGCCCGAAAAAACCATGCCACGCGTATCTATTTAGCTCAGGAATCAATCGTCCCTGGAGCCTTACCAGCCTTAACCCGCATATTCCATGAATCACCTGCTGCGACCACGGATATGGCCGTCCTTCTGGGCGTCCTCGGGCGTCGGACCCTGCGACGTACCGTTCAGGTACGCCTCGGAACCAACACCCTGCGGTTGCCCGGTGGCACGCCCATCTTCGCGGTCTCGCGACAGCAATTCATGAAATATCCGGGTTAATCCAGAACAACCATGACCCGGCACTTCTGCAGGAAGCTCAAGTTCTCCGCAGCGCTCGTTAACTTGGCGGCATCACTGTCAGAGATCACCACATCACATTTAGCCGCACCGGACGTCCGCACTGCTTTGATGGTCACAGGTCTGTCAGTCACCCTGTTGTTTCCTTGGGCTGCACTCAGGTCTTTGGCATAGCCTACCATGCCTTGCTGTACCGCGAATTCTCGATTCACCATGGCAGAGCCATAGATTTCCCTGCCACTTTCATCCACGATCTTCGGGGCCATGGCCGGACGTGCGCCCAGGCCTCGGGCATCTATCACCAGCCCAGTGAAAACCTGTGAGGCTGGCATCTCTGTGCCCGGTGGCACCATCGGAAATCCAGGGGGGCCTTCCCCTCCCACCGGAGGCGGGGGCAGGATAACGTTGGCGAACTCGCCGCCCAGGCTCATTACCATTGTCACTTCCACAGAACCGTCACTCATATAGGCAGTATCGATTACCTGAGCATTCCGGACAACACCCTGAACTGAGGTGCGAATAATGTCACTTTTGACTGTGAAGTCCTTTACCAGGGTCATGGAGTCCACCTGGACACCCTGGCTGATCTCCAAGAGGTTTCGGCGAGCAACCGTAATAGCAGCTCGTCTGGCCATCGCCCTGGCCTGGGCCATGTTG
>JBFFBS010000029.1:0-24762 GCA_041560295.1 Syntrophobacteria bacterium | reverse complement strand
GCCTGGCTTTATGTCCCTGACGAAAAGACAATATACCTGTACAAAGTTGATCAGATCATCAACTCCCCTATAGTCTTGGGCTTTTTTTCCGGTTTGGGAAAATTGACTGAAACATTCGACATCAACCAACTTCCCCCCGAACCTGGCCCGCCTATGCGCTTCCGTTTAGAGCTGCTGCCGCGTGAATCCGAGTCACCGGTTGCCCGGGTCACCCTTTGGATAGCTGCTGAATCATATCGTGTGGTACGCATTCAAACCGAAGATCCCCTGGGAAACATCAATGAGATCACCTTCACCAATGTCCAGGTAAACGCAAGCCTGGAACCTTCTTGGTTCGCCCTGAATGTCCCCCAGGGAGTGAGGTTGGAGCGCCAGGAAGCCATGCCTTCCCGTTAGAGCTTAGGGTCCAGCTGGCAGAGGGACAATGCACATTGCGCATTTATCAATTAACATTTGGCATTTTATTCAAATGTTTCAGTTAGTGTTCTCTGTGAATTTTCAATGATAAATGCTAATTGAGAAATGTTAAATCCCAAGTACCAAATCTCAGGGTGTCAGGTGTCGGGTGTCAGGTGTCAGAGAAGAAAAACACAAAAGCTGAAATCTGGATTCTGACTTCTGACTCCTGAATTCTTTGATTTTTTGTTGCGGAAGGAGAAATGCGAAATTTGAAATGATCTCCCTATGCCCTGTGCTCTATGCTTCCCTTAATCTACAATCTTCCCTCTGCCCACTGCCTGCTGCCTGCTGCCTGCTGAGTTTCGTCCTCCTTGACACCCTCTACGCTTACCCCTAGAATACTAGGAAAGCAGATTTTTCTGATTTTCACTAGGATAATGGTGTTCTATAAGGGCCCGGTCGGTCGCGATGAGGAGCTAAGAGAACTCACACCATGGACATAGAAAAAATCATAGAAATATTAAGAAAATGGCTTTCTGATCCCAAGGGAAGAGAGATGTTGAAGACTATTGTCTACCTGATCTTTCCAATTATAGTACTTCTGGGGCTTCGCAATGCTGCACGCCGCAAGTCAACTGAGAAGTCCTCCACAGCCATCAAACCCAGGGTTCGACCCTCCACCCATGAGTCTCCAAGCGCGACCGAAAGTCTCAAAGAAACCATGGCCAGAGAGCGAAAGAAGGTTGAAAGAGAGCTTAAAGAAGTCTTCGGTCGTGAAGACAGTGTCCTGGCAAGAGCCAAGAAAGAGTCCAACAGATCCACTGCACCCCAGGAAGCAAGGCCTGCCAAATCCGCCGAGCGAAATGAGAAGAAAATGCTTCAGGAAGAGCTTCTCAAGCTGTTCTCACGCCGGTAATACGAAGGCAACCTTTGTTACATCATATTGCCTTTGGCGCGAAATTCACCATAAACACGGACACCTCACTCTGACTGTGTAGCATTCGGAAATCACTATACCGCATCCTTGACCACAATCACCATCATGGAACACGACTTGCATGCTATGAGCTTGTCTCGCCGCTAGACCCTGGCGAGAGGCGGGATGATTGGAAGCTCTGCTTTTTTGAATTGATTCGGAAAAAAATTTTGTGATAGACTACAGGACCTTGAAAGCTGGAGGGTAAAAAAGAAATATTCTTCCATGGTTACAGTGGGGTTCTTATGAAAGTGAAGTTCTGGGGTGTGCGGGGATCGCTTCCAGCACCCATCCCTCCAACCGAAATCGAGAATAAAATCGTCCAGGCTTTGGGTGGCGCCAGTGGTGTGGACCTGGATGATATCGAGGCGATAGAAAACTACGTTAGAGCCCTACCCTACTATCAACGAACCACCACCGGCGGCAACACTTCTTGTGTGGAAGTCTGCGGCGACAACACCAAAATAATACTTGATGCCGGCTCCGGCATCCGACAGCTCGGTATCGAACTCATGCAGGGACCCTGCGGTCAAGGCGAAGGCACGGTCCACCTCTTGATAAGCCATACCCACTGGGACCACATAATGGGCTTCCCTTTTTTCACACCCGCATATGCAGCCGGCAATCAGGTTCTCATTTATGGCCGTCACCCCCGAATCAAGGAACGCTTTCAGGACCAGCATCATCCTGACCATTTCCCGGTGAGCTTGGACACCATGTCTGCTGATGTTCAGTTTGTCCAGCTCCAAGAGAACACTGAGATGACCATTGGCGAATTTACGGTCAGTAGCATACCATTGCGACACCCTGGCGGCTCATTCTCCTACAGAATCACAAAAAACGGCCGTGCTTTTGTTTACGCCACCGACGCTGAATACAAAGACCTCAGCCCTCGGGTGATGGACGAATATATCTCCTTCTATGCCAATAGTGAGGCCCTCGTATTTGATGCCCAATTCAGCCTTGAGGACGCCATGGAAAAAGAAGGTTGGGGCCACAGTTCCTCCATGGTGGGAGTTGATATCGCTCTCAAGGCCAATATCAAGCGGTTGATTCTTTTCCACCATGAGCCCTCCTACAACGATGAGAAGCTTCAAGAGATTTACGACAAGACCATTCGTTACTACGAGATGATGAAGGGCAATCACAACCTGGAAATCATCATGGCCCGGGAGGGTCTGGAAATGGAAATCTAGTTCCATGGCCACATCAGCCACCACTATGCTCCCCGGCTCAGAAACTCTTCAGCCTCACGTAGAAAACTCCATTCCTTATTATACCTTTCATCGGTTAAGCCAGTTTCTAGAATTAGAACACCTCGTTCTTACCCGATTGGGGGGGGTGAGCTCTCCGCCTTTTGCCAGTCTTAACGTAAGTTACGACACTGGAGACGAGGCCGGTAAGGTTCAAGAGAACATGCGGAGGGTGCGAGCTGCTACTGATTGTTCTTCTCTCATCTACGCCCGACAGAACCACAGCAGCAACATCGTGGTTCTGCGCGAGCACCCGCGTTTTGACCCTACAATTCCATACCCCCTGCATGGCAAAGACGGTTTCATTACCCAATTGCCAGGCCTCCTCATGATGATAAAAGTCGCCGACTGCCAGGCAATCTTGCTTTACGATCCTGAGAAAAAAGTGGTCTCCATCATTCACGCGGGCTGGCGCGGGAGCGTTAAGAACATTGCAGGCAATGCTGTCCATCTGATGCAGGCTCACTTTAGCTGTGACCCCCAAGACATTTTTGCCGGAATCGGACCCTCGCTGGGCCCCTGCTGTGGTGAGTTTCGCAACTGGCGACAGGAACTTCCGCCTAGTTTTTCCCGGTTTCAGCTACAGGAAAATTACTTTGATTTCTGGGCCATCAGCCAGTATCAACTCATGGAAGCCGGTTTACTCAGAGAACATATAGAAGTTTCCGGGCTTTGTACCAAGTGTCATCCCGAGGTTTTCTACTCCTACCGCGGTGAAGGCGAAACCGGCCGCTTTGCGGTGGTCATCGGCATCAAGGACTCTTTGCGCTCGTAGAAAAAATGCCACAGAGGTCACGAGGCAGGAAAAAATAGTAGAGCTTACCACCGGTCACAGGATACAATTCTAATCTCTTCTCTTTGTGATAGTGGGGTTTTTTGTGGTAATTGTCTGGATCTTTCTGTCAACTTTGCGAATAGATTTATCAAGAAATTGTATTAACTTCATCACTTTTTACGTAATGATTCTATGATTTTGAGAAATGCAAAAATACTTTTTAACAAGCCCGTGAGTGTTGATCTCTACCACATGGGATTGGTGTGCCCTGACATCGCAGCCAAGATCCAGCCGGGGCAGTTCCTTATGGTCAGAATCCAAGACCGTTTAGACCCCTTACTTCGACGTCCTTTTGCCGTACATCGATTATATCCTAACCATCCCCCTGGCTCTTTTGAGATGCTCTATAAAGTAGTAGGCAGGGGCACTCAGCTTCTCACCAACATGCAAGCGGGTGATTCCGTGAATCTCCTCGGCCCTTTGGGCCGAGGCTTCCGCCTGCCAGAGGAGAAGGGATCTGTCTTAATGGTTGCTGGAGGAATAGGTATTGCCCCCCTACCTTACCTGGCAGAAACCATTGCCGCATCTGGTTGCCAGGGTCCTTTCGTCTTATGGTTTGGCGGCAAAACTTCTGCCGATCTAGTCTGTGTCCAACATTTCAACGACCTTGGTTTTGCGGTGCAATTGGTCACCGAGGACGGCAGCAAAGGAAGAAAAGGTCTGGTCACTAGCCACCTTGAACAGTGGTTGGCCCAACAGGATGAATTACCCGAAGTTCTATATTCCTGCGGTCCTTACCCCATGCAACGGTCGGTGGCAGAGATGGCTGCTCGGCTAGGAATTTCTTCTCAACTCTCCATGGAGGCCCTAATGGGCTGCGGTGTTGGGGCCTGCTTGAGCTGTTCCCTCAGGTGCCGTCCACCAGAAGGTGCTCAGGATCCCCACTATGCGAATGTGTGCCAGGATGGACCAGTATTTGACGGTGAGGAGATAGTCTGGGATTAATCCTCCAGCTGACAGTTGGCAGCCTGCAACCATTGAAACTGAGTATTGGGAGATATGTACCTATGGAAAGAGGGAACTTAAGTGCTACAAATACTATAAAAGCTATTAAGACTAAAAAAGCATTAAACATGAGTATAACTGTAAAAACCATCGTATTTCTTAGGTTTTTTGCTCTTTATTCTTGTCGCGCTTATCCCGGCAGCTTATGATTTGCCTGGTGCGGGTTTGATCTAATGGCCAATGATAGCCCAATTAGCTTAACAGTAGAGCTTGGACCGCTGAGGTTGAAAAACCCGGTAATGGTAGCCTCGGGTACCTTCGGCTATGGGCAGGAGTATGCTGAACTGGTTCCTCCCGAGCGCTTGGGTGCCATGGTGGTAAAAGGAATTTCCCTGGAGCCCCGCTCCGGCAATCCTCCTCCCCGCATCTGGGAGACGTGCGGTGGCATGCTCAATTCCATCGGTTTGCAGAATGTTGGCCTTCGCGCTTTCTTGGAGGAAAAACTCCCCTGGCTGAGGCCGCTGTCCGTCCCTGTGATTGTTAATCTTTTCGGCAATACAGTGGAAGAGTACCGGGAGTTGGCTTCGGCGCTGGACGGTCAGGAGGGTATCGATGGGCTGGAGATTAATATTTCCTGTCCGAATGTGAAGGCGGGCGGAATGACATTTGGCTCTGACCCGGAAATGGCTTACCAGGTGGTATCCGCAGTAAAGTCCAAAACCAACCTCCCGGTTATTACCAAACTCACCCCCAATGTGACTGACATCACCGTTATTGCTAAGGCTGTCGAGGATGCGGGTACTGACATCTTGTCACTTATCAATACCGTTGCCGGTATGGCAGTTGACCTACAGACCCGCCAGCCACGGCTGGCAAACGTGGTCGGTGGGCTGTCTGGACCTGCCATCAAGCCTATAGCCTTGAGAATGGTGTGGCAAGTTGTACAGGTGAGCAAGGTGCCGGTGATCGGCTTGGGAGGAATTGTCTCTGTGGAAGACGCCCTTGAATTCTTGATAGTCGGAGCTAAGGCTATCCAGGTAGGCACCGCCAACTTCATCAATCCACCTGTCACCTTGGAGATAATCGAAGGCCTGGAAGATTACCTTCGCCAACGGGGCCTTGAAGATATCAATGAGATAATTGGTACCCTGGAGATTCCCGAGGGACCACCAGGCACCGAGCACTAGGCACAGAGAGATGAAACGGGGACGGGGAGAAACGGCGAGACGGGGATTAGAGATCAGAAGTCAGACGGCAGAACACAGAGGTTCACTAGTTGATAAGGACTACTCAACAAGATTCAGCTCGTAGTCTAAAAATAAAATTTGGGTATAAAATTCTCAAATATAAATTTAAAGTAATTTCTAGATAAGGATCAATTTACCTATTTTTTCTAGAATATTAACTCAATATGAAATCAGTGTTTAGTTCCGAGTAGCTTTTCGCCCTCCGTATCTCCGTCTCCCCCCATCCCCGCGTCGTCCTGAAGTGCCTAGTTCTTTGTGCGCAGTGCTTAGTGGTCAAGCGGCAGTTCCCTAACCCGGCTGCTTTTTCTGCCGTAAACGGCGCACATCTCCTACTCTGATGGTAAAGCGCACACCGTCCAAAAATTCCAGCAAAGGGATAGTGTATTTGCGGCTGGTCTGGGTAAGCTCTTTGAACTGAGAAGTTGTGATCTCTTCCTGCTGTTGGAATACATCCAATAATCGTCTCTTGAGATCTTCCAAGACTGCGTTGTGGAAGTACATGTCCTCCTTGACTTTGACCAACAAACCCTGTTGTAACATCCACTGCAGAATCTGCCGCGCTTCTCCATCCGAGACCCCAAGCGACTGGGCCACCTCTCGGAAAAAGGGAGGCTGCAGCCCTGCCCCCTGGTAGATCGCCTCAAGCTTTTCCCTTGCCTCTTCTTGCTTTCCGGCAAGAGCCACTTGGTGGGCAGAGAGCCGCACGAGATCTTTTTCTTGAACAAGTTCACCCTGGCGAACCAGTCGCTGAATGAGTTCGTTGAAAAGTTTGCCGTCCACTCCGCGGGGCAGCCGGCCAAAGAGCTCTTCCTTATTAATGCCTGACCGCAAAGGTTCCCGGCGATGGAACTCGTCAAGCTGACCCAACAGTACCTCGGTGAGCGTGCGTAACACGTCCCTATGCACAAATCGAGGAGTCTCCCGATCGAACTGGATTACCTCACCGCGGCTCATCAGCTCTTGGAGCAAACGACGGAGTTGCTTTACTGTAATATTGGCAAGTGTGCTCAGCTCCCTTTCCCCGATGCCGGTAAATCCTGCGTCTCTAAGGTAGAGTTCCGCCATTGCACCGGATTCACCCTTTTGCAAGATGGCCAGGGACTCCAAGGTGTCAGCGACCATCCGCTTTCTTTTTTTCGGGGCCGGATGCAGTATCTGACCACCGCCGATGGTGCGCATTGGCGAGTAGCTTCGCAGGACGAAACGATCCCCACTGCGGACCACCACCGGCCTATCCATACGCACCTGGGCATAGCCGCTAGCTCCGGGCTTGAGCTCATCAGTGTCCAGGAGTATCAGGGTCCCCAGTTCCTCGTTGGTACCGGTATGGAGACGGACCTTTGCCCGATTTTTCAAGACCCGTGGCGCAGTTTCCAGATGTTGCAAGCGTACATCTACCATGAACGAGGCAATGAGGCTTTCCGGGGTCGCCAACACATTTCCCCGCTCAAGGGCGGCTTTTTCCAGGCCTTGAAGGTTAATGGCCGTGCGCTGCCCACTGACGGCCTCGTTTACTTCCCGATTATGGACTTGAATGCCACGCACCTTGGTTTTGAGCATCTGAGGATAGACAAACAGGGTGGACCCGGTCTTGACCTTCCCTGAAATTGCTGTACCGGTAATCACCGTTCCGAATCCCTTCATGGTGAACACCCGATCCACAGCCAGACGAAAATCTCCACTGCTCGATCGGGCTTCCACCGCGTCACAGAGACTCTGCAAATGGTTTAGTAACGAGTCTAAACCGTCACCGGTTACTGCCGAAACCGAAATTATTGGCGCAGAGGCAAGAAACGTTCCCTGCAAAAAATCTTGAATGTCTTCTTTTACCAATTCCAGCCAGTCCGCGTCTTCCACCAGATCAGTCTTGGTGAGTATCACTATTCCCTGTTTGACCTTGAGAAGTTCGCAGATTTCGAGGTGCTCTCGTGTCTGAGGCATCACTCCTTCATCCGCGGCCACGACCAGCGCCACTAGATCGATCCCTGTTGCTCCCGCCACCATGTGCCGCACGAACTTCTCGTGTCCCGGCACATCAACGATTCCCAACTCCTGTCCATTGGGAAGTTCGAGGTGAGCAAAACCAAGCTCAATGGTTATACCTCGCTCCTTTTCCTCTTTGAGACGGTCGGTGTCAATGCCGGTGAGAGCCTTGATCAAGGTGGTTTTCCCGTGATCTATATGCCCAGCAGTACCCAGGATGATTTGTTTCATGAATTCAGTCCCCCCGAGGACCTGTGATCTGAAGTGGCATCGTATGGTAAGTGGTAAACGGTAAGCAGTGAACGGTAAATCGTTGAAACCGTTAAAGCCGTAGCAATCGTAAGAACCGCAGACGTAGTCTATCACAGAGATCAGAAGTCGGAGATCAGTGATCAGCCTTACCCCTGACTTCTGACGTCTGATATCGGAACTCTGATTTCTGCCTCCTGCCAACTGTCTGCTTTTTTAAAAATCCGCAATCCGAAATCCGAAATCCGCAATTTACTCTATGCTTTCTCAACCTCTCTTATCATATAGGTAAAAAGCCCTGTAGCCAGCAGGGTCTCTGCTTCTGTACTAAGATCCACTTGACAAACTGCAATCCGCCGCCCATGGCGCGCCACCCTGCCACGAGCTATGACATCCTTCCCTCCAGCCGGTCGTAGAAAATTCAGCTTGAACTCAATAGTGGGAATAACTACCTTCACTGGATCAGGTAGGACGGAATAGAGAGAAACTCCACCAGCCACATCAGCCAGCACCCCCAGGATACCTCCTTGCAACACCCCCATGGAATTTTGCAGCTCCTCCCGATGAGGCAAGACGAGATCGGCGCGCCCTGGGATCACCTCCAAGAGCTTGATGCCCACAAATTCGACGACAGGATTATTGGAAAGCCTCTTTTTAATCCCGTCCTTCTGTAGCGTGGTTAGCTTTCTCTGTTCCTGGTTAAAACTGTTTTTCTTATCTGAGCTTGGCACGCTATCCCCCACTTCGTTTATTGTCTACTGAGTTGCAGTAGTCTTGGCCGTAAGCTATCTAGGCACTAGGTATCGACCCTATGCCCGATAGGCGTAAAGGTGATGGTAATCATGACCTGGTTCTGTTGGTCCCGAGTTATATTGATAACACCTCCATGTTTATGAATCACCACTTTGGTCAACGGCACCTGCAAATCAGCCTCCCCGAGTTTATCGCTAACGAAGGGATAGAAGAAATGCTCCATGTCGTCGTCCGCCACATGAAGCGCAGGATAAGAGAGTTGAACAACTGCTGCTCCATTATGTGTCGTGCTGACCCGAAGGCAGGAGTGCTCGGGCATATGGCTGCAAGCGTTCTTGAGTATGGTTTCCAGGGCGTTGCGCAAATGGCTGCGGTCGGCACGAATAACAGGAAGTTTTTCGTCCAGTTGCACCTCAAGCGTGATTCCTTGGCTGCCGAGCTGATCCTCGAAACCGCTGATAGCCTCCTGCAGAACCTTGTTCAGGTCAACCTCTGAAAACTCAAGGGTGATTGGGCGTATATAGGAGAGAATCATCCTGAGAATATGCTCCAACCGGCCCACCTCTTTCACGATAATCTCAACCTTGCTCCGGTGAGCATCTTTCTCATCCATCTCCTTGAGTAACCTTCTGGCAAAGCCACCAGCCGAGGTTAGAGGGTTTCGGATCTCATGTGCCAGCCTGGCAGAAACATTGGTTAGAGTTTTGAGCTCTTCGGTTTGCATAATCTGCTCTTGTAACCGCTTCCTCTCACTCACGTCTACCACGATACCATCTACCGCCTGCACTCTGCCCTCCCGGTCAGTTAAGGGCATTGCATGGTTAAGCAGAAATACTTCCCGGCCGTCTCGGCGATGGCCTCGGTATTCGAGGAGAAACTCCCTGCCCTCTGCAAGACAGGCCCGCAGTTGTTTAGCAACCGTCTGCTGATCCTCCGGATGTGCGATTCCGGTCCAGAATTGCCTGTTTGCTATTACCTCTGTGGGTGTGTATCCGAGAATTTCCTCGACAACCCTGTTAACATAAACGGTGGTTCCATTTGGTTCAATACGATAGACAATTAGAGGGGCATTTTCCACCAGCGTCTCATATTTCTCCTTCTCTTCCACGAGCTCTTGTGTTCTCGCCTCTACTCTATCTTCCAAGGTGGTGCAGTATTCTTGAATTTCTTGCCTTGCCTTGTTGAGGGATTCAAGCATGTCATTGAGAGAACTGGCCAGGGTGCCGATCTCATCCCGCACTGGCACAGAAATTTCCCGGACCCGTTCGCCCGCAGCTATCTCTCGCGCCGCCGCAACGATATCACCTACAGGGCGAAGAAAGACCGTCACCACCCAAACAATAACAATTGATGAGAACAGCAGGGCTGCTACCATAACAGCAAGCATCTCGATTCTGTTTTCGGCCACCTCGGCAAGAGTGGCAGATCTGTCAACGCTGATCTCCACCACCCCGATACTCTTACCGTCAAAATCCTTCAGTGGCCCCAGGAAAAGAGCCAGGCCAGTAGCATCGGGTGGGCTAATCAATATTTCTGGATTCTGAGTTCGAAAAACCCTGCCGCAGATCTCATCACTCGATATTTGTAAACGAGCCGAGGAGGCCGTAAGAGTATAAAAGCCACTGGTCCCGTGGATTGGAATGAGGAGGGCAAGATCCATGTCGTATCGACGCCTGAGGGAATCCAGAAAAGGACGCTCCACCGAGTATCCGATCTCAAAGGTTCCGATAAATTCATCCTGATAGAAGACTGGCACCACCCCCCTAACCCCGAATCCGGTGGTACCTCGTTCCAACCCGGCAATTCCTTGGCCTGTCTCCTCAACCTTAGTAATTGTGTGACGAAAGGATGCCATGGCCTCGCCGAATTGATAGATCCGATGAAGACGCAGAAAAGACGTGGCTGGTTTCGTGTGGAAGTGAAATTGTTTTACAGCAAACTTATCTTTCAGGACCTCGTAAGAGGGTAGCAATAAATCAATGAGTGCTTTCGTATCTTTGCGGGCAAATGCCTCTTGCACCGTCGGCGACTTGGCGACCTGGTAGGCCAAGCTCAATGCCGAGTTTTCACGATCCTCAACCTGATCCGAGAAAGCTTGATAGTAATCGGATAGTTTTTTCTTTTCTTGCTTATAAATTATCTTTCTCTGGGCAGTGAGGCCTAAAAGGATAAGGGTGGCCGTCCCCACGAAGGAGAGAAACAAAAAGGGAATGAGGAGTTTCCATTTCAGGCTAATGTCATGAATACTTCTCAGATGCACTCCCATGTCTCCTGCCGCCTGTTGCAAAGCCCTGATAATAAGAGCCTAGAGCTCGGCGGCAATTATATCTCTGATCATATCGCCTGTTTCTTTGGCTGTAAGGTATGCAAATCGTTCGTAGTCCACAGGTTCAAGCACTCTTACCAGCACGTTATGGCTGCCGTGAAAGTTCAAGCTGTGCTTTGGCAGGGCTTTCCTGGTGCCGCTGATAACAACGGGAAGAATGGGAATCTGCATTTTTTTGGCCAAGATGAACGCCCCCGATTTGAACGGTTTCAAACTTCCGGTTTCTGACCTCGTACCTTCTGGAAAAACAAAAAGGGAGTTGCCTTCGGCAAGAGCTTTTTCACAATCGACAAACATTTTAGCAATGCCCTTTTTATCTCCCCTCTTTAGCTTAATGTACCGGTTCAGATACATGTTCCAGCCGACGAAGGGGATTTTGAACACCTCTGCCTTTGACACCCACTTAAATGGAAAATAGAGCCTGAAAGCCACAAGGATATCCAGTAATGACTGGTGGTTGGAGACGATGACGTAGCGGTCCCGGAGCCGCACAGTGTTTCTTCCCTGAACGCGGACCGACCAGGCGGGCATGGCCCACAGGTAGACCGAGGCCCAGAAGGAGGAAAACAGGTGGAGCAGCACCAAGCGCTTGTCAAACAGCACAGTAAGAAGCCATATGACAAGAGCGACGCAAAAGAAAATCGCGGAGGTGGCAGCGACAAAGGCGATAAAAAAAATAGCAATTATTCGATTCAGCATTTCTAATCACAAATCAAATGGTAAAGAAATGTTCTAAAAAATATTGGTGAATACGTGGATCACTCGTTAATTCAGGGTGGAATGTCAGGGCTAGAACATTACGTTCCTGCACCATTATTGGGTTCCCGTCGAACTCCATCAAGACTTCAACCTGTGAACCAACATTGCTAATTTTAGGGGCCCTAATGAACACCGCCTTGAACCTCTCAGATCTTTTCAAGAATGGCACATCCACATGGGTTACAAACGAGTCGATTTGTCTGCCATAAGCATTGCGAGCAACCGAAATGTCAATGAGTTGCAAAGGCTCTATCCGTTGATCGTCAGCGCTAAAGGCAACCATAATCGCCCCAGCACATGTTCCCATGATTGGATGCTTTTCAGCAAACTCACGAATTGGTTCATACATGTTACATTTCTGAATTAATTTTGTTAGTGTTGTCGACTCACCGCCAGGAATGATCAAGCCCTCACAGCCGTGTAAATCTTTGGATTTTTTCACCAAAACAGTTTCAATTTTCAGCAACTGCAGCATCGCCTGATGCTTTGCAAAATCTCCTTGCAGTGCTAGGACACCTATTTGCTCAGGCATGATTTACCAACCCCGGTGCTGTAATCGCTGTTCTTCAGGCAAATCTTTCATCTCAATGCCTTTCATGGCTTCACCCAAACCGGTGGATACCTCGAGCAGCACGTGCGGATCATTGTAGTGAGTCACCGCCTGAACAATTGCTCGTGCCCGGGCTTTCGGATCATTCGATTTAAAAATGCCTGAACCGACGAATACCGATTCAGCTCCCAACTGCATCATTAAAGCAGCATCTGCAGGGGTCGCAACACCGCCTGCGGCAAAATTAGGAACCGACAACTTGCCCAATTCTGCTGTTTTCTTGACCAATTCGTAAGGAGCTCCCATTTTTTTTGAAACTGTCATCAACTCATCATCGCGCAGTGCTGCCAATCTTTGGATTTCACCCATCACTTTACGTATATGGCGCACGGCTTCAACAATATTGCCTGACCCTGCCTCACCTTTTGTACGAATCAAAGCTGCCCCTTCACCAATTCTTCTTAATGCTTCCGCTAAATCTCGACAACCACAGACAAACGGAATTTTAAATTTATGTTTATCGATATGATTGACCTCATCCGCGGGAGTCAATACCTCACTTTCGTCAATAAAATCTACCCCCATCTCCTCTAGAATTTGTGCTTCAACAAAATGGCCAATGCGACATTTGGCCATCACAGGGATCGACACAGTTTCCTGTATCTCCTTAATCAAGGCCGGATCTGACATGCGGGAAACCCCTCCTGCCTTGCGAATATCGGCAGGGATACGCTCCAATGCCATAACCGCAACTGCACCAGCTTCCTCTGCTATCTTAGCATGTTCAGCATTGACAACATCCATAATGACGCCGCCTTTTAACATCTCGGAAAGTCCAAGCTTTATTTCAAACGTTCCTTTTTCCATGTGTCTCTTCTTCCTTTCTTGACTAGGATATGTTCTCTGCAAACGAATCTTAGCAGTTGTTCTGTGTTTAATTAGTGGCCACCGGTTTACTATACCCTAACGTTGGAATATCTCAACATATCCCAATGATAAAAGAGTTTTGCAGAAAAGTTCAACTCTTTCCATTGTTTTCGGTTCTCTGTGTAGAAAATTTAACGGAGCGCCTTGGTCGCAGTCACGCCAGGAAGTGAATTCTTGAAACATCCGGGCCACTAAGAAAGGCGCCCAGATCCCTCTGAGCGCCCTATTTGCTTGGTGCCGGAGGCGAGAGTCGAACTCGCACGGGCGCAAGGCCCACTGGATTTTGAGTCCAGCGCGTCTACCAGTTTCACCACTCCGGCATCTAACCGAGACGATTATAGCGACGCATGGTTTGCGGTGTCAATGTTATTTAGCAAAGCGCGCAGCGCATGGCGCTGAGCGGTTGGAGGTTGGAGGAGCGCTTCGCTCTAGGTTGGAGGCAAGTCATTAAGGGCTTTGAATTTCATCTTACAAAAAATGACGGCGAAGCCTAATGACTCTAAGCTCTGGTGCCTGGTGCTTAATACCTAGTTGCGCTCTGCGCTTTGCTTCTTATAGTTCTCCTTTTTCGATCATTTCAATGATCAATTTAACCCGATCGGGACCGGCTTGGTGCGAATCCGTTTCGTCCCAGAGGAAATTGAGTTCGAGAACCCAATAGCGGCTACCGTCGAAAACCATATCCACCGCCACGTCTGAGAGGTTAGCGTCCCTGGCAATGCTTTTCGCCAATTCAACCCCTTCAGGATCCACCTCATCCGTTTT
Organism: Syntrophobacteria bacterium; assembly: GCA_041560295.1. Classification (GTDB taxonomy): domain Bacteria; phylum Desulfobacterota; class Syntrophobacteria; order BM002; family BM002; genus BM002. Next base: position 10,795 of record JBFFBS010000029.1, on the reverse strand, counting down.
CCAGGTCCCCTGGTGGTTCGAACTGTCCTTAGAATCGCTCCTGATGACATTTCGCCGATATCCGAACGGTGTATGACAGTTGAGAACAATTACCCGCAGTTCCTTTTCTGGGGCTACATACTCCTGGATAAGAGCTGGATTGAAATGCTGATTGTACCGATCTAATTGTTTCCGGGTGTTGATGAGAAAGATCTGCTTTCCATCGGTCACTTCTCTCGCCTTTTTCGCCACGAATGGAAAAGCGAATTCATTGAGAATTTCTCTTTTCTGCTTGTGTCCATAATAGACACGCGTGCGGGGATACGGGACATTCAGCAAGCGTAGTAAGGCGATGTGTTTCAGTCTGTTTCCTCGCAATCTATAACAATTGACGCTGGGAAAGGTCTCCTTGCCCAGGGTGGCAAAGAAATCCACATATCGGTCTGTTGGATAGAAAATCATGTCTGCAGTTCGCAACAACCTGCGCTCCTGTTCCGTGTAGTCGGCCATTTGTGGCCGTAGCCCCAGAGTAATTACCTGGGGACATGTTTTTAACTGTTCACCTATGGCAACTCGTATCCGACTCACGGGCTTTCCTTGCCGGGATTATTCATCATTTCATATCTGGCATCTCACATTTCTCATTGCATATGAATGGATAACACTAATTGGGATATCTAGAAATGATAAATGTGAAATGCGAAATGTTGAGATTCACTTGGGGGGAGTTGGTCTTGGTAACCGCAGTCCATAAGCATAGCTGCGCATGCGGAAAAAATTATCAAGGATGCTAATGTTGCTGTCTACGTAATCGTAAACTTTCATCGGCGGCTGGCCATCATCACGCCTCAACACATTTTGAAACCACTGAATTATCTTGCCGCGAAAATTGATTGGGGTGGTGAGAAATATGGCTTCAAACCTGACCTCGGGGACGAGTTTTTGGTAAAATTGGCGATTGCCCAAAACGACCTGAATTTTCTTGCTTTTCAGTTGTTTCGAAAACGCCTTCGCTCCCTTCGCCACAACATCAGGGTCTAGCGAAACGCTTGAAATCCCCTTATTATCCAGCATATCCCTCAGAGCGTTGTCTTGCTCTTCATCCTCGGTTAGCACCAGCAGCGGGCCACCAGTGAACTGACTCAGCTCACCGGTGACGTCATCCACAACGAGTTGATTGCGCACTGGATCTCTGCCCAAGGCCGCCATCATTGAAGAATAATCCTCATCACTCTCATAAGGATAGTTAAAGTCCGTCTCCCGAACCACTACGTCCACCTGGAAAATAGCTCTTATTTCCGTGGCTTTACGAGAGTCAATTTGATGAAGTATATCACCCACATAGTAGTAGATCAGCCGGGAAAGCCGGTCTCGCCGTTGGTTGGTGGACGATAGACCCAAGAGATAACGACAGTCAAAGTTGCTAACCACCTGGGTAAAGGTACGAGAGGGTGTCCGGTGGCACTCATCTACCACCAAAAGGCCGATCTTGTCACGCACCTCTCGCACCCTGCGGTACAGGGCGCTTACATGGGCCACCGTAACCTGGGGACCCACATTAAATTTTCCCTCTCCAACAATCCCGATTTCTTCTGCTGGCACCTTGAGGAAGCGAACGAGCTTCTCCTTCCAATGGCCAAGCAGCGCCACATTCGGTACGACAATCATGGTGGGCTGTCTACGCTGGGATATCAAATAGAGAGCGATGACTGTTTTTCCGCTCTTGGCGTCACCAACCAGAGTTCCATGGTCTCTGGCAATCACATCATCATAAGCTAACTCCTGATAATCCTTTAACACGCCATGGAATTGGAATTCAACAGGTTCGAGGTTCCGCTGGCGGTCAACCAGCCGGTATTTCACGCTAAATTGCTGGCAGAGAACCAACAATTGGGAGAGAAACCCGCGTGGAATAAAGTAATGGTGTCTTTGTTCGTAGAGGCAGTGTATCTGAGGAGGGACGTTACCAAGCCACTCCCCACGACTCTGACGAAACTCATATTCGGGATTGGTAAAAATGAGGCGATCAGATAGCTTCTTTTTAAGCATCGGTGGCAGGGGCGCAGTGGGTATTTTGATGCGCTCTGAGACTACTATGTTTACTGCTCTTTGCGTACCCTTCATGGTACCCATATTATGATGGTTCAATCCAGGACGCAAAATCTCCTCCCTCCTCCGCGTCAAGCCAAAGAATTGTCTGCAACACCCCTATAATCTGGCAGAATAAAGCCGCACATTACCCCACGCATCGCCCTCGGCGCAGCAACTCCATCCAAGAGTAGCCGTCGACATTTCTATTATCGGCAATGTGCCAGCAAACCGCAAAAAGAATAGGAGAAAACCTGGTATCCGCTCGATAACTACGGCCAGGGGCAAACATCCCCGGAAAGAAATGATGGTTTCACGTACAAAACTTTGTATATTATGGCACCGCACTATAATAAATTCAAGGGCAAAAAACTACTTGGCCGGGAACAGGAGAGCATTTACAATCGAGACATCCATGCTTGCCAGGTTGCCACAACTAGAGAGGAGTTCTTTTTCATGAATGACGTCCCTGCATTCGTCGAGCATCTCAAAAAGCTTGCCCAAGATTACCATGACACGCACCATTCTTTGGAAACACGTTACCGGGAGATGGAATCCGCCGAGGAGTTTTTAGTTGAACTCAGACAGCAAGAGTCAGAGTTGCTAAATCGATTCCGTATGGTGCAGAATCAGTTGCTCGCCTCGTTAGACGAGGAAATACTGGAAGAGGCAGTTGAGCTTTGTAGAATATTTGACCAGGTCAGGATTATCAATCAGTTCGTAATTCAGGCTCTAATTGCGAAGGGAAGCGAAACGGAAGCAGATTGAAGATATGGATTGTGGGATGTGAGATGTGGGATGGAGATGAGGGGATTAAGGAATTGAGGGATTTGAAATATCCCAAACTCGATAAAGATTTACCTTTTAGCGCTTTTTCCTGACACCTGACACCCGACACCTGAAACCCTGAGATTTGCTGCTTGGAATTTGGGATTTCTGAACGCGGAATTGAGAAATGCGGAATGAGAAATGAAGCTGGGCGCATGGCGTCCAGCTTTTTTACTCTTTGACGAGCAAGAAATAGAGGGCCCCCGGATGTTTAAGATGCCCCGCGGCAATGCGGCCGAAAGGACCACTGCCCCAGAACAGGTCAACCCGTCCGGGACCGCGTATAGCACCGCCGGTGTCCTGATTCAGAGCATAGCGGCCAAAGGGAGTCCAGCCCAGAATCACGCCATCTTTGGCGAAGATCGGCTTCTGACACTGGATGAATGCAAGCGCTCCCTTGGGAAAAAGTGATGAATCGGTGGCGATTGATCGACCTGGGGTGAGAGGAACTGCAATATTTCCGAATGGCCCTCCCTCAACTTTGCTAAAAAATACGTAGCTTGGATCGTAGGAAAAAATCTCTGCCATCTCTTCCGGATGTTGCTTTAGGTAGCGGCGGATAGCCTGCATTGACATGGCTTCATTGGGTATCAGACCTTTTTCAATCAGCAATCTCCCGATGGGCCCCCACGGCCTACCGTTTTTGGCCGCATATCCCAGTCTAATGTATGTGCCGTCCAGCAACCGAATGCGCCCGGAACCCTGGATGCGCAAGAAAAAACGTTCCACCGGATCCGCCACCCAGACCAACTCATAGCCCTTCCCGGCTAACTTGCCATCAAACTCGATATCGTCCCTGCTGTAGTAGGGAACCACCCGGTTTCCCTCAGTGCGCCCCACCAACCTGGTTCCCTTGTATTGTTTCCCAAAGAGCCCTAGATCGATCTTGAGCAAATCATCCGGAACACCATAGATGGGAAGGCGGTAGTGGTCGTCCTGGGTTAGGCTGCCCTGGATGGTGGGCTCGTAGTATCCGGTGAACAAAACCTCTTGCTCAACATTCCGACCCACGGAACGGTAAATTATGAATTTCTCTCGGACTCTGTCCGCAAGTTCCGTCCAGGAATAACTTTCGGCCAGTAGCTCTAGAAAGGTCTCTAGGGTTCGCTTCATTCGGCTGACGGGAATTTCCTCGGGACCGAATTTGACAAGTCTGTCCCCAGGCAGCCGTTCGTAATAGAGCAGGCTGTTTTGAACCGCCTGGACCAGCAGCTCTCGACTCAAGTCGTCTCTTTCCAGCTCCACCGATTGGGAATTTATCTCCTGGAGAGGTTGCTCCGGCCTGCTCATGGGAGTTGCCACCCGCGACGGTCCGCAGGCTGAGGCAAGCAACATCGTCAGAGACAAAAAAAACACCAATACCGATTTGGCATTCGTGCTCAGGTCATCATGTCGGGCGAGTCGCAAAGCGCCACCTCATTATGCAATGAACCAGCAGTCAGAAGCCAGGAGTCAGTAGTGAGCGGTCAGCGGCAAATCGTTGAAATAGTCTTTTGCGGCTGAAAGCCGCTCTCACAAGGAAGCCTTCTGTCCTCTGCCCAGTGCTTAGTGCCTAGTTGTTTTCTGCCCGCTGCTAGCTGCTCCCTGCCAGCTGTATTTCCCTATGCTCTATGCTCTATGCTCCATGCTCTACGTTCCCATATCCCAGGACGTCAGGTATTTCTCCTGCTCTGGAAGCAGTTCGTCTATTTCAACCTCCATGGCGGCGAGTTTGAGTTTACCAATCTCCTGGTCAATTTCCTCGGGCACACCGTAGACTTTCTTTTCCAGGGTCGCGCCCTTTTCCGTGACATACGAGGCCGCCAGGGCCTGATTGGCGAAACTCATGTCCATGACACTGGGAGGGTGGCCCTCGGCAGCTGCCAGATTAACCAGACGTCCTTCCCCTAATACATTAACACGTTTACCGTTCGCCAAACGATATTCTTCGACGCTCTCTCGAATCTGCCGTTTTTCCTCGCTCATCTCTTCTAATGCTTCCAGGTCGATTTCTACATTGAAGTGGCCTGAGTTGCAAACCACTGCCCCGTCTTTCATGGCGGCAAAATGTTCCCGCCTGAGGACCTTGATATCCCCAGTCACGGTACAGAAAAAATCTCCCAGCTCGGCCGCCTTGTGCATGGTCATCACCCGATAGCCATCCATTACTGCTTCCAGGGCGCGGAGCGGATCTACTTCTGTGACGATTACATTGGCCCCCATTCCATTGGCGCGCATTGCTACCCCACGACCACACCAGCCGTAGCCCGCCACCACGAAGGTGGAGCCGGCCAGCAAGCGGTTGGTGGCCCGGATTATCCCATCTACCGTACTCTGACCGGTTCCGTACCGATTGTCGAAGAGGTGTTTGGTGTTGGCATCGTTAACGGCGATAATCGGATAGGCCAACACGCCTTCGGCCGCCATACTCTTAAGGCGTATTACTCCGGTGGTGGTTTCCTCGGTTCCCGCAATGATGTCCTCGAGAAGCTCTCTCTGCTCAGCATGGATCGTGCTCACCAGATCAGCCCCGTCATCCATGGTAATGTGGGGTTTCACCTCCAGAGCCTGGTAGATGTGGCGATAATAGGTATCCCTGTCTTCACCTTTAATTGAAAAGACGGGGATGTTTTCGCTTGATACCAGAAAGGCCGCCACATCATCCTGGGTGCTCAGTGGATTGGAAGCGCATAAGTGCACGATTGCCCCGCCTGCCTTGAGCGCCTGCATCAACACAGCGGTCTCTGTGGTTACGTGCAGGCAGGCGGCGATCCGTATATCCTGCAAAGGTTTCTCAAGAAAAAAACGATCTTTGATAGCATTGAGTACGGGCATACCCTGGGCTGCCCATTCCACCCGGTTTCCACCCATTTCCGCTAGCGAAAGGTCCTTTACATCATATTCCATACAAACGAAGTCCTCCCTCCAATTGTATTCAGCTATCAGCGGTCAGCGATCAGCAAAAGAGTGCGTTCCCCTTTACGACTTCGTCGCTATTGTCCTCTGTGCCTAGTTCCTAGTTGTTTTCTGCCTGCCTGTCCCGAGCATGTCGCGGGGCTGCCAGCTGCCTTCTGCCAGCTGAACTACAGTCCCGCTTTCTCTTTTAGTTCGTCGGCTTTGTCAGTATGCTCCCAGGTGAAATCGGGATCATTACGGCCAAAGTGCCCGTAGCAGGCAGTCTTCTTGAAGATGGGTCGTAGCAGCTTCAGGTGGTTGATCATATTAGCAGGCTTGAAACTGAAGGTATCACGCACAACTTCCACCAGTTTCTCAGGCGGGAGTTTGCCGGTGCCGAAGGTATCTATCATCAAGCTCACCGGCTCTGCCACTCCAATGCAATAGGCAATCTGAACCTCACACTTATCTGCCAGCCCTGCGGCAACAATGTTTTTGGCCGTGTAGCGAGCCATATAAGAGCCGCTCCGGTCCACCTTGGAAGGGTCTTTGCCTGAGAAGCACCCACCGCCGTGGCTGCCCTGGCCACCGTAGGTATCCACGATGATTTTGCGTCCAGTGAGACCACAGTCCCCCATAGGGCCGCCGATTACAAATCTACCAGTGGCATTGATATAATACATGGTCTGATCGTCCAGCATTTCTTCAGGGATCGCCTTGCGGATGACCTCCTCGATAATCCCCTCGCGGAGGGTATCGTACTTCACTTGGGGTATATGCTGGGCTGCCACCACCACGGTGTGAACCCTTCGGGGGGTACCGTTTTCGTATTCCACCGTAACTTGCGACTTGCCGTCGGGGCGGAGAAAATCCAACACCCCACTCTTGCGGGTTTCTGCCAAACGCTTGGTAATTCGGTGGGCGTAGTAGATGGGCATGGGCATGAGAACCGGGGTTTCCTTGCAGGCATAGCCGAACATCAGCCCCTGGTCTCCGGCGCCCTGCTCTTCGAAAAGACCTTCACCTGCGGTGACTCCCTGGGAAATATCCGGTGACTGCTTGTCTATGGAGGTCAGCACCGCGCAGGTCTCCCAGTCGAACCCCATGCCCGAGTTGTTGTAGCCGATCTCCTTGATGGTTTCTCTGACGATCTGCGGCATATCCACCCAGGTGCTGGTGGTGATCTCACCGGCAATAATGGCCGTACCGGTAGTGACCATAGTCTCGCAGGCAACTCGACATTGCTTGTCATCGGCCATGATGGCGTCCAGGATCGAATCAGAAATCTTATCGGCTATCTTGTCCGGGTGCCCTTCCGTAACCGATTCCGAAGTGAAAAGATAGTTGGTTGCAGACATTGAAAAAGCCTCCTTGTTTCAACTTTTAGCCATCAGCTTGTCATCTTCAGCAGTGTCTCTGCTCAACCACAAACTGTATATATTGCAGCAAGTTTAACCTATTATTAAAGATTATCTAGCCCGGATACTCATGAATTGCCTGTTGCGACGGCAATGGATGAAACATCCGGGCTAACCTTCATCAGTGCTTTTCCCCGGCTCACCACTATGTCCTGACCGTCCCGCGTCTGATGGCGGAGAGCCTTCCTGCCCTGAGCTTGCCTTCCCTGAGCCTGTCGAATGGGTCGAAGTGGTGGCATCAGCTTCCTGCTGTGCGCCTAGCATGGCCTTTTCTGCATTTCTCACATTGCGCTGCCTTTTGCCAAAGGGGAACTGGGGCGCGCTTCCTCCCGGTTCAACAACACCGCCGGAAATCAAAAGCTTGAAAGCCTCTTCCACGCTCATACTCAAGGGGATAGTATCTTCCTCCGGCAACACCAGGAAGAATCCTGAGGTGGGATTCGGTGTCGTTGGAAGAAAAATACTCAGCATTTTGTTGCCCATCTTCTCCTGGATCTCCCCCGATGTCTGTGCAGTCACGAACGCCAAAGAATAGACCCCTTTTCTGGGATATTCCACAAGAACAACCCGCTTGAATGCATCATGGGTGTCACCGAAAATCGCCAGAATAAGCTGCTTGACCGCCCCATAAAGGGGGCGCACCAAAGGGATCTTAGAGACCATGTACTCGCCAAAGTCAACTACCCGTCGTCCGATGTAATTCTTTACCAGGACCCCGGTAATCAGCACTATTGCAATGAATAGCAGCAGCCCGAGACCCGGAATCTTGAAGGGAAGATAGATTTCAGGATGAAACTTTTGGGGGATCACGCCCAGAGCTCGGTCCATCAGCCTTAGAATGGCTGAGATCACGAAAATGACCGCGCCCAATGGAACGATGACGAGGAGGCCGGCAAGAAAGTAGCCGCGAATTATGGATTTAATCCAATGAAAGAGTCTCATGTTCTGGTCATCGCTACCACCGGCCTAGATCGATTGTTCTCGTCTACCAGTATGACCTTCGGCTTATGGTCTGCCAACTCCTCTTCATCAAGCAAAGCGTAGGTGGTTATGATAATTAAATCACCTGGTTGGCCTTTGCGAGCAGCAGCGCCGTTGAGGCAGATTTCCCCGGATCCTTTGGGCCCGGCTATAGCATAGGTGTCAAACCGCTCACCGTTGGAGAGATTGTACACACCAACCTGCTCATGCTCAACGATATCTGCCTGAACCATGAGGCTTTGATCTATACTCAAACTGCCTTCATAGTCCAAACAGGCAGCCGTAACCCGAGCCCGATGAATTTTGGCTTTCAAGAAAATGCGCTGCATAAACTGATTTCCTCCCGTGTCTATAAAATTTTGCCTTCCATTCAGTGAACGTGGACACGGTAACCAGGCATGCAAAAAGCCTCCAAGACGGCTGTCCAGAAGGCTTAATCACTTTCCGGATCTGGCTGCGACATTGACCGCGTGTGCATCGGCCTGATCGACTGGCTCGCTACCGTCTCAGTCCACTAAATGGATCCAAGCGGTTAATGCTATTATTGTAACCCAAAACAAATACCACGACTACTTTCTATCGTCAACCGCTTTTGCAGCTGATCAGTCAAACATGGCGCCCCCATTTCAATTACTTTTTCCCGCTTTTTTTAGCCAGGGTATGTGCCAGCCTTAGAAAATCTTGGAGATCAAGATTCTCGGGCCTCAATCGTGACTCAATGGACGCCTCGGCCAAAACCGCACTAACAAAATCAGGAGTCAAATCAGGAAGATTACTGGCCAGAAGGCTATTTCTCAAAGTCTTGCGCCGATGAGAGAAAGCTGCCTTCACCACTTCGAGAAGGTAGTGGGGCTCTACCTTGGGAGTTAACGGTTGGGCTCGAAACTTCAGACATATAACCTGAGAATCAACTTTCGGGGGAGGGTGGAACTGCGATGGCTTAACCCGCATGAACCGATTGCGCTCGCTGTGATAGCCAGCCATTACCGACAGGATACCGTTGTCCTTACTGCCAGGACCAGCCAGGACTCTCTCTGCCACCTCATCTTGCAGCATGAGAACCGCTTCCTGAATGCAGGGCGCCACCCCCATGAGCTTGAACATGACGGGGCTGCTGATGTTGTAGGGAAGATTGCCGATGATCTTCAGTTTTGTTTGAAACCGATCATGCAGACCAGCAAGATCCAGTTTCAATATGTCAATACACTCTACACGTAAGGTTTCCTCTCTGATTTTTGTCTGAAACTCCCTCCATAGAAATGCCGCCAGTTCTGGATCGATCTCAACCGCAATCACCCGGGCACCACTCCGGCTCAGCGGTACGGTCAAGGCCCCAAGTCCCGCCCCGATTTCCACCACCACATCTCCAGGCTCCGGATTAAGTGCGGCAGCGATTTTTTCCGCGGTTGCCTGGTGAATGAGAAAATGCTGGCCCAGGCTCTTGCTCGGCCTTCTGCCAAGTGTCTTCAGCGCTTGTTGAGGCGAGATCATACTCCCCGCTCCCAAGCCCACCACGGGGCTTTGCGGTCTATCTATTTGTGCGTGTCATCAGCATCTTCCGTAGCTGGACCGGATTCTCTCTGAAAACGAGGCGAACTAGTGAACCAGTAGGTCAAAAAATAGGCCAGCACAGCGGGCAGGATTCCCAAAAGCACACCGCCATGCAACATTGCCACCGTCACATTTCCTCCCAGCTTCATGAGATAGAACACCGAGTATTGCGTGGGCAAGGTCAGTTCATCCATTCCCAGGACGAAACTCCCCAGACGATAACTGCCGTAATAAAAAATAGGAATGGTCAATGGATTGGCCACCCAAACCCCCAGCGCCGCCGCAAGCTTGCTGCCCCGCAGGGCCGCGGCCAGGGCTACGGCCAGCACGGTGTGTAAGGGAATGGTTGGTGTGATGCCAACGAAAACCCCGATGGCGATCCCCAGAGATAGATCACGGGGTCTGCCGCGCAACTCCTGGAGCTTTCGCACAAACTCCCGCCACCAGTAAAGTGGACTCAGCATTTCCTTGGTCGGTTTTGCTAGTGACATAAGCTAGACAATGCACATTTCGCATTGCTCATTGCGCATGTGGCATTCCCAAGTCTGATTAAATGACTTTCTTACTCTTGCCTCTCAGTGTGTAATGCCAGATGAGAAATGGCCTTGGTGCTTTATACCATGGGCCCAAACACCGTGTGTTCAATAGTTGCGGCAATATCTTCAAGCTCGAAGACTACGGCGTAAAGCTCCTCAGTGGACTGTCCTGGATTAATGCAGGTGGTCTTTCCAATCCTATCCCAGTAGGTCCCGCTGATCTCTGACGATTCGTGAATATGTCCGTGTAGGGTCAGATAGGGCTGATACTTCTTAACAAAAGCCCGTATGGCCCGGCTCCCAATCCAGCGGCCATCAAAAAGTCTATCCAGATTGGTGCGAAACGGAGGAGAATGCATAACATATACGGTCTTATGATAATCTCGAATCGTTGGCAGTTGCTCCAGTTCTTCCTCCATTGAATTCATACTGGCGAAGTATCGACACGGGTCAACTACGATGATCTTCCGCCCCTGACTTACACATGCAGTGCAGCGTTGTCCATCAACAGCATCATTCAAGAGATCTCTACGTTCGCCG
>JBFFBS010000028.1:0-24998 GCA_041560295.1 Syntrophobacteria bacterium | reverse complement strand
CTGAGCCAGCAATTTTTCCTCATGATTTCAATGAACGAGTGGAGGAGCAATTTGGATTGCAGGTCCACGCCACAAAGGTTACAGCCGCAATCGAGGGGTTATTTAGCCAGAAATTTGAAGAGGCAAGCGCTGAAAAGATCAGTAACAGATTGCTGGACCTTTATTTTCTTCCGAGGTTCCATCGTCCCCTCATAGGAGGTTGGTAGTGCAAAATTGGCTTTCAATCCTACAAGAATTTCCTGTGCCGGAGCCTGCGGTCACGGTGCCAGGGGGGGGTGTTCCTCCTTTGGAGCCGCTGCCAAAGGTCATTTTGTTTGACGTCTACGGTACGCTGGTATGTCCTCATTTGGGTGATCTTGATGACCAGGGTCGGCTGGTTTCCAGTGAGGATAGTTTTGTGGCAACGGCTGAACGCTTTGGCTTTGGCAAAGATGTGGGTATCAAGTGGCACAGGTGGTTTTTTGAGGCAATTGCTTCAGAGCACAAGGAACTGAAGGAGCGGGGCATCTCTCCGGCAGAGGTTCAAGTAGATCGAATCTGGGCTGACATGATTGGCAGGGTGGGGGGAAAGGTAACGGGCAGCCAACCCCGGATCTTTGCAACCTACCGTGAGATGTTGGCAAATCCGGTCCGGGCTTTCTCTGGAGCGGTGGAGGCTTTGAGAAAATTGAAAGAAAAAGGGGTAGGGCTGGGAATAGTATCCAATTCGCAATTTTACACCATGCCCATACTCGGACTGACCCTGGGAATCAACCCAGACGATTTCTTCGACCCAAAACTAACCTTTCTCTCTTTTCGCCTCGGCTTCTCCAAGCCCTCCCCATATTTCTTCCGTCTGGTTAGAACAACGGTGCTGCACTTGGGTCTCAGGCCTGAGGAGGTTCTGGTGGTTGGCAATGACCGTGAAAATGATGTCTTGGCGGCGGAGGCACATGCTTTGCAAGCAGTACTTTTTCACGGCAATGACCAGAGTGTGCGTTTGGGGAAGGGTGGTCTGGTGGGGACAGTGATTGCCAACTACCAGACGTTACTTACTGCATGTGGGCTGTGAGGAGCCTGACATGGGCAAGAACATTGGCTTCATATCCACCCGGTTTGCGGGAACAGATGGTGTTTCATTGGAAGCGGCCAAGTGGGCCCAACTTCTCTGGGATAGGAAGCACGTTTCCTACTGGTTTGCCGGAGAGCTGGACCGTGAACCCAGCTCGAGTATGCTGGTGCCCGAGGCCTTTTTTGACCATGAGGAGGTCCGCTGGATCAACGAGCACGTCTTTGGAGTCAAACATAGGACTTCAGAGACCAGCGGTCATATCCATGCCATGCGGAATTACCTCAAGGGAAGGCTTTACGAATTCATCGAAAAGTTCGACATCGACATAATTATTCCCCAGAATGTTTTGAGTATTCCCATGCATATCCCCCTGGGATTGGCGGTTACCGAGTTAATTGCCGAAACCGGCATTCCTGGCATTGCCCATCACCACGATTTTCACTGGGAAAGACTTCGCTTTTCGCTGAACGCAGCGCAGGATTATCTGCAGATGGCATTTCCCCCCAAACTGCCAAGCATCCAGCACGTGGTGATCAGTAGTCTGGCACAAGAAGAATTGGCCTTGAGGACGGGGATTTCAGCTACCGTCATTCCAAATGTGCTGGATTTCGAAAATGAGCCGCACGTGGATATCGAGTATAGTAAAAATTTCCGTCAGGAAATCGGTCTAGCAGAGGGTGACGTCCTCATTTTGCAACCCACCAGGATAGTCCAGAGAAAAGGCATTGAGCACGCCATCGAGTTGGTGAGCCAGTTAGGAGATCCGAAATACAAGCTGGTTATCTCTCATGAGGCCGGTGATGAGGGATATGACTACGCCACTTTCGTTGAAGATCATGCCCGAGATCATAACGTGGACTTAAAGCTGGTTTCGTGCCACATTGATGAGACTCGTGGCGTCAATGAAAAGGGGGAGAAACTTTATACTCTTTGGGACGTATATCCACACGCCGATTTTGTCACCTATACCAGCCTGTATGAGGGCTTTGGCAACGCCTTTCTGGAAGCTGCCTATTTTCGAAAGCCCATTTTGATCAATCGTTATGAGGTTTTTGTCAGGGACATCGAACCCCAGGGTTTTGACCTGATCGTCATGGATGGCTTTATTACAGATCGAGTTGTCAAGCAGGTGCGAGAGGTATTGGAGTCACCGGAGAGACGGGACGGCATGGTAAATCACAACTACAAGGTGGCAACCAGGCACTATTCCTACTCTGTGCTGAGAAAAAGACTGGCCTTTCTCATTGCTAATTTCTTTGGCATCGAAATATAGCATGGAGCACGAAGAGCTCTAAATGCCTAAAATGCCTAAAGTGTCTAAAGTGCCTAAAACTTGAGATGTGGGATATAAGATGTGGGATAAATCCATATTTCCTTAACATCTCACATCTCAGATCCCACATCCCTCAATCTGCAATCTAAAATTCCTCAATTCCTAAATCCCTCAATCCCTTCATTCCTGAATTCCCAGAAAGGCCTATGCCCTTGTGTGCCAGCACATAATTTAGTAAGCTTGAATTATCATATTAGCCTGCCCCATCAACTCGATGCAACACCTGTCCGAAAGGAGGAATGATGTCGTTTTTTGCCCAGAAACATACGAAAATCACCGCCTTCCATCTCGTGAGTCCTCATCCTGAGGACATGACCGAAAAGCTCCTGTTCCACTCCAAGTGGAAGAAAGCCGTGCTTGTGGTGCCGCTTCTTGTCACCGAATTCACCGAGAAAGAAAATCGCCCGGTGTTTGAAAACATTGTCCAGCACCTTTCGGCAGTGGAATATCTATCACATATTATTTTCGGTCTGGATGGTGCCAGCAACGAAGAAGCAAATGAACTGGCGGAAATCTTGAAATCGCACGGCCTGACAAACTTTCTTATCCAGCACAACAGAGGTTCAGGTTTCACTACAATTTACGAAAAACTCTCGGAGGCGGGTTTTGGACTCGAGGAGCCGGGCAAGGGCAGGAATATGTTTCTCTCGTTTGGTATCGCTCTGGCCTTGGGGGCTCAGTGCATCGGCGTTGTTGATGCCGATATTAGAACGTTTGACCATAAGATAATTGACCGGCTTTTCTATCCCGTCGTGGTGTTGAACTACCAGTTTTCGAAGGCGTTCTATGCCAGACTCAAAGATGGCCAGCTTTACGGTCGAGCCAAGAGGTTGCTGCTCGATCCTCTCCTTATTGCGCTCAAGAGAAAATTCACCGACACTCAGGAGGACAAGGTTCTCAGGATCGTGGATTTTCTTCTCAATTTCCACTATCAGTTGTCCGGGGAGGTGGCCTTTGAAAACAGTTTGCTGAGGAGGATGCACTTTGCCACCAACTGGGGCGTGGAAATCTTTACACTCATTGAAGTCTATCGCAAGGCCAACACCATTGCCCAAGTGGAGGTTCTCGATGGTCCGTATGACCATAAACACCAACCCATATCGGTAGAGGATGGCAGTCGAGGAATCCATAAGATGGGAGTTGATATCGTCACTACCCTTCTAAGCGCGCTCGTTATTGAAGAGGGATTAGAGATTTCCGATCATTTCATTCGGGATCTCACCCTCACTTACTTGGATGTGGCTGATCAACTCATCAAGATGTACGCAGACAACGCCGCCTTTTCAGGGTTGAGATATGATCGCAACGCAGAAGAACATGCGGTGCGCACTGTTTTTAAAGACGCCATTCTTTTGGCCGGAGATCTCCTGATCTCGCCGTACCGGCTGACTGAACGCTTTCTAAGCTTCGTCACAGCGAACGAAGAGTTCAAGCCTTTCATAGAAAGCGGGCTTGCCCAAGCCATCGGTGAAACTGGAGTGAAGCTGAGGGATCAACTCTATGAAACACCCCAGACTGTTTCATGGGATAGGGTCAGCATGAGGTTGCCCCAAATAATGTACGAGCTCATCGACATTATTGAAAACGAAAAGATGAAGTATCAGTGAGTGCAGATTCCGGCGATCCAGAATCCAAAGCACGAAGCGGATTATAGCGTCTGATGTGAGATGTGAGACATGGGATGCGAGAGTTCTGCCGGGCAATTTGCTCAACTCGTCTTCCCACATCGTACATCCCACATCCCACATCGACGAGAAAAAGATTTTTTAGGAGATGGTTTAGCTCGTGGTGGGTAATCGCTGTTTAGATTTTTCTTGGGCAACGCCGTAGGCTTTGAGCTTGCGGTGCAAGTGGCTTCTCTCGATACCGATGGCCTTGGCGGTCTTTGAGATGTTCCACTGGTGCTCCTCTAGTTTCTTGCGCAAGAACTCCTTTTCGAACTGAGTCTTGGCCGTCTTAAAGTTGGGCTGATCCAAGGCATTACTGGTGTTGCCCTGCTCGAAGCATTGGTGGAAAGAGGCAGGGATGTGGTGTGGTTCTATGACATCTTCTGGCACCAAGATTACCAGACGCTCTATGAAATTCTTCAGCTCTCTGACGTTGCCGGGCCACGGATATTTCTGCAAAACGGGTAAGACATCATCGCCGATTTGTTTCTTGGCCAAACTGCCTTCTTGAGCAAATTCCTCCAAAAAATCTTCAACCAGCAATGGAATGTCCTCCGTACGATCTCTCAGTGGAGGTACCTGGACGGGGATGACGTTCAAGCGATAGTAAAGATCCTCCCGAAACCATCCTTCGTCGATCTCCCGTTTCAGCTCTTTGTTGGTTGCAGCTATGATTCGAACATCCACCTGGATAATTTTGCTGCCCCCCACACGCTCGAAGCGTTGTTCTTCCAGAATTCGCAAGATTTTCGCTTGAGTTTTCAGGCTCATGTCGCCAATTTCGTCCAGGAAAAGGGTGCCATGATTGGCCAAATCAAAGCGTCCTCGCCGCCGTTCATTGGCGCCGGTGAAAGCACCTTTCTCGTGCCCAAAGAGTTCGCTTTCAATAAGATCCTCAGGGATTGCAGCGCAGTTGACCTCGACCAAAGGACGCGTATTCCTGGGGCTGAGATGATGGATGGCCCTCGCCACCAGCTCTTTTCCGGTGCCGTTCTCACCTGTTATCAACACGGTGGCGTGAGTGGGGGCTACGCGTTCGATTGTTTCTTGAAGTTGACGGATAATGGCAGTATTCCCGGTGATTTTGTTCGGAATTCTCGCCTTTTGGCGCAAAATGATGTTGTCATCGCTGAGTTGGCGGAAATTTATGGCATTCTGAATGGTGACCAGGGTTCTTTCCAAAGAAAGGGGCTTTTCGATAAAATCGTAGGCCCCGAGCTTGGTAGCAGTTACCGCTGTCTCAATACTGCCGTGACCGGATATCATGATAACCTGGAGCGCCGGGTGGAGAGAGCGCATACGTTTGAGTGTCTCTATGCCGTCGATTCCTGGCATCCAGATGTCTAAGAGAATCAAATCCGGCATCTCCTCTTCCATGGTTTTCAGTGCTTCTTTGCCATCACTCGCACAAATTACCTTGTAGCCCTCGTCTTCCAAGACCCCTTCCAGGGAAGTACGGATGCTCGGTTCGTCATCCACAATCATGATTGTCTTCGTCATAGTTCCACTTTCTCGTTGCAATCAAGCAAGTTCCGTCACAGACCTTCCTGACTTACGGCTGCCGCCGGGCAATTCAATGACGATGGTTGTACCTCGAGGTTGATTGTCGCGAACACGGATGAAACCGTGATGGTCTGCAATGATATTGCTCACTATGGCGAGGCCAAGTCCAGAGCCCTTCTCTTTGGTAGAAAAATAGGGTTCAAACATGCCTATCTTATCTTTGGCAGGGATACCCGGGCCGTTGTCTGAGACCTCGAGACGGGCAATTTTCAGAATCTCATCGAAGGAGAGGTTAACGCTGATTTCGCCGTTGCCATCCACGGCAGTCACAGCGTTATCGAGGAGATTAATCATAACCCTTTTCATCTGCTCGCGATCCAGGTCCAGCAAGGGAAGGGGATTCTGTTGTGCGAAAGCAAAGGTTGTTGATGGATGACTTTCGCGAAAGAGTGATATTGTTTCCTTAACGATCTCTGGCAGGTCATTGGGCGAAAGACTAGCAGCAGGCATTCTGGCGAAGTTGGAAAATTCGTTGACCAGGAGCTTTAGCTCATCCACCTGATTAATGATAGTACGGGTGCAGTCCTCAAACACTTTGCCGTCCTCGGCAAACCTTCGCAGATATTTCCTCCTTAACCTCTGGGCTGAAAGTTGAATGGGAGTCAGAGGGTTCTTGATTTCATGAGCGATACGTCTTGCTACCTCCCGCCAGGCTGCCATACGTTGTGCTTTCTCAAGTTCGGTGAGGTCATCGAACACCACGACGATACCCATGTACTGTCCCTCCTCATCGTGGAGGATGGAGACCGTAACCAGCAGGGTCATAAGGCGGTTACCCACCAGAGAGCGAACCTGTCTTTGCATGGTGGGTTGCTTGGTAATCTGGTGCATTTCAGTAAATTTGCCGGCTATCTCCATGTGGTTTGTTTGGAGCACCTCAGAGTAGTGACGGCGCAGCACATCTTCGGCCTTGAGGCCAAACATGGACTCTGCGGATTTGTTGATAGTTCGTAGGTGTCCCTCGCCATCAACCGAAACTACACCCGCGGCCACATTGCCGAGAACGATTTCCATGTACCTCCTTCTTCTCTCATTCTCCTCGCTGGTGAGCTTTAGTTCCAAGTTGGTTTCTTTGAGGGCTGCTTGGCTGGCCTGTAGATCAAGAGTCATTCTGTTAAAGGAATTGACCAGGGTACCGATCTCATCGTCAGAATCCTGGTCAACGTGAACGTCCAAGTCTCCATCGGCAATACGCCTGGTACCCTCAGCTAGTTCCTGAATAGGCACGGTAATGCTTTTGGCCAGATAAAAGCCGAACCACGAGGCACAAAAGAGAATCAGCAAGGTCACAATGGAGAGCATGATCAGGTGACTGATCTTAATAGGCTTCTTCAGCATCTTCATCTGCTGGTAGTTTTCAAATCCCCGAGTGATTTCAGCCATGCTGGTCATGAGATCTTTCGGCAATAATTGGCCAACAATCAGCAGACCAGCCATTTGTTTGGTATTGGTTGGAGTGTAAACAGGAGTCAGGGTCCAGATCAGATCGCCTGCGGTTGAGGGGGTGATGTGGTGCAGAGATTGGCGATTGGTGGCTACTTGCTGAATTACATCCCGCATGGGCTGGTCCAGAACGATGAGCGGTGATTCGGTTTGGGGGTCCCGCACCAAGGGTTTAAGATTATAGGAATAAATGGCGATATTGTGGAGGCGATGTTCGCGACGTGCCTCCCGGATGAACTTCAGCAATTGCTGGCGCTTGTTTTTGTCTAATAAGCTTCTTTTTGAAACGGTCTCAACCAACTGGTTGCTAGCGGTAAAACCTGAGTTGATCGCCTTTTGGTAGAAAGACTTTCCTAGCTCAAGTGACGTTTTCAGGGACTGCTCCACTTGTATGTTGTACCAATATTCCATGCTGGTGGAGATGAACTGACTGGCCAAGCCAAAAAGAATGATGGTTGGAAACAAAGACAGGGTGAAAAAGGTGATCACCAATTTAGTGCGCAGTCGGTGTCCAAATATGTTCTGTTTTCGCTCGAAGATGAGTTTGACCACATTACGCGTAACCAGATAAACAAGGAGCAGCAAGAGGATGACATTAAGGTTCATCAAAGCAAAAATTATGACGTTGCTGCCCATGGGGAGTTTGCTGCCAAACTGGAGGAAGTGACTCTCAAGATAGGTAAAGAGAACTATCAGTCCCAGAGAGACGATAATGATGATTCGCTCTCGCCTGCGGCGACTCTGTTCCCTGGTGCGATCTGGTTTTTGCGGAGAAACCATGGTTTTTTAGTTTGACCGTATGGCTAGACCAGTTTTCTCACTGACCGTTGCCCCGATTGGCCTGGGGTTGAAAATGCTTCAGCGAGCGCATTCCCCGTAGTCCGCCTGAGGCGGACGGGGTTAGCGAGCGAACTACAATAAAAAAGAACCTCTTCCTTACATTTCGAAGATTCCCTGTCCCGCCTTGGCGGGACTGCTGGGAGCTTCAATAGTGATAGAACGAGCCCGGTTCACGAATTATAAAAACCTTGCTCAGTAAATAAAGTCAACAGTATACCAGTCGGTTTCAAAATCCCACAGTGATACGAAGAATAATACATAATGAAGATAAAGGGGCAGACGAACCTTTTCCAACTCGGCCTTCACACGCAATTGATACTTGCCCCGTTCTTGAAGTTCCTTCAATGGTACAACCCTGATATTCCTGATTTCTGCCATGGCCTTCTTGGCTGCTTCAAAGTCTTTGACTACAATTTCAGTGTCGTCCTCTTCCGAATGCGTGACCCGAAACTCGTTTTTCAAGCTGTCATATTTGATAGTATGCTCTAAGGTGATGGAGGCGATGGAAGCGTCAAGCCAGGCCGTCCGGGTTCTGTAAAGTTTGATAACGATAGTAAAGGTTGTGGGAATGCCGTTGAGTATCGCTTCTTCCATCTCTCGGGTAAAACAGCCATTTATATCGAAGAATACAAGAAGGTCCTCCTGGGTATTGGTAACAATGATGTCTGAGAGTGTGGCCTCTGCAGCCTGAAGCGGGGAAGGGAACGAGAGTAGGAAGCAGAAAAGCAGTAGTAGGGTTAATGGCTCTAGATGGCGCCGGAATGTGGACATGGCAAGCCAGTTCTGTGCCCGTAGACAAAGAAGGTTAGAATTGGCCTAGGCGGAGTGTCCCTATCCCAGATTACAGCCTGAGACAACGTAGTTTATCGCGATGGTTGCCACTTCGCAGGTTCAGGCCAAACACACCACGGGAAATTCCATTTGAACTTCCCCAGGTCTCTCCGAGCAGTTTCTACGTTTTAATCAGTTCGCCTGAAATGCTATCCGAAAGATGCATAAAATGCAAGGGGATTCGGGTAGGTAGGGGCAGCTTAGACCGTGGCTGGTTGGGGAAAAGCGAAGGTTGGAACCAAGATATGACGGGCCTCTAAAGCATGTTCGTCGGAAAACTTAGCCACTTTCCAGCATTTATTTCTCTTCCGTAATTCAGTGAGAAAAATATGGTTCAGTGTGTGTCCCGATTTATTAATAACAAAGTGTCCGATAATCGGCATGCCCATCAAGTGGAGGTCACCAATGAGGTCAAGTATTTTGTGGCGGACAAATTCGTCTTCGTAACGGAGACCGTCGGTGTTGAGCACCCGAAAATCGTCGAGCACGATAGCGTTGTGTAAAGACCCCCCCTGAGCGAAGCCATTATTCTTTAGGGTCTCAACGTCCTTAAGGAAACCGAAGGTGCGAGCGCGGCTAATTTCCTTCATAAAGCCGGAGCCACAAAAGCGCAAGACATACGTTTGCTTGGAAAGCAGGGGATGATCAAAATCGATGACATAGGTGATTTTCAACTCGCGGCAAGGATAGACGCTGATGTTCTTGTCTCCGCTCTTGAGAGTAAAAGGCTTTTTGATTAAGAAGAATTTTTTAACTTCGTCTTGCAGCTTAATACCAACGTTTTTCAAAAGGTAGATAAAAGGCCCAGCGCTTCCGTCCATAATGGGGACTTCAGGACCGTCCAGCTCCACCAGGGCATTGTCTATTCCCATGCCGGCGAAAGCTGACATGAGGTGCTCCACGGTAGAAACGATGTGGCCGTTCAGACCAAGGGTTGTTGCTAACCTGGTGTCTACTACGTTCTCGAGACTAGCGAGTATGTGGGGGGATCCCACGAGATCACTTCGACAAAAGCGAATGCCACTGTTGGGCGGCAGTGGCTTGATGGACATTGTGACTTTTTTTCCTGTGTGGAGGCCGATTCCGGTACAACCAATTTCACCGTGGACAGTACGCTGGTGCAGGGGCATGAACAGTTCTCCTCAAAGGTGAAGGTAGAGAAATAGAGCAATAAGCGTGCCGATGGTCGATGAATGGTGCTGGGGCAACCCTTCAAAAAACTCCAATGGTGATAACTGCTTTGAATTTATTAAGAATTTAGATATCAGCTTATATATACCACCACCTCGTTTGTATTCTAAAGCTTCACACAGGTCATAAATCGCTGCGTAAGTGTTGCGGAAAGGATACAGTTCATCCAGGTGGCTATGGGATTTTTGCTACTATATCAATCAAGACGAGCAAACACAACCATTTTCCCGCCCAATTTTCCATTAAAATTCAGAACCTAGCACCTTCTTTTCAGCTCTGAAGGTATACTGAGAGGCAAGGTCTCGTCGTGAGGCTTAATCACAGCAAATAAAAAGGCAGAGCCACAGGGGTGACTCTGCCTAAAAAGATCTGAAACATATTGGCATTAGTAGCTGCTAATTTCCGACTTATACTTCCATTTTCTCACTTTCAGTTTAATATCATCCGACATTACCACTAGAGGTTCCTCGCCGCGATTTACCTGAATTGTAACTTTTCCTATCAGGTTATCCCCCCTGTTAAACTCGAAGTCATCAGGTAAATCAAAGGTGCCGAGCATGCGGGCTATCGACCAATTGCAGTATTTGTACTTCTTCAGTTTAAAGCGCCACAGATTAAGCTCGGCATTTTCTTGGGTCCTCGGGTCAGTTCCCACACCGGATGGTCCGGCAGCAGCTATAGTAGCAGTGTCTATGGCCGAAACTTCCTCAGAATTAGTCACGGTCAGCTTTGCCTCGTAGAACCCATTTACTAGGTCTGTGAAAGTTGCCTGCTCACCTTGCAGAGGATCACCAACGGGAAGCAACGCATCTCCCTCTTTCCTGTAAAGTTCCCATTGATATTTTGCATCAGTAGGACTGCTGCCGCTACCGTCGAGAGAAACCTGATCAAAAACGGCTTGGTCGGGCCCAGCGTTAGCAATGGGGCCTCCAGGGGCGGGGGTCAGAGAAAACCTCTGTTCGAACGATTCAATGGAAGCTTCCCCCCCTGGTGATCTCACGAATAACGCTGCGAGTATCCTGGGAGACACTGCTGAAGTTGGAGAGAGATTGGCCTCTAGCCGGAGTGTCTCCTTGATCATGTATGCTGCCGATGTGGTATCCCAAATCTTGCTTCGATGAACAAAGTTCTGTATCTCCCCTACCTGATCTTGAACTGAAATATAGGCGTACTCTCCCTCAGGTTCGACAGTACCTGGATTTAGGATTAGAGTGCTTGCAGCAATCAAACTTGAACCCTCAGCAGCGTTTACCTGATATGAGAGTCCGATCTGCTTTGCGAAAGCGTATGCCGAAGAAGAATCTGGCTCGACTGCCACTTGGAAATTGGGGGTGAATTTTAGTCCCGGGGCAGTTGTCCCTTGTCCAACTGCTTCGACTGTAATGTCTTCTGGCTGGGGTATAGTTTGATCTGGCTGTGGGTATGCATTTTTGTAATCACAATTAAATCCCGAAAAGGTCAAATTGTCGACTGGGATAGACGTATTGTTGTCAATCAGATCCTTAAGATTATAGGTTTCCTGGGCCCCGCAGGGCAGAACCCCCAGAATGAAAACTAAGGGTAAAACTAAAACAATGAACCAATAAAAATTTCTCCTAAATGCTCTTTCCTCCATGGCGCCCCTCCCGTTTCAAAAAAACGCTCCCTTACTCTGGAATTCCTTTCGTTTTCGTTTTTCTATCACCCCCTATCTGCGCGTTCTTTTATTCCGTTGACTCTGAGCTGGTGGCACCCCATTTCGCACTCTTAACCCTAAGGTAAAGGACAACCGGAAGCTTCTCCACCCCCTTCATCCACCTGGCATAGGTGACCTCGGCCAGGCAGGGAGTGCGCAATCTCTTCAAACTGATGGGCGTCCCACTGCGAGTGGTTATCTTGGTAATCTCCGGCGTCACATAAAGCGGTTCTTCACCAATGAGAATATAGTCGGTCCCTTTGCCCATTACCTGAAGGGTCTCGGTCATGACCATTCCCGATCTCTTCTGAGGCTGCGCTTGTCCAGCGAAACCAATGAGAGCCCGGCCTACTACGAGAAATAGAGTCAGGCCGAAAACTAAAAGGATTTTACGCGCTAACATGGATCTTCCCCCTTATCTGACTTCGCGCCAGTTCACGAAGCCGCTCTTGATACTGAAAGCCGGCGTCAGGTTAATTTGAGATATGCTGCCGGTGGACTGTTGGATGAAGCCCCTGGCACCGTGCTCACGGCCCACGTGGATACCGAGACTAGAGGAAATACCCACGCCCAGTTTGATTTTATCCTTGACGCTATCATCTGCCTCTACTCCCACCACGCTTTTTAGGTAAGCGGTACCGGTTTCAAAGTAGAGAGCGTGCAGGTAACTGTCGCCGCCGAAGGCGCAGACGTCTTCATTGGGCACGAAGGAAGGCGCCAACATGATGCCGCCAAGAACCGAAGGCTTGTTAATGATGCGCTCGCCGATCTCCAGTTCCTTGTACCAACCGCAAGCATAACGCTCATCATAGGACTGCTCGGTTATCAGATCGCCGAAAGTAGTGCCAGCTATTGAAGTAGAACCGTCAGTGTAAATCTTAACCCCGGTGGTATTGAAGAGGAGATTGTCACCATTTGCATCCACAGAGAGAACCGATAGGGGTTCAGCGTTGAGAATCTCGGCCCGCTGGGCATCCGTGAGCAGTCCGTTATAGTAAGGATCTTTCAAGCCGAAAAGGTACTGCTGACTGTTGTCTGATTTGTCCAGCGAGGACAGGTAACGACCGGTGCCGAAGTAGAGCCAGAGACTGTATCCTGAATCCGCCGTACCAACTGCGGCAGAAGGTGCTGCAGTAATTGGCCGTTGGGCATCAAACATCTGGCTTAAGACCCAGGTTTGCGGATTGACGTCGTAGAGTAAGACAGGTTCGTTATTGGCAAGCTGAAGACCTGTGGGAACCTGGAGACGATACAGTCCTCCGCCGTACCCTGGGTTGGTCTTGTGGGCCTCGCCGAAATAGGAGACATTTACGGAATAGTCCAAGCTGAGGTCCACGCTCACTGGAGAGCCCATAAAACCTTCGTCCGGTAGTGGAGAGCCGACAATATTTACGCCATCGGAGTCCGTAAGGTGAGTGAATATCCGCCCTGGATTGTAAGTGAGGTCAGTTCGGCCGCTGGCCATGTCCACCAGAAAGACACGACTGCTCTGAGCACTGGTGCCGTCGTAAGCGGTGGGGCCAGAGCCAAGAAGTAGATACCAATGTCGCCCTAGGACATTTACCGTGTCCGGAGTACCCAAGGTAATACTTCTTTCTTCGACCTTCAACACCGCTGGAAAGGAGGTGGAAAAGCCGAGACCAGGGTAATTGCGCTCCCACAGGAGAATGGGATTTTTGGGATCGGTGACATCCATGGCAAAATAGCTGCTGGCAAAGGTTTTGCTCGGATCACCGTCGCTCCAAGCAGCATTAACATTGATACTACCGCCGCCAAAGCGCATGCCGCCCACCAGCACCGTGCACCATCCGTAAGGTCTGAGGTCTCTTTTTGCAGCGTTCATCCCAGTGGTCCACAGGTCATGAAGGGGATGATTAGAATCACCGGCACCTTCATAAATCCGGGCGTCGAAGATCCTGGGCTTCAGGTCTACATAGTAGACGTGGGTGCCATCCATGTAAGCGGGATCTGCCAGCCACTTGAGGTGAGGCAGGAGGTTCTGGGGGATGTAAGCCCAAATCTCATCGCCCGGATTTAGGCTTGGGTATTTGGTGTTGTCTACAATAAATTCGGCGTTGTCGCCGGTAAACTTGTCACCCGGCTGGAAAACGCCCGCCAGGAAGGCGTGGAGCATGCCGTCGTTGGCTCCGGCGTAGACCACAGTCTCCCTGTCCTTGTGGAGTTTGTAGAATGCTTTGTAGGTTTCATCCTTGTAGATGAGGTCGTAGTTATCCACGGGGCGTCCCACCGGGGTGGGGGTGGAATGGACAATATCACCCAACTTGTAAACTTTTGAACCCAAAGTGCGGTTTCTGGTACTAGCTGAATCAACCCCGCGAATATAACTGATCAGGTTGACTACCCGTGCCCCTTCATCGGCGCCAAGGTAAGCAAAATCGGTCTCAAAGGTGCTGAGGTCCTCGGCTAGGTCCAGGTGGTGCTGCAATTTACCCTGGTTGCCCGTGGTGAAGTAAATAAATTCGCCGCTGTCCACCTGGTTTTTGCCGTCAACGTCTCCTTCTCCATCTAGATCGACAAAGGTGTAGATGGTCCGGCTGGTGGCACTGCGGTCAGCCAGGAGGCTCCCCGCCTCCCACAGGGGATTGAGCTCGGTGAGCATATGGGTGGTAGGCGGCGGTGATTGAGTCCCATATTTGTCGGTCCCAGAGACCAAACGCCGCTTGAAGAGGGTCTCACCGCTGCTTTCGTCGTAGAAAAAACTGACAATAGGATCGGCGCCAAGCTCGAGCTTCCCGCTTACTCCCGCGTCTTCCCGTAGGTTGCCAAAGGCGTCAATCCATAGACCTTGGAGATAACCGGTCCAGTGAACCTCTTCCGTAGCTGTTGAGGACTTTGGCCTGAAATAAGCTTGATACAGGGCGCCCTCGCCCTCACCCGAGGTGGCAAGCACCGAGACCGCGGTACCTGAGTTGGCTCGTTCCAGGATTTTGGTAATGGCGTTGATGAGCTCCTGTTCCAGCTTCCAGCCGTCCTGGGCTTCAAAGTAGGTGTCCGGCAGGGCGGAGCCATCCGCACTCAATCTCTGGTCTTCCCACCACTCAGACCAGGTGTCATCGACCACGGGGGTGGTGTAGTCAACTACATCCACCGCGGTGCCGGTGGCGGGATCGGGCCGGTTGTTGCCGTTCTTTTCAATAAAACCGCCGTTTCTGCTGGAGTCTTTCAGCAAGCGCCTGGCTGCCGGATCATCGCCAAAGGCATAGACCACGAAGAGCTCGATGTTCTGATCACCTTCCAGGTCAGGTCTGAGATCGTTTACCTTGGCATGAAGGGCGATATCGTCCAGATAGTCGGAGCCCTCGCTGACATAAGCGGGTGCCTGAGCATTGGGATCGTTGGGGTCACCATCGTAGGTTTTGTATGCGTCCGGAATATTCAAATCTTTGGTGGAGGAGCCGTCAGTGAAGAGCAAGACAAAAGTCTTGGCAC
This sequence comes from Syntrophobacteria bacterium, assembly GCA_041560295.1. GTDB lineage: Bacteria > Desulfobacterota > Syntrophobacteria > BM002 > BM002 > BM002. Next base: position 9,954 of record JBFFBS010000028.1, on the reverse strand, counting down.
AGTGAGTCGAGTCACCATCCTGATCATAGGGGTCCCAGGTGGAGTTGATCTGATAGCCGGGGTTGTATAGCGATGTCAGGCTGGGATCTATGGGCTCCTGTTTGAAGTACTGCATGGCCACGTAAAAGCTTTCAGCCAGAGGTGTCCAGTTCCCCATGGCCTCATTTTCTATGTTGGTGTAAAGGTTTGTAATGGTTGGGTGACCCACACGGTTCTTGATGTAACCACCGTTGTTCCCGCTGCCGGTGCCGTTGCGGAAGAACTCCAGCCCCCAATAGGCCTTGTCGCCCACTTTTTGCATGACCCCGGCAATGTTGCCGTCTTTGAAGTCCCAAGCTTCATCAGGGTAAGAGGAATCCCGTTTGACCTTTATTCCGTACTGGTAGTCAAATTTGTCGAAGGGGCTGGTATTGAGATCCTTGCTCACGTAAAGATAGCCATCCTTGAGCCCCACGTAGCGGTCTTGCATATCGCCACCAAAAGGTGTGTATTGCACCAGAAGACTCCAGTCCAACTTACACTTGTAACTGCGGCCCCACTGAGCAGGGTCCTCGGCGATGAGGGTGGTGTTGCCCCCACCAGTACGGGAGGTGGCCAGGCCGCCCACCAAGACCTTGCGGGCCACGTCCACCCGCCTCATGCTGAGCCAGTTGAGGAAATTCCCCTGCCACTTGCCATTGGGGTCCCGTTGGAACGTATTGCTGGAGTAGGTGTAATGGACCCGGTTGCCCGGTGTGCCCGCGACAAAGTAGCCATAGTAGTTCTTGTTCTCATTGTAAGGAGTATCAGGCACGATATCAAACTCACCCGGGGTCTCGTCATCGTGAAGGAGTCCCTCTTGCCAATAGGCCATGGAATTCATGCTCCCCGAGTTGTCGAAGATGATCAAAACATTGGGAGGAACGGCATTGGTCATGAAAATAGGACTCGACACATAGGGGCCCACGGAGTTTGCTGCCTCGGTATTCCCTGCCGGCCACAATCCCAGCGCCAGTATCAACAAGCCTATGCCGTATCTCTTCAAGTTCTTCATGATTACCTACCTCCAGCCACACCCGCTACCTTGCGGTATCGAGCCACGATCTCCGATGTGGTGGTCTTAGGTGCGGTGCCTACTGTGCCCCTGCTGGCAAGGTGATAGAGGATAGCAGCGCTGGCAGCGCCACCAACCCCTACGCCTTCGGTTCCCGCGGCGAACTCAACTCCACCCCCGGAAAGGTAGCGGGTGCCCACCCGGGTGAAATCCACAGCCATACTGCCCAGTGTCCCCTGGTCCACGGTAATGTCAGCAGTATTCTCGTCCGCATTTTGATAGTCGCTGTCCATTGGAAAGCCCATGATCTTTTTCAACAGGACAGGATCCTCGCCAACAACCTTCTCCCAGGCATCATAGGTTATAAGTGGTGTCTGCTCAGGTGTAGGAAGTTCCCGGTCAGTGATGATTCGGCTGATGACCTTTGGGCTCAACATGATACCCCCGTCCGCTACGTAAAAGGAGGTTCGGATCACCTTGGTATTGCCGCTCAACTTGAGGTCTATTTGGGAGGTCAAGGTGGCGGAGCTGCCGATGATGGTTAGAACCAGCATGAGCATCAGGGCGAAAATCAAAACCACCCCCCTGTCATTACCGACCATTCGGCTAAGAAAGCGCTTGAGGCCGAGATTTTTGATCTTTGCGATAATCCGTTTATGTTCCACTTTTTCCTCCTGCACTAGGAAAGACCCAAGTTGCGAATCTGAATGTTAGATATGAGCTGTCGGGTCCGAATACCCTTGCCACCTTCAAAGGGCTCAACGGCAATACTTGTCTGTGCCGTAAGGCTGATTACCACTCCCCGGATCGCTTCAAGGTCGGTGGGTTTGGCACTAGTAGTGCCGTCAGCCATTTGATAGGTGAGGGTCAGGTCTTGAATGTTCTCGAGAAAGACCTTCTCGCCCTCTCCGCTTAAATCACTCCAGCCACCATTCCAGGTCAAAACTTCTCGAGTCAAGGTGTTTCGCCGGCTGGCATCAGCATGATCAGCATGGTAGTAGACATACCGCACCGCTTCGGTGTCGTCATAAGTGTCCAGATCTGTGTCAGTGCCGTCCAGATCTGATTTGAATGCCAGGGTGGTGGTCTTGGCGGTATCGTTCACATCAGCAATTTCAATGGCGGAATCGGCATTGCCGGCCCAGGCGGCAACAGTAATGGGATCTGCGCCATCTGTCTTGTTATGAGCTGCAATAAATCCTGCCATCCGTATCTCTCTCCCTAAAATATCGAGGGCTGAGCGGGTCTCCTGCTGGGCAGCTACCACCTCTTCCTGGGAGATGTAGACCCGGTTGGAGCGGATGAAAACCGAGTAGATCCCTCCCATGACAACACTGACGATGGCCAAAACCACGAGCAGTTCCACCAGGGTAAATCCCTGACAGCGGAGAAAGGGGCTGCAGGTTGGCGCATTTTCCCTGGAAAGACTTCTTGCCACTGATTTCTGCCTGAGTCCTCGCTTCATTGCCCACCTCCATCACTGCGACAGCACGGTGTCTAAGGTTACTTCGCGCTGATTTTCTTTGCCCCGCCAGGTCACCCGCACCCGAATGGTCTTTGCTTTGCTCATTGGCCTGTCTTCCACCACATACCAGGTTCTGGTATAGCCACCACTGGAGACTGTGGCGCCGGTGACATCGATGGGGTTGGCAACGCCCCCAGGGCCGTCACTGTTGGTATGGTCCGGCGTATCCGGCAGCCAACTGAATGCATCTGGGGTGCCATCAAGGGGAACAGAAGTATCGGTTTCGACCCAGTTATCCACGGAGTCGCTCAGTTGACTGTTGTAGTTATCGACGACATCTTGGTCAGCAGTTGTCCAGCTGATCTGAGGCTTGGCTGATACCTCCAGGTAACACTCATTCAACAGCCGCAACTCTTCCAGCTTGTCCTGAGCCAGAAAAGTTGCCTGGGTCAGCTGATAACCGAAGGCGTTGCTTGCCACTGCACTAGTCTGCATTTTTGCCAGAGCCAAGAGGCCAACGGTGAGAAGCAAGATTGCCACCATTACCTCCACCAGGCTGAACCCCTGCTGGGAACCTTTTTGTCGGGATTGGCTCCGGTGGTTTTCATGTATTGGAAAATGTAATCTCCACATACTCTAACTCCCTATGGCTATCTTGGTCTTTCCGAATGGGTTAAAGCTTATTGTTCTCGTCTGGTTTTTGCTGTTTTTCAGCTGGACGTCTCCAGTTACAAAAGCGACACTGCCTGATTTCCTTGCTGCTAAACCCTGAGAGTCGAAGCCGCAGGAAAATGTTTCCGTGGTTGCCCCAGAACCATTTGAGGTGAATGTCGCCGAACTCAAATTCACGTTCCGCGGCATGTAAGTCCGCTGCACAATGACATTCTCACCAGCGTCGTGTATCCAGTTGTTGTCGGTGGTATCGATGAAGTCGTCTCTATTATCATCTTCAAAGATCAAGAATGAATTTGCCTGATCAGCAGGCGTGAAACTGTCCGGATAAAATACCACCACCGTGGTGACTCTGTTTCTAATGGCATGAAGCCGGGCAAGCTGCATCTGCGAGACAATCTCGCGAGCCGCCTTTTTTGAATTGTAGGAGGGGCTATAGCCGCTCATTACTGGGGCGGAAATAGCGGCTAAAATAACAATGAGGGCCAAGACCACTGCAAGCTCAATTACACTGAAGCCTTGATGATCGGAAAGATGTCTCATTCTAAAAAATTTTCTCCAACACATGACGAGTTCCTTTATGTCTAAGTGCTGCCTCCATCCAGTCTCAGAACCTTTGTTCTGAGCACTGACCCTTATTACTTTAAAGGTCCAGATGAGAGACCGTTTCAACGGTGTCGATGGTGCCATCTTCTCCAGCAACATCCCAATCGATTCGGTAATCCTCATACAAGCTTTTGTCCCGGCTCCCGGTGGACACGGAGTCTTCCCGGTGAAAAGTTTTATGCCCGGTTCTGTGGATAGACCTGGCCCAAGCCGCCGAGACATTCCTGGTATTGATCCGGGGGTTATGGATAGCTTTCAGGGAAACTACTCTCACCCGTGTCTTCTTTCTGTGCTCTGCTTTTTTAATCTGGGAAGAAATGGGGTGGACACAGAGTAAAGGCGCCGCGAAAAACAGTGACATTACTAGACTCAACGAGATGACCCGGTAGATGTTTGGCATGATATCGCTCCCCCCCCCAATGGTGTTTGTAAATTTTTTTATACCTAACGACATAATGCGGCAGTTAAAATGTGTTTTTTTATACAAATATTGGATGGTGAATCCTTGGAATTTCTTTAGGTGCAGACTCGTAAACCTCAATTGGTATTAATAAATGAACCAAGGTCAAAGAGTCTGCTTACTGGAAGGATTCCAGCCATCCGCGCCCGATTCGCTCAATAGCAGTATCAAGAAGCGTGCCAAATGAAATACTGGCCCTGAATTGAGGTGGATTTAGCCTGGTCAAATCGTAGAAAGGTGTTGAGCATAAGATAGGCAGGAAAACATATGAGGAGGGAAATGGTCGCCTGAATAAATAGAAGGGTGTGGGATTGGATAGAACAACTCGTGTGAAAGTGAGCTTAGGTTTATTTTTGCATGTAAATCCTGTTGGATGGAGCAAGCGCAGCGAATCTAGCTTAAGGATGAAATAGTTAATTTAGGCGAGGCAAACAATGCCAAGGGGGGTGGGAGGCGCCTCCCACTAGCCTGGTCAGATCAGATCTAACTAAGCGAGGGGAGGCAGAGATAATTTAATTAACAAGTCTTTACCGGCTAAAGTGGACCGGATGGCTAGCCAAAGTTGGAGTTGTTGCAGTAGGAAGTAAGGAAAAGGATATTCAGTCTAAAATGTTTTTAGGGTTAGTCTCCTTCCTAGCAGATACGATAGGCTCAATTTATGTTTTAGTCTCATACACGGTAAAGCTCTTCTCAGCCACTTTTGTTCCCTCATGAAACAGTTTAATGGCCAGTTTCCCAGTGACGATCTGTGGCCCGCTATCGAACTTTTAGCCTGCAAAGAAAGCAGTACCGAGTGGTTTGAAACACTTGCAGGTACGACACGATAGGAGGACTTGGGGGGGAGGTGCCTCCCGCTAGCCCTGCTAGATCCGATCTAGCAAAGCTAGGGGAGGCAGAGATTACGTGGATAACAACTCCGTATCGGCTTTACCATCGGGGCGGATGGCCGGATGGAGTTGTTGGTATTGCCTTTAGTGGATAGTAAAAGTTTTCTCAGCCAACTTTGTCCCCTGGTGAAACAGTTCAATGGTCAGTTTTCCGGGGACTACCTCTGAATTAGAATCAAATTTCCAGCCGTCAAACGAAGGGGTACCGATCTGCCTTGAAGTTACCCACTCATTGCTGGATTGCATTTCCGAATGTGAAACCTTTACGAGCAGATCTACCTGCCCACCTTCATCCTGGCCATTCACCACGTAGCGAATGCCGAATTCAGCGCCACCCTCAGAGGGAATTATTTTGGTGCGTTTGATAAGTTCTCTTGCACCCACTATCTGAATCTCACCTCGATAAGTGTCGGGTGCCTGCTGCCAGTGAGCAAAGGTGGTTTTGAACAGGCCGTAGTCGATAATATCAATGCTGTTGACTTCGGCAGCAATTGAGGTGACTGACCACAGCAAAGAGATAGAAAAAATCATGCTCGCTATTAACAATCTTTTAATCATTGCTTTCATTTTCTTAACCCCCCCCTGAATCTGAAATCTTGCTATCTGTTATTGTTTGTTTATCTCCCTTGTGCAGAAGCGATGCCAAAAGAGATCAAAAGCTAAAACAAATGTAATATCATATAGTTACAGAAAAATAAATTTCCCAAAGGCTCTTGTTAAATCGCAATATTTGGCCAAATGACCAGATCTTTCTTGGCTAGATAACCAGGGGGGGAATGAGGAGGGCATAGAGCATGGAGCATGGAGCATAGAGCATAGGGCAGGAGGAGATAATTGCGAATTTGAGAAAGCACAAGGCAGATTGGAGAAAGGCGAAGTTAATGAAAATTACAAATCAAAACAGATCACAATGACTGAGGTTTTAGTGTTCAGATTTCAGTTTCTATGTTTTTTTCCTGACACCTGACTCCTGACTCCTTAAAACTAGCGTTAGGCGCGTTGCGCACATGGGGTGGAAAAGCGAGAAAAGGTGGGAAGAAAGGCAGGCCTGATTAGGCTTGGAGGTCTTTAAGTTTTTTTCTTCGATAGCGGAAGGAATAATAGCTCATTCTCAAAAGCTTCGCCGCTTTTGTTTCATTGCCTCCCGCCTTCTTTAGCGCTTCTCTCAAGTAATGTTCCTCTAGGGCCTGGAGATCAAGGCCTTCATCCGGTAGGATTGGAATGCCACCGTCACCCTCGGCAGCTTGCGAGGAAACACCCTCAGAACTTCCCTCCAGACCAAGATCCTGTGGGTTTAGCTCGGGTCCCTGGCCAACGAGGATACCCCTCTCCACCAGGTTTCTCAATTCGCGAATGTTTCCTTGCCATTGGTGATTCTTTAGATAGCCTTCGGTCTCGAGAGAAAAACCGGTAAAAGATTTTCCGTGTTTACTACTGAATTCGGAAAGAAAGTGTCTGGCAATGGGCACGATATCGTCACGGCGATTGTTGAGAGCGGGGACCTCAACCTTAATAACCGCCAGCCTGTAGTAAAGATCCCGTCTGAACAGATCCTTTTCTATCATGGCAACCAAATCTTTGTTGGTAGCTGAAACCACTCTGGTTTGGATTTGGAGTTTTTTGGTGCCCCCCACCCTGTAATACTCCCCCTCTTCAAGGAAACGGAGGAGTTTAGCCTGGGCTTCGAGGCTCAGATCGCCCACCTCATCAAGGAATAAGGTGCCGTCGGCAGCCTGTTCCACCAACCCCTTCTTGCCAGCCGCCTTCGCTCCGGTAAAAGCTCCTTTCTCGTACCCAAACAACTCACTCTCAATGAGGTCTTTGGGTATGGCAGAGCAGTTCAAGGTGAGAAAGGGCCCGTTGAAGTTGGGGCTCTTATAGTGGATGGCGCTCGCTATCAATTCCTTGCCGGTACCGGTTTCGCCGAGGATGAGAACTGGAGTGTCCACAGCTTTGGCTACCTTGTCCACGAACTGCATCACATCCTGGATGGCATTGCTTTCTCCAACAAAGCACGGAATATTTTCTTTGAGGTACTTTTCCTGCAGGACCTGAACTTCTTTCCGCAGCCTGATTTTATCCAGGGCGTTTCGAACACTAACCTCCAAGGCCTCCACATTGATTGGCTTGGTCATGTAGTCGGAAGCCCCGAGTTTCATGGTGGAGATTGCGGTGTTAATGTCGGTGGAGGCGGTGACCATAATGACCAGGGCTTCTGGATGAAGCTTCTTAATTTCGCGAAGAGCATCTACACCGCTCATGTCCGGCAGCCCAATGTCTAGAAGAACCAAATCGGGAGGTTCATCTTTGATTACCTCAATTGCACTCCCGGCTGTGGAGAAAGTTTTCACCTGAAATTTCGACTCCAGGGCCAGGCTCAACACTTCCCTCATGTCGGAGTCGTCATCTACGACATATATGGAATATGCGACCAATTCTCGTTAATCCTTTTCCCATTATTGGTAAAATGCTGAATCAGAAAGGTTGATTTTCGGTATGGAATTTTACATACAAACATCATGCCAGTATGAGCATTTCAGCTGAAACATATAAAAACAAAAAGCAACGAGATGGCGGATCACCCCATTGTTCCTAGTATCCCCAAGGTACTGGCGGTCCTCGTAGAAGATTTCCCGGAAGCGCAGTCGCAAGCCGAGCAGGGGATTTTCCTCTTCTCCATCAGCTTTTATGCAGCATTCTTACCAGAAGGCGAGAGCTATTCTTGGGAAAATGTGGTGGGGCATTCATATTCTTCGGGTAATTGAAGGGTGAGGGATAACAGGAAGCCCATAAGGATAAATACCCCCACCAGAGCGAAACCAAAAGCAAAGGAAACAGTATCACCCATTATACCGATGCCGGCTGGGATTGCTCCAGCCCCAATAAGAAAGGCAAGGGGAATCGTGAGTGAAACAGCCACGTTTCGAGAACTTGAAGGCCCTATGCAGGACAGGGCAGCAAATCCTGCCGGAAAAAAGCAGACCGCCAGCATTGGCTGGGCGAAAACAATGAGTACCATCCAGGACCCCTTTGTTACACCTAGTAGGAATGTCATGGTGCCGGTGAGCAGAAATACAGCTGCCATAATTTTCCTGGCACCGAAACGATCTGTGGCCCAGCCAGCAAGAAATGCCATCCCAAGGCCTGAAACGCGCGAAACAGCTACCAGAGTGTTGGCCCAGTATTGGTCCATGGAGCGCTCAGTGACCAGGTAGAGGGGCAGCATGGCATATACACCCAGACTGCCAGTGATGGCTAGGCTAAAAAGGATGGTCATGATCCAAAAAGCTGGTTTGACCAAAATAGTTCGAAAAGAGGTAACGCTGGGGGCGTCCCCGGCGAACCTGCCACCCGTGCCAAATCGGGCGAAGGTCATACCTGCCACCATTGACGCTATACCCATTACAGCCAGAATTCCTCGCCAGGAAAACCATTGCAGCAGAACCTCAGATAGTAAAGGGGCCGCAACAAAGGCTAAATTTGGAGCAAGTTCGTGGATGGCTAGTGCTTTCCCCCACTGACTAGGACTGATCAGCGACGTCAAAGTGGAGATACCAGATGGCAGATAAAGCCCTGCTGCCAAGCCCAGTAATACCAGGCCCACGCTAATCCCAAACAGGCTATCGCTGGAAGAGATGCCAAGGAGAGCAAGGCCAATGGCGGTGGCCGAGACAATTAATGTCCGTCTATGCATGAGTCGTGAGGCTACAAATCCGGATCCCAGAAGAGATATGAAATATCCTAATGATATCAGGAGAAAAAGTGATCCTGCTTCAGAATGACCCAGACTCAAGTCTTTTTCAATGGTAGGCAGCAGAGGGGCGAGGATTATTCTGCCCAGAAAATTCAAGAAGAAGATTCCGGCCAAGAAAAGAATGGGGCCGATGTGTGATCGAAAAGATGTTCCTTCTAATTCAGTAGCACTGTCAGAGTTCTGGCGAGGTGAGCTTCCTTCCACGTATCGTACTCCTTATCTGGCTCGGATACCTATTTAAGATAAGACTTGAAATCGAGCTGGCAAGGAAGGCGGGAGTTGAAGTTCACGGCTTGGGTCTGGCGAAAGGGGTAGGGTGAAGTGGCGATTATCGTTCAACACTGAGCTACTCTGCTATTTATAGAAGGGGCCTTTCAGCTCCTAATGCTCAAAACCAAGCGGGGGAAGATACAACCCAGACCGGAGATATCTCGCCACCTGATAAGCTAAGCTTTCCCGCCACTTGAGGCGCGGAGGTCAAATGGAAAAGAGTCGTTCTAAAATAATCTGGTTCTATTGAGATAGTGTCAACGCTTCGGGAGATTTCTATCCAACTCCTCGATGTAAGCCATAGCTCTCTCTAATTCATCGTTAAGGTGACGAATTCTGAGCATGGATCTTACCCTAAAAGTGATTTCTGTTCTGTCGAAGGGTTTGTTGACAAAGTCGTCAGCTCCTTCAAGATAGGCTTCCACATCTCTGTCCTGATATGCAGTTACCATAATAACCGGAATCGACTTGGTTCTTTCTGCCCCTTTCAGCCTCTTACACGTTTCTACTCCATCAATTCCGGGCATCTTAACGTCCATGAGGATGACCTGAGGCTCCTCGCTCTGTGCCAAATCTATGGCCTCCTCTCCACTTGCGGCTGCAATTACATCATATCCATCTTCAACTAGATAGATGCTGAGCAAATCCCTTATTTCCTTCTCGTCATCAACAACCATGATCTTTTCCGCCACGGTGCCCCTCCTTTTCTTCCATAAACAGAAAGATTGCCAATGGAAACATCTCGTAGTGTCAGCAGTGTACTGGTAGCAAGATCAATGCCGGATCAAGGAGGTTTAAAAATTATCT
>JBFFBS010000027.1:0-25315 GCA_041560295.1 Syntrophobacteria bacterium | reverse complement strand
TTTACCGCTGCACCAATAAAGTACTGGGGCACCCCTTCACACTCATGGTCATTGATGAGTTTGCCCTCGTCCCGCAATTTCTTGCAGGTGGCGATAAGTTGCATGGAGTCGATGTCAAAGACATTCTTGGCCTGGGGGTGATCACCGAACTTTTGGTGGTCGCCAGACAGGCAAAGCACATTTTTGATACCCAGGGCTGCTGCCCCCAACAAATCAGCCTGGATGGCGAGCCGATTGCGATCCCGACAGACCATCTGCAGATTGGGCTCGATCCCCATATCCAGCAGCAGGCGGCAGACGGCCATGCTCGCCATGCGTACCACTGCCGTCTGATTGTCGGTGACATTGACTGATTCAACAATACCCTTGAGATACTTGGCCTTCTCGTGAATATGCCCCGCGTCCGCACCACGGGGCGGCCCCATTTCACCGGTGACCGCAAAGTGCCCTGCGGCAAACATCTTCTCTAAATGGCTTCCAGCTTTCATTGCTTTAAATCCTCCCTGACGATCTTGCGAGGTCCGCCGTCGCGACTTGTGGTCCAGTCTTTGAACATGACTACATTGGCCATCTTATCCACCTGTCCCAGACGACTCATGCGATCATAGATAAGATGCCAGACACAATCGGTCTCGGAGCTGATCTCACATTTTCCTCCAGCAGACCCACCGCAGGGCCCATTCAAAAGACTCTTGGCACAGCGGGCAATGGGGCACAGAGTACCGAAGTTGTGAATGCCGCAAGAGCCACAGGCCTGGCAAAACTCAGCCCACACCCCGTGCTCCAGAGAGCCGCCGATAAAAGTGGTGTTAAGCGCCGGGAACACCAACATGTCCTCGTAGCGCTTGGCGATATACTGGGGACCAACGCTGCAGGCCATGGACACCACCGCCTCGTACTTGTCATTGGCAATGGGCTCTTCTAATTGGTCAATGTATTCCGGGTCGCACTGGCGCTCCAGGGTGATTTCCTCGATCTCTATCTCCCGACCCTCTTTCTTGCGAGCAATCTTCAGGGCCGAAGCCAGGATACCCACTTCTTTCTGTCCTCCCGCATTACAGACGGTGACACAGCCTTTGCAACCGGTGAGCAGGATTTTGTCGAAATCTGCCACCATTGCTAGGATCTCTTCAATGGGCTTGCTTTCCGCCACAACCATTGGTTGTCCCTCCTTGCCGCCACCTCCATCAGGTGGCGATCCTCAACGTGAATTAAGCTATATCCTGAAAAAACTCAACGCCTTACAAATGATGCACTGTTGCTGCAACCAACATGCACTCAGGCGGCCTTGGCTCCTGAGCCAATCGGACTGGGGCCCAATTCCCGAATGCGTTCGGTAAACTCCCGGGCAATTTCAGCAAATCGGGTGCCCTGGGCAGCGCTCAGGTTATACATCTCCACCCGCTCTGGTTCAAGCCCGATATCCTCGAGCACCTTCTTCACATAGGTCACCCGCTTCTTCGCCTTCAGATTGCCGCTGACATAGTGGCAGTCTCCTTCCAGGCAGCCGGCCACGTAGACACCATCGGCGCCATCCTCTACGGCTTTGAGCAGGTGAAGGATATCCACCCTGCCGGTGCAGGGCACATTGATGATCTTGATGTTACTCGGGTAGTTCAATCGCATGGAACCTGCCAGGTCCGCAGCCGAGTAAGCTCAGTACATACAGCAGAATGCCAAAATCTGCGGCTCGAAATCTTTCATTTCCTTCTCCCAATCACTTTCTGCTCCCCAGTTCAATCCCCGCTACCAGTGGAGCCTGAATTATATTTTCGACCCTCCACACAGGGGGCGGTGAATGAGGTAATTAAAATAATCTAGCTCAACAACAAGGCATCGCACTTGGCAATCAACTGGTTGTCGGTGAAATGCTGCAAGGAGATGGCCTTGCCCGGGCATTCCGCCACGCAGGCACCGCAACCGCGGCATCCAGCCGGGTCAATGACCGCAGTTCCTTCCTCACCGATATAGGGAACATCGTATGGACAGGTGCGCACACAAGTTAGGCAGACAGCGCACAGATCCGGTTCCACCACCGCCTTCACCGCTTCCAGAGTAATCACATCCTTGGCCAGTACAGTGGCGGCCCTCGCTGCTGCCGCCTGCGCCTGGGCAATGGACTCATCAATGGGTTTGGGGTAATGGGCCAAACCGCAGAGAAAGAGGCCGTCACTACCCAAATCCACCGGCCGCAATTTCGCATGCGCCTCCAGGAAAAAACCTTCGGCGTTTTGCGAAATCTTGAAGCTTGCGGCCACCTCTTTTCCCTCGTTGGGAAGGATGGCGGCAGCCAGAATCAGAAGATCAGTGGGAATGATCACATCCCGGTCCAGGATAGGATCATGGACCTGGATCTGCAGCGGACCATCCCCGTTACTGACCTGGGGTTTTTGCTCCAGGGAGTAACGGATAAAGAACACCCCTTTCTCACGGGCTTCTTTGTAAAGATCCTCCCGGAAGCCGTAGGTGCGAACGTCTCGATAGAGTACGTAGACATCCATCTCTGGCTTGCGCTCTTTGAGCCTGAGGGCGCTCTCCATTGAATGGGTACAGCATACTTTACTGCAGTAAGGGCGATCCGGCTCCCTCGAGCCCACACATTGTATGAACACAGCCCTATTGGCATTCTTGAGGACGTCACCATTTTCTTTCAAGCGCTGATCAAAGTCCAAGTGTGTGAACACTCGGTCGTCCTCTCCGTAAAGGTATTCCGTCGGCTGAAACGGTTTCCCGCCGGTGGCCACTATGGTGACACCGTGTTGTACCGTGTTCTTCTGCCCGGGGTCGTCCACATTTTCCAAAGTGGTTTCGAAATTACCCACAAACCCGGCATTGCCGCTGACTCTCGTGTTAAAGTTAACGGTAATGTCCTTGTGTTCCTGGACCCGGTTCGTCAATTGCTCTACGAACTCACCGATGTCCTCACCCTTCCAGGTCTCCCGCAATTTCCGAGCATTGCCTCCCAGTTGGTCGCTTATCTCCACCAACTGCACAGGAAATCCCTGGTCTGCCAGGGTCAGGGAGGCCACCATGCCTGCCACGCCACCTCCCACCACCAGAGCGGATTTGTTGAGACCTAGGGTTACCGGCTGCAGCGGGTCGAGCAACAATGCCCTGGCCACTGCCATGCGCACCAGATCCTTGGCCTTTGCTGTGGCAGCTTCCTTGTCTTGCTGATGCACCCAGGTGTTCTGGTCACGAATGTTTGCCATTTCAAAAAGATACGGATTCAGTCCCACTTCACGGATGGTCTCCTGGAAGAGGGGCTCGTGAGTGCGCGGCGAGCAAGCGGCCACCACCACCCGGTTGAGGTTGTTCTCCTCTATGATCTCCCGCATCTTCTGCTGGGTGTCCTGGGAGCAGGTGAAAAGGTTGTCGGTCACAAACACTACCTTGGGCAGTGTCTTGGCATATTCGGCCACTGCAGGCACATCCGCCACCCCGCCGATATTTATGCCACAGTTGCAGACGAAAACACCCACGCGGGGTTCCTCGCCTGCCACCGAGCGTTCGGCGGGAAGCTCTTTAATGGTTGTCATGGTGTTGCGTGCTTCCACCAGCGGCGTGGCAGCCGCAGCCGCTGCTGCACTGGCCTCCATAACCGAGATGGGGATGTCCTTGCAATCCCGAAAAGCACCGCACACATAGATGCCAGCCCTGGAAGTCTTCACTGGCTCAAAACTTGTGGTTTCGGCAAAGTTGTAATGGTTCAACTCAATATCCAACCGTTGCGCCAACGCCACAGCATCTTTGGATGGCTGCAATCCCACCGACAGCACAATCATATCGAATTCTTCTACTTTGATCTCACCGCTCTCATCTGCATACTGCAGTTCCAGGTTGTCGTTTTCAGCGGGATCAATCGAGTGGATGCGAGAGCGGACAAAACGTACAGAGTAATCATCCTTGGCCCGATTGTAATACTTTTCAAAATCCTTGCCGTAGGTGCGCATATCCATGAAGAAAATCGCCGTATCCAATGGCTCATCGGAGTGTTCATTGGCAACGATTGCCTCCTTAATGGCATACATACAACAGACTGCGGAGCAGTAACCGTTGTCGCAGTGCTGTACATTCCTGGAGCCAACACACTGGAGCCAGGCTATCTTCTGGGGTTCCTTGTGGTCGGAGGGCCGGATCATATGGCCCTGAAAGGGACCTGAGGCACTCAGAATACGCTCGAATTCTATACTGGTAACCACATTCGGATGTTTGCCGTAGAGATAGGTATCTATCAACGAAGGATCGAAGGCTTCAGCCCCAGGTGCAAGAATCACTGAACCCACGTCCAAAGTGACCTCTTGCCCCTGCATGCTGTGCTCTACAGCTTCGGCCTGGCAGGCGGTCACGCAGGCAAGACACTCACAGCAGGACATGCAGTTGAGGCATTTTGCCGCCTCGGCCCTGGCCTGCTCTTCGCTAAACCCCAGCTCCACCTCAGCAAAACCGCCAGTTCTTTCTGCCATACCAATGTGGGCCTGTTTGGCCCTGGGGATTACCTCGATGTCTTCAGGAATGGGAACGAAATTCTCCTGCGGAAACTCCACCGGCTCTCTTCCGGCCCCCATATCCTCACCCCGCAAATAACGAGAGATAGAAATGGCAGCTTCTCTGCCGTGAGCCACTGCCCCAATGGCCACCCACGGGCCGGTATGGGCATCACCACCGGCAAATACACCCTCTGCCTTGGTGGCGAAGGTCACAGGGTCAGCCTCGATGGTCCCCCAGCGGCTTATTTCCAACCCTGAGGTGTCAGCCAAAAAGGCTGACTCCGGTGTCTGGCCAATGGCCGGAAGCATCCACTCGGCCTCTACAATAAACTCGCTCCCCGGTACCGGCACCGGCCGTCGCCTGCCAGAAGAGTCAGGCTCTCCCAGCTCCATTTTGATACACTGGACGCCGATCACTTCATTGTCTTTGGTAAGAATCTGCTGGGGGGCGGTAAGATACTGGATATCGATACCCTCAGCCAAGGCATCCTCTACTTCGTATTCGTAAGCGGGCATCTCAGCTCGGGTGCGGCGATAGATGATTGTGACCTTCTCCGCCCCCAGACGCAGAGCAGAGCGGGCCGTATCAATGGCCACATTACCGCCACCGACAATCACCGCCCTGCCTTCAAGCGTGGTGAGTTCGCCCAGATTGACTCGGTGGAGAAAATCAACACTGGAAAGGACGCCCTCAGCATCCTCACCAGGAATATTTAGCTGCAGGTCCTTGTGGGCGCCGATGGCAAGATAGATCGCTTTGTAGCCCTCTTTGAAAAGTCCATCAATGCTCACATCCCGACCCAAAGCAGTATTGAACTTCATCTCAACCCCAAGCCGGGTGATGGCCCCAATCTCTTTGTCCAGAACCTCAGGCGGCAGCCGGTAGTCCGGAATACCTACCCGCAGCATGCCCCCTGCAACTGACTGAGACTCAAAGACAGTGCTCTCATACCCTTCCAGAGCAAGAAAATGAGCCGCGGTGAGTCCAGCAGGACCGGAGCCAATGATGGCCACTTTCTCATCTCGCTTCTCAATCTCAGGCACCGGGATATCGTCAATATCCACCTGATCAGCCACAAAACGCTTCAGGGCACAGATGGAAACAGGTGCGTCCACCTCAGCCCGCCTGCACGCGGTCTCACAGGGATGCGGACAGATGCGACCGATAACTCCGGGAAAGGGCAAGGTCCTGAGGATGACCTCCATGGCCTCCCGGTACTTGCCCTGGGCAATCAAAGCCACATAACCATGAGCGTTTACATGGTTGGGACAGGCATTGGTGCAGGGAGAGCGATCACGCTTGTCGATCACATAGCCGCCCGGAATGGCCTGGGCGTAAGGCTTGTAGGTGGCCTTTCTGGGCCCAATACCCTCGTCGAACTCACTGGACATTGTCACCGGACAAACCTCGGCACAATCTCCACAACCGGTGCATTTATCCAAGTTGATGAACCGTGGCTCCTGCCACACTGTGGCCTGCAAATTGCCTTCTTCACCAGTAACACTTCCCAGTTCGGCACAGGTAAGCAGGTTAATATTGGGATGCTGCCCACATTCCACCAGCTTGGGAGAGATGATACACATGGAGCAGTCATTGGTGGGAAAGGTTTTGTCTAGCTGAGCCATGATCCCGCCGATGGCTGGCGACTTTTCCACCAGGTGGACGTAATAGCCGGAATTTGCCAAGTCCAAAGCTGCCTGAATTCCGGCGATGCCACCGCCCGCCACCAATACTGAGCCTACCACACCGTTTCCTGAACGGGCTTTTTCAGCACACATCTGCAACACTCCTGTAAAGGCTAAATTTTGGCTGAAGGTTCTTGGGTATGATTATCAAGGTGTTATCCAAACTACTCCGGGGTGTTATTGGAAAGGGTCTCTATTATAACTCACAACACGCGTGAAGAAAAGTACACAACTAAAGTCACCTGGAAATTAAAAGGGCAAGTCTATTACACGATCAGCAACAACCTGGTCCGCCAAGCAATGGTGCTTGCTCCATACAACCAATTGAATCAAATTGAGTTACGCAATGAGCGAAAAGACCTTATGGCAAGGGATCTGACTACTGGCTCCCTTACAACGGTATGGCAAGACATTTATGTTGGAATGCAAGGAACTTGTCTTGCGCTCTCGGCGTGAAATGGCCAGTTATATATAGATAAAATCGACTGCTCTGTCAAGCGGTAAGCAGACCCCCTGCATACCCTTCCAGCCGTCAGCCGCGGCTGGAAACCACCCCCACACTATACCGCCACCACCACCTGAAGCGAGCGCTTTGGGGCCCTGTCCCACCGTAGTCCCTCCCCCTGGGCGGGGGAGGGAAGCAGGGGGGTAGTGTAGTCTATTGGATTATTGAAGCTGCTTACACCATACACTATTCGATTTTGTTATGTACTTTGCAGGCGTGCACGGTGTTTTTCATCAGCATGGTGATGGTCATGGGTCCTACGCCGCCCGGGACAGGCGTAATGGCCGAAGCCACCTCAAGCGCCTCGTCAAAGGCCACATCACCTTTGAGAATGCGTTTGCCTTCCTCAGTCCGGCCCACCTCGTTGACGCCCACATCGATAATCACCGCACCCGGCTTAATCATGTCGCCCTTGACATATTCGGGCACGCCAGCAGCGACAACGAGGATGTCGGCGCGCTTGGTGTGGAAAGCCACATCCTTGGTGCGGGTGTGCACCACGGTAACGGTGGCATTGGCAGCGGGTCCCTTTTGCATGAGCATAGCGGCAATGGGCTTGCCCACGATGTTGGAACGACCAACCACCACCACCTCCGCGCCTTCAACCGGAGCTCCGGAGCGAGCCAGCAGCTCTTGTATCCCGAAAGGAGTGCAGGGGCTGTAGTAGGGGTTGCCAATCAACAATTTTCCCACGTTGGTGGGGTGGAAACCATCCACGTCCTTGTCCGGATCGATGGAGAGCAGGACCTTCTGATCGTCGATGTGTTTGGGCAGGGGAAGCTGCACCAGGATGCCGTGAATTTCTGGATCCTTGTTGTACTTGTCGATGAGAGCCAGCAACGAGTCCTCATCCAGGTCGGCGGGTTGATTATCCTGGATGGAGTGAAAACCGAGTTCATGGGCGGTTTTCTGCTTGGCACGGACGTAACTCTCAGAAGCGGGATCTTCACCTACCAGGATGGTCACCAGACCTGGGACAACGTTGTGTTTCTCCTTCAACATTTCTACTTCTTCTTTGAGTGCGGCGCGGATCTCTTTGGCGACCTCTGCGCCTTTTAGCAGTTTTGCAGCCATAACTCCTCCTTAAAAACAGGCAAGGCAGGGCGATGGAGCCCTGCCTGCCAATTTCCATACAGCCTTGAACTGGACGTATTTTCTCGTTCTCGGCCTGTGTTTGTCTACCTTCAGGACCACTCTTCCCTGAGGGACGGCCTTTTCATGCGATCTCCTCTAGAACAGGCCCGTCACCTTGCCGGTGTCAACGTCCACATCCACCCTGCGGTAGGCTGGATCCGAACTGGTTCCCGGCATCAGGCTGATGGCACCGCAGCAGGGGCAGAGGAATTTGGCGCCAGAGAAGATGAGCACATCCTGAATGGGGAGAGTCCACCCCTTTGGCGTACCTTTCACCGCTGGATCGTGGGTGAGGGAGAGGTGGGTCTTCACCATCATGGTGGTGTAATCATCGTACTGGGAATCACCCTCGAGCATTTTGGCCTTGGCTTCAGCCGCCGGGGTCCAGGCCACACCATCGGCTCCATAGACGTTCTTGGCGATGAGTTCAACCCGATCACGCAGCTTGGTCTCTAGCGGGTAGAGGAACTTGAATTCGGGCTCTTGCTCGCAGGCCTCGATGACCGCATCAGCAAATTCAAGAGCACCGTCGCCACCGTCTGCCCAGTGAGTGGACTCTGCACAGCGGGCTCCTGCTTCCTCGGCATACTTGCGCACCATGGCCACCTCAGCGTCGGTATCGGTGTGGAAGCGGTTGATGCAGACCACCGGGTTGATACCGGACATCCGGATGGTGTTGATGTGGTGTACCATATTGGCCACACCCTTTTCCAGCACGTCCAGACCTTCTTTGGTGTACTCGTCAGGCAGCGGCAGGCCGGCTACCACCTTGGGTCCGCCACCGTGCATCTTCAGGGCCCGGATGGTGCTGGTGAGCACGGAGACGTGGGGTTTCAGACCGCTGTAACGGCACTTGACGTTCCAGAACTTCTCGAAGCCGATGTCGGCGCCAAATCCGGACTCGGTGACATGGTAGTCAAAGACCTTGAGGCCGACCCGGTCAGCAATGATGGAGGACTGGCCCACGGCGATATTGGCAAAGGGGCCGGCATGCACCATACAGGGCTGATATTCAGCGGTACACATCAGGGTCGGGTTGATGGTGTTGCGCATCCAGGCGGTCATGGCGTTGCCCACTTCCAAATCACCAGTGGTCACCACCTTACCACTCTTGTCAAAAGCGAGGGTGATGTTGTTCAGTTTCTCGCGCAAGTCGGGCAGGTCGCGCACGATGGAAAGGATGGCCATGAGCTCGGAGCTGACCGCAATTCCGAACTTGGACTGCATGGTGAAGCCGTCATACCTGCCGCCCAAACCTATGATGATATTCCGCAGAGACTGGGCACAGAAATCCAGGATCCAGCCCATCTCCACCCGGGTGGGGTCGATATCCAGCCTGGGCATCCTGGTGAGGCGCGCAAGCTGTTCATCGGAGTAGTTTCTCTCATGCTGCATTCTGGCTGTGAGGGCGGTCATAGCCAGGTTGTGGGCGTTCATGATGTCGTTAATGTCGCCGGTGAGACCCATGGAGAATTCGGTCATGGGGATCAGC
The DNA here is from genome assembly GCA_041560295.1 of Syntrophobacteria bacterium. GTDB lineage: Bacteria > Desulfobacterota > Syntrophobacteria > BM002 > BM002 > BM002. The sequence goes on along the minus strand of JBFFBS010000027.1, from coordinate 16,008 downwards.
AAAGAATTGCCGCCGCCGGCCGCGGTCCCCTTGATGTTCATGGTGGGACCGCCGGAGGGCTGTCGCAGGCAGCCGCCGACGTTGACGCCGCGCTTGCCCATACCTTCCATGAGGCCGCAGGAAGTGGTACTTTTACCTTCACCTAACGGTGTGGGGGTGATGGCGGTCACCTCAATGTACTTGCCGTCCGGCTTGTCCTTGAGCCGGTCGATGATTTTCATGAAGTCCAATCGGCACAACCTTCCCATAGGGATGACTTCATCCTCTTCCAAAGCCAGCTTTTCCCGCCATTCATCGGGGGTAGGCATATTTGCCTCAGCCGCTTCCGATATCTGCCAATCTGCCATCTTTACTGCATCATAAGCCATTGAAACCTCCTTGGTTGATATGAATGTTCTTGCAGGTGCTATGGTGTAGTCATATGAACGCTGCTGTCATCACCTCCTTTGGGTTATATATTTTTCAGAATAGTTTATCTTCAAAGCCTCGGACATTTCGTCCATCACGGACTGCAATACTCACCTTCTTCGCCTCCAGGCCCCGGAAGTGTCGTATTTTCCACTACCTGGAACGTGTCGGGAATGGCAAATTAGAAGGCAGAAAAATAACTATCGCCTGTACATACTAATAGCTTCCTAACTATATTTCTTCTGCGCTTCTGCAGAGAATTCACATAGCTAGGTTTCAAAAAGCTAGGATGTCGTCTTTGATAAGCGTAAAATGGTGCAAAAGGAAACCAAAGAACGCTTTTGGGGGACTGATGGCAGAGCCACCTAGAGAAAAAACATTTTTTCACATTGTTTATCAAAAGGTTTATTTCAGCTTCATCTTTTTGTCAAGACAAAAATGAAGTCCGGTCCGGAAGATGTGAATCTCTACGGTAAAAAATTTATTGAATTTTGAGCTGTTTTTCTCTATAGTAACAAGCAAATTCCTTTAGAGAAATCAATAAGTTTATAGGGATATAGGTCACCACGCCAATCCCGTTCGTGTAGATATCTCCTTCGGCAACTTTCGCCTGAGCAGGCGAAGCCGGTTTGGAAACGAGGTTTGCCCATGGACTCCCTGTGGCCCGAGGCACGCAGGGTTTTGAAAAAGACCTTGACCGCTGAGCAGTTTCAGCAATGGATAGAGCCTCTTAAGGTCACTACCCTGCAAAGCGGCCACCTTGTCTTACAAGCCCCCAGTCGATTCCATTATTACTGGATTGAGGAACATTACCTCACACTCATTCAATCATCTTGTCGCATGATAGATGGCGGTGTCCAGCTCCTCCTGCAAAAGCCTGATGGTCAGAACAAGTCCTCCAAAACCCATCGCCCATTCATAGGCAATGTACCGCTTGCTACAACCTTCCAGACTTCACAGACTTTTGAGAATTACGTATTAGCTCCCTTTAACCACTTTGCCTTTGCTGCAGCCAAGGATGTCTGTCAGGTCGCTCAAGCCGCCTTCAATCCTCTGTTTATTGAAGGACCTCCGGGGCTAGGCAAGACTCATCTTCTCCACGCTATTGGTAATGATTGGCAGGCCAATAATGACGACAGTGTCGCCTACCTCAGTTGTCGAAATCTCCTTGTCTTCGGTCCCTCCATACCGCCCTCCCCATACGAAGCACTCTGGCAGACCCTGGGCGGTCTCAAGGTTCTATTGGTGGATGATGTCCATCAAGTGCCTTCTGAGGGAAATTTCCAGCAACATCTCAGAGAAATATTTAATTGGTGTTACGACGTGGGGACAAGAATGGTGTTTACTGCCACCCGCCTTCCGCACCAGATCCCAGATCTCTCCCTCGGCCTTCGCTCTCGCTTAGGTTGGGGCTTGATAGCACGCATTCAAGAGCCGGATATTGACGGTTGCTACCAAGTAATAGAAACCTTCCTCGGCGCAAGCAAGATGCCGGCATCTAAAGAGATCTGTCGGTATCTTGCAGAGCATGGGCCTCTGAATTTTCACGAGATCAAGGACTTTGTAGAAAAGTTGCAAGAGATTGTTGAAAAGGAGGGTAGTATTCCCAGCCTCAAAGAGAGATCCCTTGCCGTCCATGGAAACACCTCTCCCAGACCGGAAAGACTTTCCATGCAAGCCATCCAAAAGGAAGTGTGTGCCGCCTATGGTGTATCCTTGGAAGCGCTCCCAGGAGCAACCAAATCCCGTCCCCTAGTAATTGCTCGCCAAGTCGGGATGTACCTGAGCAGAAAGCTGACTGGATCAACCTACGCTGCTATTGGGAGCTCCTTTGGCGGTCGCGATCATTCCACAGTTATTTATGCCTGTCGCAAGGTACGAGCCGAGATAAGAAGAAATAGAGTGTTTGCTGAACGAATTGTTGAGATTGAAAAGAAACTATTAGAAGATTATAAGGAAGAACTAACAGGAAAATCAAAGGACTAGGGTTTTTATTTACAAATATACAGGCCTTATATTTAACACTATCTTTACCAATATACTTTAATAAAGATAATGAAAGCCTTTAATAAGGAGGGATAATGGAACTCACCATTCAACGAAATGATCTTCTCAGAGGTTTACAGAAATCCCAGTCTGTTGCAGAGAAACGCAGCTCAATGCCGGTTCTTTCCAATGTGCTTTTAGAAGCAAAGGAGCAAGAACTGCATCTAACCGCAACCAACCTGGAGGTCAGTTTTACCGGGAGCCACGAAGCCAACGTCATCAAAGAAGGAGCGGTTACTATCCAGGCACGAAAATTCTATGAGATCGTTAAAGAACTTCCGTTTCCTGAACTCCACATCACTGAGAAAGAAAACCAGTGGGTAAATATCTCCAGTGGAACTACAGAGTATAATCTCGTGGGGCTTCCAGCGGATGAATTCCCTCAAGTGATGAAATATGATGATGTAGAGTGGGTTCAGATGGAAGCGCCCTTACTGAAGGAAATGATAGACAAGACGATCTTTGCTGTTTCCACGGAGGAGACACGATACAATCTCTCTGGAATCTATTTTGAAAAAGTGGAGACCGAGGATCCCATCTGCCTCAAATTGGTGGCCACCGATGGTCATCGACTCTCCTTCATCCAAAAGCCACTTCCAGAGGTGAGCAAATTTGCTTTTGACAAGGGTATTATCATTCCCAGAAAGGGGATGCTGGAACTGAGTCGGCTTCTAGAAGAAAGCGAGCAGGTTCAGGTGGCCTTTCAAGAGAATACTGCCATCTTCAGACAAGGTGAATCCACTTTGATTATGAGACTCATCGATGGCGACTTCCCAGATTATGACACAGTGGTACCGAAAAATTGTGAGAGGATACTGGAGGTTGATCGTCCGAAATTCATGGAAATGCTGCGACGTATGTCTATTATCTCAACTGATCGGTACCGCGGTATACGCTGTAAGATCTATCCAGAACATATGGAAATCATTTCCAACAATCCAGAGATAGGCGACGCCAGGGAGGAGCTTCCTGTAACCTACCAGGGTGAAGAGATGACTATCGCCTTTAATCCACGCTATTTTATGGAGATTCTGGCAGTTATGACGAGCAAGGTCATATCGGCAAAGATGATCGATGAATCAAGCGCATGCATAATCGCTGGTGAAGAAGACGAGGGCTTCTTTTCGGTGGTTATGCCGATGCGGTTGTGATGATAGGGTGGAATGTCACTCTGGCCGCTATCACCTCCACAACCTCAGTGTGACGAAGCACTGCGGCCTCAAACGAATCCCGACGATAGTAAAGAAAAGGGTTGATATCCACGCTAGGTTTATGGGGGGCAAACTGGTATAATAAGATGTTTAAATAACTTCAAAAAAGTCGTGATGGAGCCCTATGGAAAACCAAGATCAAGTGCCAGATATGAGCGTGAAAGAGTACGACGCCAGCAGGATCAAAGTACTGGAGGGTTTATCTGCGGTCCGCAAACGGCCAGCCATGTATATCGGCAATCTTTCCACCGAAGGCCTTCACCATCTTGTCTACGAGGTGGTCGATAATAGTATCGATGAGTCGCTTGCTGGCTTCTGTGATCAGATAGATATTCAGATTCAGGCTGACAATACCATCACCGTTGCTGATAACGGCAGGGGTATACCCATAGATACACACGAGAAAGAAGGTGTTCCTGCGGTTGAAGTAGTGATGACCAAACTCCATGCCGGCGGCAAGTTTGACAATCAGTCTTATCGGGTATCTGGAGGACTTCACGGCGTCGGCGTCTCGGTGGTAAATGCACTGAGTGAGTTTCTGGAAGTGGAAATTCGCAAGGATGGCAAGGTGCATCAGCAGCGCTATGAGCGCGGCGAAACCGTAACGCCCCTGCAAACTATTGGTACCACCAAGCGCAGGGGGACGAGGGTTACCTTTAGACCAGATCCGCTTATTTTCAAAGACATTAACTTTAGTTTCGAAATTCTCCTGAATCGCTTGCGTGAATTGGCTTTTCTCAACAAGGGAGTGCGAATCACCATAGAGGATGAGCGCAAGAATCGAAGACAGCAGTTCTATTATGAAGGTGGGATTATCTCATTTGTGCAACACCTCAACGAGAACAGAAATGTTGTCCATCCCGATGTGATCCACCTGGTCGGTACCAGAGATGGCATCGCGGTGGAGATTGCCCTCCAGTATAACGACACCTATAGCGAGAAAATATTCTCTTTTGCCAACAACATAAACACCAGGGAGGGTGGCAGCCATCTCAGCGGCTTTAAGGCGGGCCTTACCAGAACAATAAATCAATATGCTACAGGTGATACCATCCCCAAGAACCTAAAGGAAAAGCTTGATGGTGACGATGTTCGTGAAGGTTTGGCTGCTGTCATCAGCGTCAAATTAGGCAAACCGCAGTTCGAGGGCCAAACCAAGACAAAACTGGGAAACAGTGAAGTGAAAGGCTTGGTGGAGACGCTGATCTATGAGCATCTCAGCTCCTTTTTTGAGGAAAATCCGCACATAGGTCGTGCCGTTCTCGTCAAGGTGGTGGAAGCTGCCAGGGTGCGAGAGGCGGCCCGACGAGCCAGAGATCTTACGCGACGGAAAGGTGTCCTGGGAGAGCACTCTTTGCCAGGCAAGTTGGCAGACTGTCAGGAAAGGGATCCAGCCCAGAGCGAGCTATTTATAGTGGAAGGTGATTCCGCCGGGGGATCGGCAAAACAGGGGCGGGATCGGAAATTTCAGGCAATCTTGCCCTTGCGTGGCAAGATCCTCAATGTGGAAAAAGCGCGCTTCGACAAAATGTTAGAAAACCAGGAAATCTGCACAATGTTCACTGCCCTCGGGACCGGTGTGGGTAAGGATGATTTCGATCTGTCCAAACTGCGCTACCACCGGGTGATCATCATGACTGACGCCGACGTGGACGGCTCCCACATTCGCACCTTACTGCTCACCTTTTTCTACCGGGAGATGGAAGAACTCATCACCAATGGACACCTTTATATTGCCCAGCCACCACTCTTGCGGGTGGGCTATGGCAAGCAAAAAACCTATATACGAGATGAATCTTCATTCCAGCGCTTTCTTCTAGAGCGTGCCACCAAAGACCGCACAGTGCTCGTGGAAAAGAGCGGCAAGGTCTTCGGCGGCGATGATCTGTTAGAACTCCTGGAGAAAATGGTTGGTTATTTTGATGTGCTTCGTTCCCTGCAGAAAAGGGGCTACGATCCCGATTTGATGAAGATCCTCTTAAGACTTTCTTCGGAACAGCAGCTTCAAGCGGATCGGGCGAGCATGTCCCGGCTGCAGGAAGAGTTCAAGAAAGAAAACTTCGAGGTGGGAGAACTCCGGGAGAATGAGGAATATAGAACGTTTGAAATTCAAGTACGGGCCAAAGAGAATGGTTGGGGTTGGATTACGGTTGGCAGACAACTGTTCAATATGGTGGCTTTCCGCCGTGCTCTGGAAAAGCGACAACAACTGCTTGATCTTGACGAGCCACCCTATAAAGTAGTTGAAGGTGAAAAGGAGGTGCCCCTCCACTCCAAGAGGGGTTTGCTGGAATACCTGCGCGAGCAAGGAGAAAAAGGCTTGAGCATTCAGCGTTATAAAGGGCTCGGGGAAATGAATCCCGAGCAATTATGGGAGACCACCATGAGCCCCGAGAAACGAACCTTGCTCCAAGTAACCGTAGAGGATGCGGTTGAAGCCGATACAATTTTTACCATCCTTATGGGAGACAAAGTAGAGCCAAGAAGGGAGTTCATCCAAAGCAACGCTTTGCAAGTCAGAGAATTGGATATTTAGCCCGGATATTTCATGAATGACTTACTGCGACCACGGATATGGTCGTCCTTCCTGGCGTCCTCGGATGTCGGTCCCTGCGACGTACCGTTCAGGTACGGAAACCAATCCCGCGGTACCGCGGGACGAGTTGCCAGGTGGCACGACCATCTAATTCGCGCTCGCTGCGCTCCGCTCAGTCCCGCAAGCGGGTCCCCGGTTTCGTGGTCTCGCGACAGCAATTCATGCTATATCCGGGCTAGATGAAGACGAGCAGGATGGCGGCGCCAAGGTCTGGGGCGAGGTTCAGGTTTTGGACGGTTCATCCTCTTTTTTTGTCACGCATACCCTAATGTTGTATACCTGCGTCGTGGAAAAACGTGCCAGAGTGCCCCAGATGTCGCTGCGCACAGGCTCGGACAGGTCGAGGCGTAGGTAACCGTACGTGAAGTCCTGTCCGAGGCGAGCACAGCCGCAGATGGCGTGCTATCGCGCGAGCGCAGCGGTTTTTACCGTTGTGGGTATGCAACATTAGGGTATACTCTGTAGGATCGGGGGAAAGCCACTCCCACAGCAACAATGATACCAGGAATGGATTATGAGCCAACAAGAGAGCACCCACCGTATCACCATCGAAGAGGAACTGAAGCATTCCTACTTAGACTATGCCATGAGCGTTATCATCGGCCGGGCCCTTCCAGATGTGCGAGATGGACTCAAGCCGGTGCATCGACGCATACTCTATGCGATGCGGGAGTTGAATAACGATTGGAACAAGCCATACAAGAAATCCGCCCGCATTGTCGGTGACGTGATTGGTAAGTATCATCCCCACGGCGATGCCGCAGTGTATGATGCTCTGGTGCGCATGGCTCAGCATTTTTCGATGCGCTATCCATTGGTTGATGGTCAGGGAAACTTCGGTTCGGTGGATGGAGATCCACCGGCGGCCATGCGATACACGGAAGTCCGCCAAAACAAGCTGGCCCATGAGTTTCTCACCGATCTGGACAAACAGACAGTTGATTTCGCGCCCAACTACGATTCCTCCCTCGAGGAACCCACGGTTCTGCCGACCTTGGTACCCAACCTGCTCATAAATGGGGCATCTGGAATTGCAGTTGGTATGGCCTGTAACATTCCACCCCATAATCTTACTGAGGTTGTGGATGCACTTATCGCCACCATCGATAATCCCCACATAGAGCTCGAAGAATTACTCGGAATTATTCCTGGACCAGATTTTCCAACAGCAGGTTTGATTTACGGCGCTAGAGGAATCCGCGAGGCCTATACCACGGGCAAAGGGTTAATCAAGGTGCGTGCTCGAGTGGAAGTGGAAGGGGTTGATGGGGAACAGCAACGGCTTGTCATCAATGAACTGCCTTTCCAGGTAAACAAAGCACGTCTCTTGGAACGGATTGCCGAACTGGTCAAAGTGAAAAAGATTGAAGGGATACGGGACATTCGGGATGAATCAGACCGGCAAGGAATGCGTGTAGTCATAGAGTTGAAGAGAGATGAGCATGCTGAGGTCCTCCTGAACAACCTCTACAAGCAGACCAATATGGAGGCCACCTTCGGCATCAACATGCTGGCCATTGTCCACAACCGGCCTGAACTTCTTTCTCTCAAAGAAATACTGGGCCACTTTCTGGAACATCGTCGCACTGTTGTCATGCGGCGTACAGTTTTTGAGCTGCGGCGGGCTGAAGAACGGGCTCATATTCTGGAAGGATTGAAGATAGCCTTAGAAAATCTGGATGCCATTATTGAGCTCATTAAGAAGGCGCCGAACCCCAAGGAGGCCAAGGCTCAGTTGATGGTGGAATACGAACTTTCTGAGAAGCAAGCTCAGGCCATTTTGGAGATGCGGTTGCAAAGACTCACCGGGCTCGAGCGCCAGCGAATATTGGAGGAGCACCGCAAAATTCTTGATGAGATTGCCCGGTTGCGCAAAATTCTGCAAGATGAAAGCCTCTTAATGAGCGTGGTGCGCCAAGAGCTCATAGAACTCAAAGAAGAGTATGGAGACGGCAGGCGCACGGAAATTGTCAGGGACGTCCAGGAGTTGGACCTGATAGATTATATCACCGAGGAAGACATGGTGGTCACGGTCTCCCACGCCGGCTACATCAAGAGGAGTCCAGTTCAAATCTACCGAAGCCAGCGGCGAGGTGGCAAAGGGAGATCAGGTACCAGGCCACGTGAGGAAGATTTCGTTGAACTTCTTTTTGTGGCTTCGACCCATGACTCCCTCCTCTTTTTCACCAACCTTGGACGCATCCATTGGTTGAAGGTGTATCAGTTGCCTGAAGCCGGTCCTTTGGCGCGGGGAAAGGCTATCGTTAACCTGCTGCAACTGAAGGAGGCGGAGCGGGTGGCCACCATACTGCCGGTGCGGGAATTTGAGACCGACATGTACGTGGTAATGGCCACGAGAAAAGGTGTGGTCAAGAAGACTGAACTTATGGCCTATGGCAAACCACGAGCCGGAGGCATCATAGCACTGAAAATAGACGAGGATGACGAGCTCATCAATGTTCGGCTCACAGATGGCAGACAACAACTATTTTTTACCACTCAGGCGGGGAAAGCTCTTCGCTGTCGTGAAGAGGAAATTCGGCCCATAGGTCGGGTGACCCGAGGGGTCAAGGGCATGAATGTGGACGGCAGCTCCCTGGTGGGCATGGAGGTGGTGAGTGAAGAGGCCACTATTCTAACGGTGAGCGAAAATGGGTACGGCAAACGCACCCGGACCAAGGAATATCCCCTTCGTCGCCGGGGAGGCAAAGGGGTGCTGAGCATGAGGACAACCGAGAGAAATGGCCCCGTGGTTGGTTTTCGGCAGGTTAGTGATAATGATGAAATCATGCTTATCACTGATCGTGGTCTTCTCATTAGAATGAAGGTCAATGAGATTTCCACAATTGGTCGGGTTACCCAGGGAGTTCGCCTCATTAACATCCCAGAAGATGAAAGAGTGGTGGATATGGCCCTTTTGGCAGAGTCTGAGGAAGAGGAGGAGCCAGCAGGGGATGAAACGGCGGGCAGTGAAGACTAGGCACTTTTGTAATTTCGGATTTGTCCTTCGGGCGGGTTCACGGTTTCGGATTGCGGATTGCGAATTTGAAAAGGCATCGAGCATAGAGTAAGGGGTCAGAGGGACAATTCACATTGCGCATCTATCATTTAACATCTGGCATTGTACTCAAATGTTACAGGTAACGTCATCTGAGAGTCTTCAATGTTAAATGCGAATTGAGCAATGCGAAATGAGAAATGACGATGGACGAACAGCATACTCAAAAGGGCTTCACAGAGGCTGTGGCCGTGGTGGGCGGCGGTAGCTGGGGAACCGCACTCGCTAATCTCCTGGCCGAAAAGGGTATTGCCGTCACCCTCTGGGTCTTCGAAGAGGACCTTTGCGAAGAAATGCAAAGGTCCAGAGAAAATACGCTCTATCTACCGGGGGTACAACTTGCACCACTGCTCGAGCCAAGCAACAGCCTGGAGACGGTGCTGGCCGGGAAGCGGATTGTGCTCATGGCCGTGCCCTCCCACGTGCATCGGCGCGTTGCCATGCAGATGCTTGAATTTTTGCAGGGACCGGTTGTGATAGTGAGCGCCACCAAGGGTATTGAAAATGAGTCTTTGCAAACCATGTCCGGGGTCTGGGATGAGGTCATGCCGGCCGGCATGGACTGGGAGTACGCAGTGCTTTCAGGCCCTAGCTTTGCCCGCGAAGTGGTTCAGAAGGTGCCCACGGCAGTCACAGTGGCCTCCACTTCCAAGGAAGTAGCCCAGGAAATACAAAGGCTTTTCTCCACTGATTTTTTCAGGGCATACACCAGTACAGATGTGATTGGTGTGGAATTGGGCGGGGCGCTGAAGAATATCATAGCCTTGGCTGCCGGCATCACCGATGGCCTCGGCCTGGGTTACAACACCCGCGCGGCGCTGATGACCAGGGGATTGGCCGAAATGAGCCGCCTGAGCACCAGTATGGGGGCCCACCCGCTGACTTTTCTGGGACTCGCTGGTGTGGGTGATCTGGTTCTCACCTGTACCGGTGATCTCAGCCGCAACCGCACTGTGGGATATCAGCTTGGCCAGGGGAAAAAACTTGCAGAGATACTTGCCGAGATGAAAATGGTGGCTGAGGGGGTCAAAACCACGCTCTCGGTTCATAACCTGGCTCAGCAACAGGGAATTGAGATGCCCATTTGCGAGCAAATATACCGCATTCTTTATGAGGACCAACCAGCAGAAAAAGCGCTGACAGAATTAATGCAGCGTGAACTGAAACATGAAGTGGACACGTTCTTTGGCTGAAAACTCGCCAAGCGCATGGCGCATAGCGCATAGCGTGAGATTCGAGTAGTTAGATTTCAATATAAGGAAGAAGAAAGCCTAACCCACTCCAGGAATAACTGATCATTCCCTACTTCGCCGTCTCTCCACGTCGCCGCGTCCTCTTCTTTCATTCCATCCCTCATGCTTCACACTGACCCCCTCATGATGTAAAAGGGCCTTCTTTAGACTAAGGCCTCCGCCAAAGCCTCCCAATTTACCATGAGCAGCCACCACCCGGTGGCAAGGGACAAAGAGAACCACATTGTTGCTTCCGCATGCCTGACCCACTGCTCGGGCCGCCCGCGGCCTGCCAATCTGACCGGCGATCTCTCCGTAGGTGGTAACTTTGCCCAGGGGAATCTCCTGCAGTGCTGACCAAACCAGGAACTGGAAGGGGGTGCCCTGAAGATCCAAACTATGTCTCAGAGCCTTCGTTTCACCTGAAAAATACTGTTCTAAAGCGTCGATGGCTGAGGCTAGAGGGAGTGCATTTTCTTGCGCCACATGGTGGGGCTTTTCCCGCAACTGGGAGATGAGGCTTGAGATATCCTTGCCGTGCAGGAACTGGCATGAACAGATACCCTTTTCAGTACCAGCCAGAAACAAGGGGCCCCAGGGGGAGGCAAGATGGGTGTAGTAGACTGTCTTTGGCATAGGTTTTCCTTTTTTAACATATGAGTTATTAGCTTGCGGCTGACGCGGCGGCACGGAGATGGGGTGACACGTCGATATCGCTGATCTCCGTGTCGTTGGACAAATGGTTTCAAGGCTCACGTGTCCAAAATAAAATCAGTAATATACGGATTCGTCTCCTTCTCCCGCCCCAGGGTAGAGGTGGGTTGATCGCCGTAATCATGTCCGGGCCATACCACGGTGTCTTCGGGGAGGGGCAGCAGTTTTTCCTTGATGGAATTGAGCAGTGTTTCCATGGACCCCCCCGGCAGATCGGTGCGTCCGACAGCACCAACAAAAAGAGTGTCACCGGTGATAAGATTGTTTTCTACCAGCACACATACTGCTCCCGGAGTATGTCCTGGTGTGTGGATGAACTCCAGGGTCAACTTGCCCAGGGGAAGTCTGTAACCGTCAGTGATCCGAATATCAACCGGTGGCGCAGCTGAAAGCCCGAATGCCGCGGCCCATGCCTTAGCCTCCTCGGTGGTAAACAAATCGTCATCCAATTCATGCATCACTGTCTTGGCACCAGTGCGGCTAGCCAGGAGCTGATTGCCAAAGGTGTGATCAGCATGGCCATGGGTGTTAATAATGTAAGACAACGTAAGATCCTTTTCCTCGAGAACCGAGATGATTTTCTCTATGTCATCTCTGTCCCCCGCAGGATCAATAGCTGCACCCTCTCTGGTCTCATCACAAGCGATTACATAACAGAATACTTCCATCTCACCCACGGTGATTTGTTCGATGATCATAATCAATCCTCCTAAAAGGGCTGTCCGATAACCTTTAGACCCTGAACGCCACGCTCTTTGCTCTATGCGATTAGGTCCCCCTCCCCTTTATCCCCTCCCGCCAGGGGAGGGGAACTAGTTGGCGGACTGCATTCACTTCCTTTCTCGACGGGGCTTTTGTTAATGCTGGAGTCAGTCCACCACAATTTTGAAAGGAATATCGTCGACATTCTTGAAACAATCAAAAATCCACAGGAACTCTTCCCTGAAGCGTTCGTAATCAGAGGGATTGGCATAACGATTTGGTCCGCCGCTGAGCAAGGGTACTATATCAGCTTGCCAGGCATAGCCCAGCTTCTTGAAGAGTTGTTTGAGAAACTGATTGAGTTTCTGGCTCGACCTCGAGCTGCCTGAGTTCTCCAAGAACCACTTCCGAGGGGCAAATCGGTCTCGATGAGTTAAAACGGTTGCGATGGCCTCAGGGAGCTCACTGTCGGTCACCGCCATACCAGTTTGCGCATTCATGATGTCCAGGTGGGTCCCGGGCATGGATGAAGAGATGACGCAGGGTAGGTCTGACCTAAAGTATTCGTACAGGCATCGGCAACCATTCTCATTGAGTGATAAGTGAACGCCCATTTTACACCGACCCAGTTGACTCGGAATATCTTGCCTCAATATGTTTGCCATCACGGTTACCCGACCTTCCAGATCGGCCTCGGCAACTAAGCGCTTGAAATAGTTCACGTTTTTTTCTTTACCTCTTCCGAGAAAAAGAGCTTTCATATCTATCAAGAGCTGATGTTGCAGTAGTTCTAACATCAGTTCATGTCTTTTGCGAGGGATGTCGTCATAGGTGGAGTTAAATACGAGATCGTATTCCTTCCGTTGCTCAAGAACCACTGCATCATTTTCTGCGAGATAGTCTCCGTGGGACAGGGGGGTGGGCACCATCTGAGGTTGACTGTTCAGAAAAAGGATGTCTTCGGCAGTGCCAACCCCAAAAACAGATGCATCTTCCGCCGTGCATAAGTTTCGCAACCAGGTGTGGCGAAAAACCACTCCCCATGGGGGTTCGACATAGAGTATATATCTGCGGTTAAGTTTCTGAAATAATTTGTAATTTGCCATGAGGTAGGGGAGCGCGAAAATCCGAAGAACCCCCTTTTCGTTTTCTTTTCCCGGAGCTTTCAGGACCTGGCAAAAGTGTCTTAGCTTGTATACTTTCTGCACCTTCTTCTGCAGCCTATCAGAGACTTTCTGTTTTTCTTCTGATAGGAACGCTCTGATTTCCACATCGTCGCGATACAACTCTTCAACCTTGAATAAATTGGACCATTGTCTTGGAAAAGGCAACAAGGCGAGAAAAAATAGGGCCTGTCGCTGCAGAGAGCTATTTTTTTCTTCTTCGGCCAGTTCGCTCAGGATGTGATAGCGTTTTTGCAGACCATCGTAAGGCCAGCTTAACCCTCTGGTCTCTTCCAGGATGTGGCGACCCCAGTAGAGCACGTAAGACAGGGCAGCAAGCACGTCGCTTCGGAGTTTTCTGTGGAATAAAGGATCCGACGCGGTGAAGAGATCTCCTGAATCAATGAGAGAGAAGAATGTATTTATAGTCGCTATAGATTCGCGCGCTTTCTCTCCTCGAGTCATTGCGCTCCCTCGTGGCCAATGTTCTCGCAGAACTCAGGATATTGTTGGATGATGGATGATGTCTGAGATCACCGTAAAGGCTTTATCTGCAGGCCAATGGTTGGTGCAAACGTGGCAACCTTATACATAGATTGCTGACCATGTCAACCGGCCAGAGCCGGCGAGTATTGGGCCATGTCAGTCCCGCCCGTGGCGGGATTGCCGGTAAAGATTGCGAGCCTTTATGGAGGTTTCAGGTGTCAGGAAAAAACATAGAAACTGAAATCTGAACACTGAAACCTGAGATTTGGTGCTTGGAGTTTGAGATTTTATTGACTCCATCACTTCAGCAGACTTCTGCATGAAGGAAAGACCCCAAAATACCCCTCAGGGGGTAGACCAAAGCCGGGTCCTTTAGCCCGGATTCTTTATTTTTGCATGAAAAATCTTGACAGCCACGTACGAGCTCCCTATGATGACCACCTGGTCATTTTGTTGTTCGCAAGTGGAGACACTCCCGATGAGCCTGGAGGAAAGCACTTACGTCCGTCCAACCTTTACCAAGCTGCCCTTCGATAAAAAGGAGCGCATTCTGGATGTGGCCATAGACGAGTTCTCACGCTGTGGCTATGAGAAGGCCAGCATCAACCGGATGGTTGGGCGCCTTGGCATCGCTAAGGGTTCTATATTTCAGTACTTCGGTAGTAAGAAAAATCTATATTTTCACATTTTTGAACACGCTGTGGCTCTGGTGAAAAGGAGCCTCAAAGGAGTGAAGGCAGGGACCGAGGGAGAAGACTTCTTCATCCGTCTTGCCAAGTCATTGCAGGCAGGAATTTACTTTATCCGGCGATACCCGAGGATCTATCAGATTTACCTTAAAATGCTCTTCCAGGAAGATTTTCCTTTCAGAGCTGACCTCCTCAAGACCATACGCTTGTTCTCCATAGACTACCTAAGGCCTATAATAGAGGAGGGAGTAACCACTGGCCAACTCAGAGAAGATCTTGATCCGGAGTTGGCGGCTTTTTTTCTTGATGCAGTGCTGGACCGCTTCCTTCAAGCTTACTGCGTGGCTTATATGGATTCAGGATTGGGGCTCTACCAGGCGGAAGAAAAGGTAATCGAGGAGAGGATAAACAATTGCATTGAGCTGGTGCGACTGGGAATGGCAGGTGGCGGGTCACCTGGCGGTGAACCCGCCGCAAAGAGCATGGAGCATAAGGCATAGGGTTGAAATTTCGAAATCCGTAATTCGCAATGAAAAATAATCTAGCTCTATTCCCTCTGTCCTTTGTGGTGAAATCTCTGCGAGGCAACACATGGAAAGCTTGTCAATGATTTCTGAACATAGCGCGGATATCGCAAAACGGTGGGTGCAGAAAAGCGAGCTTGCTGACATATACGACAAGGTCATGGCAGAACATCGTCTCTCCCGGGATGACGGATTGCGATTGTTTCAGTCCAACGATCTTCTGGCCGTTGGGTTTCTGGCTAACCTGGTGCGAGAGCGGTTGCACGGTGAGAAAACCTACTGGGTCTACAACCAGCACATTAACTATAGCAATGTCTGTGTTAACGGCTGCACATTCTGCGCTTTTAGCAGGCGTCAAGGTGAAGAGGGCGGCTTTGTCCTGAGCGTCGATCAAGTGCTGAATAAGGTCAGGGAGAGGTTGAACGAGCCCATTAGGGAGATTCATGTGGTGGGTGGCTGTCATCCCGATCTCCCCTTCTCTTACTACCTGGACCTCATTGGTGAGATCAAGAAGGTGAGGCCTGAATCTGTTATAAAGGCGTTTACAGCCGTAGAGGTGGCCCATCTGGCTCACAATGAACGGTTGAGCGTCTCTGAAGTTTTGCAGGCCTTTAAAGAGGCGGGAGTTCAAGCTCTGCCCGGTGGTGGTGCCGAGGTGTTCAGCAATCGGGTTCGGCAGCTTCTTTGTCCGGAAAAGTTGAACAGCGATGGCTGGCTTCAGGTGGCCAAGGAAGCTCACCTCATGGGTATGCGCTCCAATGCCACCCTTTTGTATGGGCACGTGGAGACCGCAGATGAGCGAGTTGACCACATGCTGGCTCTCAGAGAGGCGCAGGATGAAACCGGCGGTTTCATAACCTTCATCCCCCTCGCCTTTCAAACCGCTAACACAGACTTCTCTGATCTGCAGCCAAGGACCGGTTTTACCGATCTGAAAACAATAGCAGTGTCTCGTTTGCTTTTGGACAATTTTGCTCATATCAAAGCGTACTGGATTATGCTCGGGGTGAAGATGGCCCAGATCGCCCTCCATTTCGGCGCCGACGATCTGGATGGTACGGTCATGGAGGAGCGTATTGGCCATATGGCCGGTGCCCAGAGTGCCGAGGCCCTCACACCGGATGAATTACAAGGTTTGATTCGTGCTGCAGGACGGGAACCGGTTGAAAGAGATACATT